>JBFHVL010000017.1:0-25121 GCA_041589565.1 Kangiellaceae bacterium | reverse complement strand
CTTACTGCACGCAGCAACGCGCAACCGAACAGACCAGCGAAAACTAGCCGTCGTTTTTACTTATCGAAACGAACAAGATCGTCCCGTTGAAGGGTCTCGCTCAGCCGCCTGTGCGGATATTCTGCTGAGCTGACGTTTTAGATTCGATTACCTTAACCTCATCCTGTGTTGACTCCGCAAGTAATTCTGCCGACTCTAGCGGCTCCGACTTAAACCATTCGAAGAGTTTACGCCAGCCAAAACCTGTCGGCTGACGTTCATTCTCGAGGTCGTTTTTAGATGATCCCGTCAATGGAAACTCTCCATCCAACTCAAGCGGCACCCAGCGCAGCCAGCCATTCATCATCAGATTCTTCGGTGATATCTTCGAACAGAAAGGTACTCAAATAACGCTCACCCGTGTCCGGCAACATTGCCAGTATCGAGCTTCCAGCAGGTGCCTGCTCTGCTACTTTCAAGGCGGTGGCAAAAGTTCCGCCCGCAGAGATGCCAACGAAAATCCCTTCTTCCCGCGCTAATGCCAAAGATGTATCACGCGCTATGACATCTTCTACGGGAATAACTTGATCAATAATTTCTCGGTTCATCACATTTGGAATAAAGTCTGGCGTCCAACCCTGGATTTTATGGGGCTGCCACTCTTTACCAGTTAGTAATGCGGCGCCAGAAGGTTCGGTTCCAATCACTTTGATATTGGGCCTAGCCACCTTTAAAACTTCACCCACTCCCGTAATGGTACCGCCTGTCCCGTAACCGCTAACAAAGTAATCCAAATCGCGACCGGCAAAATCTCTTAGAATCTCCGCAGCAGTGGTATTTCGGTGATAAGCGGGATTGGCTTCATTTTCGAATTGTCGCGCCAGGAACCAGCCATTTTTCTCCGCCAGCTCTTCTGCCTTACGCACCATGCCTGTGGCTTTTTCTGCCGCAGGTGTCAAAATGACTTTGGCTCCCAAAGCCTTCATCAACTTACGCCGCTCTATCGAAAAGGTTTCCACCATAGTGGCTACAAACGGGTAACCTTTGGCCGCACACACCATGGCTAATGCTATACCCGTATTTCCCGAAGTCGCTTCAACAACCGTTTGGCCTGGTTTTAAAAGTCCCTTCTTTTCTGCATCTTCAATAATGGCAATGGCCAACCGATCTTTCACCGAAGCCATAGGATTAAAAGCTTCGATTTTCACGTATAGACTTACATGTTTAGGACCCAAGCGATTAATCTTTACTACCGGCGTATGGCCGATGGTTTCCAGTATATTGTTGTAAATCATAACCTTCTCCGTTAAATAAGCTTGCAAAAAGGTCGATATAACCGAGGGTTATTGGCCCACCGGATTACCCAAACCCTTCTGCGTAGTGCACCTACCTTACGAATTACAGCCAGTTTCGAGAAATAAGTGTATCGCCTGTCCAAATAACCAATGGTTATGTCCAGAGACATGAAGTGTTGACTTATATCCTTAGGTCATGTAGAAATAACCTATGAGCTGATTAGACATAAAGACGCCTAGCAATTTAGACGTCCAAATAATTGAAGTACTTAAACGAATAACAAGAGTGATATAAAAATAATCACAATGAACATGATGATGACTACCCTCTTTAAAATTTTTAAACCCGTGTGTATTTGGACTTACACACAGGCTGGGTGGCCGTCGCGATGAAAAATTGATCATTACATTTAGAATCACGAAAAAGCCGCCAAGCGACAAGCAAAGCGGCTTTTTTATTGCCTGAAATAATCAGGAAACGATAAATCAACAACCATACATTTGGAGAAAACTATGACTACCACAGCAGTAATTAAATCACTAAAACCCGTCTGCCCCTTTACCGCCATGGTAATTAAGCAGTCGAGACCACCATTTGATGAACAACGAGGGAGATAAACAATGAAACTTCAGCAGCTTCGTTACTTGCTGGCAATTGCCGAAAATGGCCTGAATATTACTGCGGCGTCGGAAAAGTTGTATACCTCCCAACCCGGAGTAAGTAAGCAACTTAAACTACTGGAAGAAGAACTGGGATTACGCCTGTTTTCCCGCAACGGCAAGAGCCTGGATGGTGTCACCTACGCTGGCAACCTGGTTCTGGAAAAAGCCGCTAACATAATGCGAGAAGTCGAAAACATTAAACAACTCGCCTATGAATTGCAAAACGAGCAAGAAGGCTCGCTTTCTATCGGTACCACACATACTCAAGCACGTTATGTACTGCCAGATATTTTACAGGCCTTCCGAAAACGTTATCCGGAAGTCAAACTTAACCTGCATCAGGGTACCTCTGAACAGATTTCTGAAATGATGAAAAATGGTCTCATCGATTTCGCCATTGCCAGTAGTAGCGGCGCCAAAAGTAGCGATACGGTATCACTACCGGCGTTCCACTGGGACCGCGCTATTTTAATGCCGCAAGACCACCCACTTACGAAGCTGGAAGATATTGAGCTGAAAGATTTAGCACAATATCCAATTATTACTTATGTATTTAATCAGAACGGTCAGTCATCGTTCCGAGATGCTTTTGCCAGAGAAGGGCTGACACCAAACATTGCCATTACTGCACGTGATGCCGATGTGATCAAAACCTATGTTCGCAAAGGTCTGGGAGTAGGAGTTGCCGCAAGTATGGCTTACGATCCTGAGCTTGATGATGATCTGGTTGCGATCAGCACTCACGACATTCTACCCTCCTGCATGACCTGGGTCGGCTTTCGTGAAGAGCAATATATCCGCAGTTATATGTATGATTTTATCGAAATGCTTGCACCGCATTTAAACCGCACTACGGTTGACGCTGCGGTGCGCGAATATCGTCAGACAGGTCGCACATCAGCTATCGATGAATCGAAACTGCCTTATAAGCTGATTGAACGACCAAAGGCAAAAAGTAAACTGGCGGCTTAGAATTTTTCTCTGCAGAAATAAAAAAAGGGCTGCAACTGCAGCCCTTTCTCAACCAGGATGATTATCTGAAGTTAACTCCACAAACTATTCAACGCTTATGTTGATCTTTTTCACTAACTCTTCTTGTGGAATGTTTCGCACTAATTGAATCTTCAGTAATCCATGTTCAAGTTTTGCCGCTTTCACATCGACATGATCGGCCAAGCGGAAATGACGTTCAAATGCTCGCGTGGCAATTCCGCGATACAAATACTGTCCGTTTTCTTCCTGTTTCTCGGCAATTTTACCGGAAACCGTTAGCGTATCTTTCTTAACGCTAATGTCTAAATCTTCTTCTTTAAATCCGGCAACCGCCATAGTGATCACGTAATCGCTTTCGCCAGATTTTTCGATATTGTATGGAGGGTATCCACCGCCTGATGCATCTTCGCGTTGAAAAACGTTTTCAAATAAATCATTAAAACGATCAAAGCCGACAGACTGACGGAATAAGGGTGTTAAATTAAAACGAGTAGTCATTTAAATTCTCCTAATATATAGCAAGAATGATTGAAATTAAGTGTAACTTTCGAATACGGAACCCTAATCAGGCATCCCGTAAACCTATATATAAGGTCAGTTAAAACAGTTTCAAGGAGAAAAAATAAGTTTTTTTAAAGGCAGCGAAAAATAGGCAAAAAAAAGCCGAAGGTAGCACTACCCTCGGCGTTTGAATCGTCTTTTAAAACAGCTTAATCAGCTCACTCTTTTTCGAAGAAGAACTTATCTTCACCGAATGCCGGCTCCAAATGGTCGAGCCAGCTTGCCTTATTATCATATTTAGCGAAGAAAGGACGTTGTACCCAATCCGGATTTCGGCCCTGAATAAACCGCAGTGCGAAGACTTTTTCGCCATTAATTTCAGTCACTCCCTGCACTTCAACTTTGCCCGGAGAAGCGCTCATGGAGGGCCCTCGGGCGGTACGGCAAACGCCAGAAACCTGCTTTTGCGCTTCGCGATAAATGTGCCAGGCTTTTTCGAGCGGAACCTCAAAGTAATGACGAGCGCCCGTATCACGCTCGACAAACATATAGTAAGGAATGATCCCTAAGGAAACCTGCATTTGCCACATTTTGGCCCAGTCATCTGCCTTATCGTTAATGCCTTTGAGCAATGGGCCCTGGCTTCGAATTTCTGCACCGGTTGCACGAATACGGGCAATCGCCTCTTTGGCAATGTCGGTAGTCAACTCTTTCCAATGATTGTAGTGCGCCATGATGGCTACGTGCTTGCCCGAGCGCACCACTTCTTCAAGCAACTCCAATAATTCAACGGCATCATCGTCACTGACAAAGCGATAAGGCCAGAAGGTCAAGGCCTTGGTGCCAATGCGAATGGTTTTAATATGCTCCAGCTCAGGGCTTAACATGGCTTCAAGGTACATTTTCAGTGCCTTGGTTTTCATGACCATAGGATCACCGCCAGTAAACAGCACATCGGTAACTTCTTTATGCTCAGAGAGGTATCCCACCAATTGATCGACTTCTTTTGACGCGAACTTTAAATCTTTATCGCCAACAAACTGAGCCCAACGGAAACAAAAGGTACAGTAAGAGTGACAAGTTTGTCCCTGAGTCGGGAAAAATAAAACGGTTTGTTGGTATTTGTGTTGGATACCTTGAACTGGTTCACCGTTATAGAAAGGAACGTTGAGTTCCATCTGACCTGCCGGGTGAGGATTTAATCCTTCTCGGATGCGCTCGACTTCTTGTTTTATTTTGGCTTTATCACCTGCCTTATAGGCTTCTGCCAGAATGTTGAAGTCTTCTTCCATCAACATATCTTTTTGAGGAAAGGTTAAGCGGAAAATGGAACAACATTCCCAGTTATCCCAGTCAATTAATTCATTGATCACGTATTCGTTTACACGAAAGGGAAATACCAATGCGGCGACTTCTACGCCAAATCGAATGTCTTCTGGCAATAACATGAATTGGGGAATTTTCGCCAGCTGCCGTTGAGTAAATACATTCAACTTGGGTGCTGAGTTCAAATCTATCGGATAGTAATTTTCGCTGAGCTGAACCGCTTTATTCATATAATAAACTAACCTTTTGTTTTAAAAGAACTTTCAATTGACGATGCCAGTGTTGTCAGCATCTGAAGACAGTAGCCAATCACTAAGATTGCTCAATTCGCAAGCCACCGGATCGTAACCAATAATGTGACGAGTTTCAAATTTGACTATCGTGACGACAATTTATTTTTATAGATGTTCCTTCCAATGAGGTTTAAAATGATACCTGGGTCGACGGCTATCTGATTGATTTTTAATGAAAAATATTTTACTAGTTACCTTAAACGCCAAATATATTCACGCCAGCCTGGGGTTGAGGTATCTCTATGCCAATTTAGCTGAGCTGCAATCGGACGCGGCGATCCGCGAATTCACCATAAAAACTCGCCCCATCGATATCGTCGAAAGCTTGCTGGAGGAAGAGCCCTCCATAATAGGATTTGGCATTTACATCTGGAATATTGAAGAAACTTACGCGGTGATCGCTCAATTAAAGATCGTAGCACCACACATAAAAGTAATCGTAGGTGGACCAGAGGTTAGCTACGAAACCGAAAGTCATCCCATTCGTCAACTGGCTGACTATATAGTAACGGGTGCTGCCGATTTGAGTTTTTATCAACTGTGTAAAGACATTCTAGATAGGTGTGCACCGGTAGAACCGATTGTTCGTTCAAAGCCCGTAAAACTCGAACAACTGGCCATGCCTTATCAGTATTACAACAACGACGACCTGGCACATCGATTAATTTATGTGGAAGCTTCAAGAGGCTGCCCTTTTAAATGCGAGTTTTGCTTATCAGCTCTGGATAAGACCAGTTACCCCTTTGATCTCGACACTTTTTTAAATGAAATGGAAAACTTGTACCAGCGCGGAGCACGACATTTTAAATTTGTTGATCGAACTTTTAATCTTAAAGTTGCCAATTCACTTAAAATTTTAGATTTCTTTTTAGACAAACTGGCAATCGCACCTGACGATCCAGTATTTCTGCACTTTGAAGTGATCCCCGATCACCTACCGGAAAAGTTAAAAGATGCCTTGGTAAAGTTTCCAGCGGGCACCCTTCAATTTGAAGTGGGCATTCAAACCTTTAACAGTGACGTCCAGCAGCTGATCAGTCGTAAACAAAGTAACGACAAATCAAAACAGAATTTAATGTGGCTACGTCAAAATACCCAAGCGCACATACATGCCGATCTTATTTTTGGATTACCCGGTGAAACGTTCGAATCTTTCGCTTCGAGCTTCAATGAATTGTATGCCTGCCAACCTCATGAAATTCAGGTGGGCATTTTAAAGCGATTAAAAGGAAGTCCAATTATTCGTCATACCGATGAATTCCAATTACGATTTAACCCGCTTCCTCCTTACAACATTCTAAGCAATCGGGATGTTTCTTTTCACGATCTGCAGCAAATGAATCGATTCGCTCGCTACTGGGATATGCTGGGTAACTCAGGCCGATTTACTCATAGCCTGCCAATGTTAATTGACGATAACCCCTTTGATCGATTTATGCAGTTAACCGATTGGCTGTTCGAGCAAACCGGACAAACGCACCAGATTAATTTAAAGCGACTGTTCGAGTTGTTGATGGGTGTGAATACTCTTTTTAAAAAGATTTCCCACGAACAATTCCTCAGCGCACTCCATAAAGATTATGAAAAAACGAAGTTAAAAGGTCACTTGAAACCCGCAACCGTAGCGAATAGTCAGTCACAACCGAGTCATAAAAACCGCTCGGCAAGACAATTACGACACCTCGCGTGACAGGACAATTGAATGCAAATCGATGAAATTGCTCTAAAAACTCTCGCGTACCTGACTCTGACATTTGTTTTTCTCATTGGGGTTGCCGCGCTCATCGTTACCATCTTATACGTTATAGACATCACCCAAACTAAGCATTCCATCCGGCGTAACTATCCCGTCATTGGTCGTTTTCGCTATTGGTTTGAGCATTTAGGCGAGTTCTTTCGGCAATATTTTTTCGCGATGGACCGAGAAGAGTTACCATTTAATCGTGCGGAACGAAGCTGGGTGTACCGAGCAGCTAAAAATGTAAATCGAACGGTTGCCTTTGGCTCGACACGCGATTTAAGCAAACCGGGAACGGTGATCTTTATGAACTCCGCATTTCCAACACTGGATCAGGATATATCGCCGGTCGAGCCACTCGCGGTCGGCCCCTATTGCGCTAAACCTTATTACGCAAAATCCTTTTTTAATATTTCTGGAATGAGTTTTGGGGCTTTGTCTGCGCCAGCAATAAAAGCCTTATCGAGAGGCGCGGCAAAAGCTAACTGCTGGCTTAACACGGGTGAAGGCGGATTATCACAACACCATCTTGAAAGTAATTGTGACCTGGTCTTGCAAATTGGCACAGCAAAATACGGAGTTCGGGATGCAGATGGAAATTTAAGTGATGAACGTTTGCAAAAGCTTGCTGCTTACGATCAAATTAAAATGTTTGAAGTCAAACTTAGTCAAGGGGCAAAACCCGGTAAAGGAGGAATATTACCAGCGGACAAAGTGACTGAAGAAATTGCAGAAATTCGTGGCATTGAAGCCGGTAAGGCTTCAATATCACCTAACGGCCACCCAGATATTCGATCAGCGGAAGACTTACTCGACATGATTGAACGCATTCGAAAGGTAACTGGTAAGCCGGTTGGTTTTAAAGCAGTTCTTGGAGACACACGCTGGCTAATTCAACTGTGCGAAGTAATCAATCATCGAGGTATTGAATCTGCGCCTGACTTTATCACCATCGACAGTGCAGATGGAGGAACCGGCGCTGCACCACAACCCTTAATGGATTATATGGGACTACAAATTCATGAGAGCCTTCCTTGGGTCGTACAAACCCTCGAACAACACCAACTACGAGAGCGCATTAAAGTTATCGTTTCGGGAAAATTAATCACGCCTTCACGTGTAGCTTGGGCTTTGTGTATGGGTGCAGATTTTGTGGTTTCCGCTCGTGGCTTTATGTTTGCTTTAGGTTGTATTCAGGCCATGCAATGCAACAAAAACACTTGCCCTACGGGAGTGACCACCCATGATCCGAGATTGCAAAAAGGCTTGGTCCCGCTAGAAAAAGCAGAGCGTGTTGCAAACTATCATAAATACACAGAGTACGATGTTTGTATGATAGCTCACTCTTGTGGCGTGAGTGATCCACGAAAGCTGCGCCCAGAGCACATCCGAATAGTGCAGTCTAATGGTAACTCGATTCCAGCTAACGAGCTAACTTAACGCAAGCGTCTCATTATGCACAGCTGAACAGGAGAGAATGCTAAACACAGATAGAAAAACTTACACCTATGTGTTTTTCAAATATTCCACGATATCACGGCTTTCATACATCCACTGCTCGCTCGCTCCGTCAGAAATTCGCAAGCATGGAACCTGAGTTTTTCCACCACCGGCCATTAATTCATTGCGGTAATCTATATTTTCCATAATATTTCTCAAAGCCACTTCATGTTTAATTTGAGGCAGTTCAGACAGAACCAGCTGGCAGAATGGACAAGAAGGAAAATAGTAAAGAGCAAAAGTTTTCATTGGGATATCTCACAGCAACCATAGTGCGCCAGTTTACGTTCAATCGGCAAGAAATCAAGTCCAGACAAACGATTACAGCTATTGATAAAAGCGCAACTCATTAAATGACAACTGCTGTTCGCTCCAAGCCTGATATTGCTCTTGCGATACATAAAAGAGCTTGCCCGCCGACTCTGGCTTTCCTTTTAACACCCAGTAACGTATCGAACGATTACGCCGGAAACGGTCAGCAATTTTGACAATGTGTTTTCGTTCAGAATTTCGCAAAACAACCACCCATTGTGCTTCGGGCAACTTAAACCGGCCGGTTGCTTTAGCTTCGCCACCTAGCTGCTTAACGATCTGACGCCAATATGGACCATGACCCTTTTCTCGGTAGCGCTCCCAAGCGAGTGCATGGGCAACTTCATGCAATAGAGTATCTTTCACCACCGGCCATTCATTTAACTCCAGATGATGCTGACTGATAGTTAACCGCTGCTGAGTAGGATAGCAGGCGCCGGCACGACGACGTGCGAAATCAAAAGACAGATGCCACGAAGCAAGCTCACAATGCTGCTGTTGCAACTGCTCAAATGCTCCAATAATTAATGACTTCACAACAACTGACAGACCAAATAACAACCAGAGCGAATCTGGTTTTAAATACATAAAGTTGCACGCACTTTAACAATGATGTCCAATAGGCTCAAGCAAACTCTTCAATCGAGAAAACTTTATGGCCAAAAGCCTGAAACAGCATCAGGAACATCAGCAAGGACTGTCCCTGCTAGGTAAGGATTTAGCCCGCCGTTCAGGTCGCAAATGCGAACTTTGTCATCAATCCGGTGTTAGTCTGTCGGCAATGGAAGTTATTCACCACAAGCCGCCTAAGCTCGAAGCTTGTGTCTTTATTTGTGATACCTGTCGTGATGAACTAAAACCATTACCTAAACTGAATGAACATCACTGGCATTGCTTAAACCACAGTGTTTGGAGTGAAACACCGATTGTCCAAGCACTGGCTGTTTTGCTTCTGCAAAGTCTTAACAACGACTGGTCCAACGATTTAATGGAACAGGTTTATATGGATGAAGAGATGATTGAGCGCGTCGCACAGGTTAAAAAATCTCTAATCTGAATGATTGCGCCGATAACCTCCTTAATTTATTGAAAACTGGTAGCTTTCTCCTAAATTTAGTGAAAGGCTGAGGTTTTTTCACTGACTATGAATGAAACGTTGTTTAACAGAATTGGGGGAGAAGCCGCCGTAGAAGCTGCGGTAAACCTGTTCTATGAAAAATTTCTAGAGTACCCGGAAGTAAAACCTTTTTTTAAAGGTATATCCATACCCGATCAACAAAATAAAATTAGAGTATTTTTCACTCAGGCACTTGGAGGCCCATGTGAATACACTGCTGAAGACATACGCAGGGCTCACTCACCTCTGGTCATGCAAGGGCTCAATGATCAACACGTCGACCTGTTTATTCATTTGATGCAGGAAACGTTAACCGAGCTGAACATCCCTTCTGAATTAATTGAAGAGTTTATTGAAATAGCTGAATCTTTCCGTAATGACGTGTTATGTAAGTCAAAATAAAAATTAGAGACATTGGTCGAACAAATACCCACCAACCGCCTCGATAATCCAACAAAAGAAAAAACCGTTAATCTAACGAAAAATTCTTTAACATAATTTCAAGAGAGGGACCGCTCACCTCATCCTTGTGACTCGTCCCTGCGTGACCGGCCTGAGGCCGTCCCAAATTGTTCTGACCTCCATGGATGGTGGAAATGCAGAAAATTGTCGGGAACAATTTCTGCCGGCAATTTGAATCACTCCGAGTTTTAACTGGGATTACTCCGGGCTTCCTGCCCTTCGCCCTTCGGGCCATCGCTAAAGCGATGTTCAAAATTGCTCCCGGCAATTTTGTCGAACAAAAGCGAACCAACCGCCTACGCAACCTTATAAATGAAAAAGGCCAGCTGTATTTAATCCGGCTTTAGGATTGTTTTTTTTATAAATGAATGATCTTGGAGAGAGGGATTGCTCGCCACCTCCATGTGGCTCGTCCCTGCGGGACCGGCCTGAGGCCGTCCCAAATTGTTCCATACAATTTGGTCGAACGTTTGCGAACCAAACGCCTTAACAACCCTATAAACAAAAGCGCCCAGAACGAGTCTGGGCGCTTTTGTTTATCTGGCGGTGAGAGAGGGATTCGAACCCTCGATAAGCTATTAACCTATACACGCTTTCCAGGCGTGCGCCTTCAACCGCTCGGCCATCTCACCGTATAAAAACCATCCAACTGAGTTGGCGATTTTTAGAGGGCGCTAACTATATGCAATTAAACAGCCTTTGACAATGGGTTAAGTCAATTTTCCCCTTAATCGAAAGGGATTTTTTCAGAACTATTGCTCTTAATTGTCTAAACTGTTAAAGATGAACCTCTCTCTTCCTGAAATTCGATAAAAATCATTAACTAAGGTAATCGAACCGTGGATATTAAGTTATTGCTACGATTGATGGCTGAACGCTCTGCTTCAGACTTGTTTTTCAGTACTGGCGCTCCTCCGCATATGAAAATTGAAGGTGTCTCAACCCCAATGGGTCAAGGACCACTGCCTCCTGGAGCGATTAAAGAGATTGCTTACAGTCTGATGGACGAGCAGCAGGTCCGGGAGTTCGAAGAAGAGTGGGAGCTTAACTTCGCAATTTCGGTTGAAGACATTGGACGCTTCCGGGTGAATGTATTTATGCAACGGGGTGAAGTTGGCATGGTGATGCGCCACATCAAATCCGATATCCCGAGTATTGACGATCTTAAACTCCCTGCACCGCTTAAAGATCTGGTGATGGGCCGTAGCGGTCTGGTTTTGGTGTGTGGCCCTACCGGCTCAGGTAAGTCTACTACTCTCGCTGCTATGATTGATTATCGTAACCGACGAGATACCAGCCATATATTGACCATCGAAGATCCGATCGAGTTTTTGCATGAGCATAAAATGTCGATCATCGATCAACGGGAAATTGGCGTCGATACCAAGAACTACCATAATGCTTTGAAAAATGCGATGCGAGAAGCTCCCGATGTTATTCTGATTGGTGAAATTCGCGATCAGGAAGCCATGGAATACGCGCTCTCCTACGCGCAAACAGGACATCTGTGTTTAGCAACCATTCACGGAAATAACGCAAAACAGGTACTGGAGCGCATTCGCAATCTGTTCCCATCGGATATGCGTGGGACCGTAATGAAAGAACTATCCAGTGTGCTGAATGGAATAGTGTCGCAAAGACTGGTGCGTAGTAATACTGGACAGCGCGTGGCCGCTCACGAGATATTAATGAAAGCACCTGATATTGTTGAAATCATTCAAAAAGGTTCTTTGGAAGAACTTAGAAAAGCCATCGAAAACCATGCTGCCGACGGCATGATGACTTTTGATCAGTGTTTGTTCAAACTGTATCGACAAAAGATTATTACGCGCGAAGATGCACTTCATTTTGCCGAGTCTAAAACGGACCTTAACCTTAAAATGCGTCTGGCTGAAAGTGGTACAAAAACATCTGGGTTGCAAAAGAAAAAACCAAGTGATGGACCTAGCTTTAAAACTAAGCTTTAAGTGTTTTACCAACAAAAAAGCCGGGAAAACCCGGCTTTTTTCGTTTCTGTGCTCACCTCAGCTAATTACTTGTCTGCTAACTTAACAAATTTTAGCGTCATACGATCACTTTCACCGATGGCCAGATATTTCTCGCGCTCTTCGTCGCCCAGTCGTAATCCAGGAGGTAGAGTCCAGACGCCTTTGGGGTGATCAGCTGTGTCCTTTGGATTAGCATTAATTTCCGATGCTCCCAACAGTTTAAAGCCCGCAGCTTCAGCCCACTTAATCACCAAACTCTGCTTCACATAGCCGGATCGTTTATTCCCTTCTTGATCCATAGACTCTGGCATACGAT
This sequence comes from Kangiellaceae bacterium, assembly GCA_041589565.1. Lineage (GTDB taxonomy): Bacteria > Pseudomonadota > Gammaproteobacteria > Enterobacterales > Kangiellaceae > Pleionea. The sequence continues at coordinate 12,638 of JBFHVL010000017.1, read as the reverse complement.
GCTCCACCACTCCCAAAATACCGCCGGGCTTCAGTGCTTTGAAAAAGCTTTCAAACGCTGCCGAAACGGACTCTTCACCACCACGAATATACCAATTGTGCACATTGCGGAAAGTCAGTACACGATCCGCGCTGTTCTCTGGTGCAATATCAACCTTTGCGGGAGGAGCAAAAACGGAAAGTTCTACGTTGCCATAAACGTCTTTATTGGCAATTTTTTCGCGAAAATTTTTCAGTGATTTTTGATAGTACTCTACATCGGACTCAGGATCGAAATGCGCCGCAATTAAACGTCCTTTGTCTTTCAATAAAGGCGCCAAAATGTCAGTGTACCAACCACCACCCGGTGATATTTCGACCACAGTCATATTAGGTTTTACGTCAAAAAATTCCAGCGTTTGAACAGGATGACGATATTCATCGCGCGCTTTAGCAGCGTCACTTCGATGCTCACCTGCAACTACGAGCTCTAGGCTGTTAGCTGCAACCGAAAGCGATGCAGCGGCTAACATCCCCAGTGTAAATTGTTTGACTAGTGAAGGACCTTTATTAAGTCCCCTGCTCTTTACTGCTTTATTCATCTTATTCTCCCTACAGTATTTAAAAAGTATTCAGATTTATTCTTATCGATTTACAAACTCTACCATTCTTGTCAGTGGTTTTAATGCTTTTTCTGCAATGGCAGGATCCACTTCGATATCAACTCCTTTACGCTCAAAAACAGTTGATAGATTTTCCAGCACGTTCATTTTCATCCAGGGGCAGTGAGCGCAACTACGACAAGTTGCCCCTTCGCCAGCCGTTGGCGCAATGATCAGCTCCTTATCGGGCGCAGCTTGCTGCATTTTAAAGAAAATGCCTTTATCGGTTGCCACGATTATTTTTTGTTGTGGAATTTCTTTTGCTGCTCGTATCAACTGCGACGTTGATCCAACAACATCGGCGAGTCGAATAACACTTTCTGGTGACTCCGGATGAACTAAAACTGCAGCATCCGGATGCAAAGCGATGGTCTGCTCCAGCGCTTTATGTTTAAACTCATCATGCACAATGCAGTGACCTTGCCACAGCACCATATCAGCACCCGTTTGCTTTTGTATGTAACTTCCCAGGTGACGATCCGGCGCCCAAATGAGCTTTTCGCCGCGAGCATCCAAATACTCAACCACATCTACGGCAATCGAGCTGGTAATCACCCAATCAGCGCGCGCTTTAACCGCTGCAGAGGTATTGGCGTATACGACAACCGTACGCTCGGGATGCTGATCGCAAAACTCAGAAAATTCTTTTTCCGGACAGCCCAAATCGAGTGAACAGGTGGCTTCCAGGGTCGGCATGATCACCCGCTTTTCGGGGCTCAGTATTTTGGCTGTTTCGCCCATAAACTTAACGCCAGCAATAATTAACGTTTTGGCTTCATGACTAGCACCAAACTTGGCCATTTCCAGAGAGTCACCCACAAATCCACCAGTTTCTTCGGCCAGTGCCTGAATTTCAGGGTCCGTGTAATAATGCGCAATCAGCACAGCATTGTGCTTTCCAAGCTCACGATGGATCTTGTCACGAAACGCACTTTTTTGTTCATCATCAAGCGCTTTGGGGGGAACGGGTAAAGGAACGTCTATTTCAATTGTTGGTGCTACAGCATTCATCCGACGGGTCCGGACTGGTCAAGAATCCGAGTATTATACCGTTTTATTGACGGAGTTTAAAAATAACAAATGCACTTTCCATTCCCAAATAAAAACCCCGCAGGGTTTGCGGGGCTAGAACGGCTGAATGGGCCGTTATTAACACACACCTGAGTGTGATTTTTACAAATAGAACTGTTGATTATGGATTCTTTAACCTGGAATTCCGCTTCCAACGACCGATCTTGCCTCACGCCAACCGCCTAACCAGTGTTCTTTTGCATCGAGAGTATTGTAAGGACACTGCTCTCTCGACTTGCCAACCAATCCTGCTTGATATCCTCGAGAATGGGCTCTTTCCAGACGATCGCGCTTTTGTCTTTTCATAGATAGGCTTCCCCTCTTGTTGTTGACCGATTTCGTACCTCTGAATGAGGTGCGAGTGGAACTGGTGCGGATGCAAGGGCCGATTTCAAATTCGGTTAATGAGCTCGTTCATTCTCATTAACATTGAAGGACAGCTAAACCTTACATCCACATATAGTATGAACTTAGAAGCTATTGACCGGAACTTCCAATAAAAATTCGCTATAAAAAATACTCGATTAATCGACAAAACCAATAAATGAGCAAGGTTAGATGCCATTTACAAAACACTTTATCGTTTATTATTCAGACACTTAAGGACACTATCTTTTATTTTCGAACAACATTAAGACAACTTGCCGCCTATTGCTCATTTATCTCAACATAGTTACCCGTATTGATAAGAATTGCCCTATATTCAGGCACATAGAAACACTAGGTCAGCTTATAACTGGTAAAAATCATCTTTTTAAAATTTTTTTGTTCAGAAGATACCTTGCTGCGTTGCGTAACCAAATCGTTTAGCTGAATTACACAGATGTGACCAGCGAAACCTTTACGTTAACGTAAAGGTTATCTAAAATAGTCCCATGAGTGAAAACAAGCCACCCAAAACCTATACCATCAGCGAGCTGGCGCGCGAATTTAATATCACGACGCGCTCTATTCGCCATTATGAGGAGTATGGGTTAATCAAACCGGAGCGACGCGGCACTTATCGCGTGTACTCGCATAAAAATCGCACTCGTTTGCAGCTGATACTACGGGGTAAACGGATTGGGTTTTCACTGGCCGAAATCAAGGAAATTATCGATCTGTACCAGTTTCCTCATGGTGAGGAGAAGCAGACCGAGTTCCTTTTAGCCAAAATAGAATTAAGAAAACAGCAATTAAACCAACAACTTAAAGACATTCGCTCCATGCTCGACGAAATTGCCGATCTGGAACAACGAATCAGTGATCGAAAGCACAGCGATCACTATCACACAGTATAAACCTACCCTTTAACCGATAAGGAAGGACAACGATGTTTCCAAGTTTAAACTTCGACCTTGGTGAAACCGCGGATATGATCCGCGAAACCGTAAAAGGTTTTACCGATAAAGAGATCGCCCCTATCGCGGCGTTAGTCGATGAGAAAAATGAATTTCCTAACGAACTCTGGCCCAAGTTTGGCGAGTTGGGTTTGCTTGGTATGACTGTTGAAGAAGAGTACGGCGGCTCCGAACTTGGCTATTTGGAACACGTTGTAGCCATGGAAGAGATTTCCCGAGGTTCAGCATCCATTGGTCTTTCCTATGGCGCACACTCAAACCTGTGTCTCAACCAGCTGCGTAAAAACGGTACCCATGAACAAAAGCTTAAATATTTGCCCAAACTCTGCAGTGGTGAGCATATTGGCGCTTTAGCCATGAGTGAACCTGGTGCGGGTTCTGATGTGGTTAGCATGCGCCTTCGGGCTGAAAACAAGGGTGATCATTTTGTGCTCAACGGCAATAAAATGTGGATCACCAATGGTCCGGATGCTGACGTATTGATTGTGTACGCTAAAACCGATCCTGACGCAGGCTCTCGTGGTATCACCGCTTTTATCATCGAAAAAGACTTCAAAGGTTTCTCGACGGCACAAAAGCTCGATAAGCTTGGCATGCGAGGCTCCAACACCTGCGAGCTGGTATTTGAAGACTGCGAAGTTCCCGCAGAAAATATTCTAGGTGAATTAAATCAAGGCGTTAAAGTTTTAATGAGCGGCCTCGATTATGAGCGACTGGTTTTAGCAGCAGGCCCGCTAGGCATTATGCAATCCTGTATGGATGTGGTTGTGCCCTATATTCACGAGCGTAAGCAGTTTGGTCAGTCGATTGGTGAGTTCCAGTTAGTACAGGGCAAAATAGCCGATATGTACACCACCATGAACGCCTGTAAAGCCTATGTCTATGCCGTAGCTAAAGCTTGTGACCGCGGTGAAACCACTCGGAAAGATGCTGCAGGCGTTATACTCTATGCCGCAGAAAAAGCGACGCAAATGGCACTGGATGCAATCCAACTACTTGGCGGAAATGGTTATATTAATGAATATCCCACTGGCCGACTGTTACGTGATGCCAAACTGTATGAAATTGGCGCGGGAACTTCGGAAGTTCGCCGCATGTTGATTGGTCGCGAGCTGTTTAAAGAGACGGCTTAAAACACGACCTGAGATATTTTTTCGATTACTAACACACTGAACGAAAGTCCGATTTGTTGCGGCGCATGATGCTGCTATGTTGGACTTCAAACCAATTTAAAACTTAATGTCGGAAAGTCGAGCTTTCCGCAAAGATAAGGACCTAAACCATGAGTGCAAATGATCCTATTGTAATTGTTGGACTGGCCCGTACCCCAATGGGTGGATTTATGGGCGCGTTATCGGATGTTAAGGCCCCTGAATTAGGCGCCAATGCCATCGCTGCTGCCGTTAAACGTGCAGGCATTCAATCATCGGACGTTGAAGAAGTGATCATGGGTTGCGTATTACCTGCAGGTCTAGGACAAGCTCCTGCGCGTCAGGCAGCTTTGGGAGCAGAGATTCCAACATCGGCGGGCTGCACCACCATTAACAAGGTGTGTGGTTCGGGGATGAAAACTATTATGTTAGCGCACGACCTGTTGATGGCCGGCAGCAACAATGTCATGGTGGCTGGTGGAATGGAGAGCATGACCAACGCTCCTTATATGCTGGATCGCGCTCGTACCGGATACCGTTTTGGTCATGGCAAAGTCATCGACCATATGGCGTTTGATGGATTGGAAGATGCCTACGAGGGTCAGGCTATGGGTGTTTACGCCGAAGCTACCGTTGAAAAATACGGCTTCACCCGTGAGCAACAAGACGAGTTTGCCATTACTTCATTAAAGCGTGCTCAAAAAGCGATTGAAGACGGCGCATTTAAAGATGAAATTTCACCGGTAGTTATCCAATCTCGAAAAGGCGACATTACGGTTGATACCGACGAGCAACCGATGAAAGCGCGTCTGGATAAAATTCCTCAACTGCGCCCTGCCTTTAAAAAAGATGGTACTGTGACTGCCGCTAACGCCAGCTCGATTTCAGATGGCGCTGCGGCCGTTGTGATGATGCGTCAATCTGAAGCTGAAAAACGCGGCCTGAAACCCATCGCAAAAATCGTTGGACATGCGACTCATGCACGCATCCCTGCTGAATTCACTATTGCACCCGTCGGTGCCATTAAATCTTTGTATGAGAAAACCGGTTGGTCTAACAACGATGTCGACCTGTTTGAAATCAATGAAGCGTTTGCCGTAGTCACTATGGCGGCTATCAAAGATCTGGAACTGGATCATGAAAAAGTTAACGTACATGGTGGCGCATGTGCACTGGGTCATCCGATTGGTTGTTCCGGTACCCGAATTGTCGTCACCTTGATTGAAGCCTTACGTCGTTACAATAAAAAGCGTGGCGTCGCTTCATTGTGTATTGGTGGTGGTGAAGCAACAGCACTGGCAATTGAACTAGTTTAGTTCAAAGAACTTACCATCGAAAAATATCCAAGGTAGCCCGGTTGGGCTACCCGTTTTTAATGGTAAAAATCAGTCATCAATCGGATAAAAGTAAGCTGTTGACTACATACATAACGGCCAGAGAAAAAATTTAGGTAAATACCAGTGCACACCAGAATCGCTTCTGGTATTCAACACAAAGTATCGAGAACAGGTAACCGCAAATGATCTTAACCGAAGAACAAAATATGATCCGAGACGCTGCAAAGCAGTACGTTGAGGAATGTATTAAGCCACATGCAGCAAAATGGGATCAGGAAAAAACATTCCCCGCCGATGCACTTAAAGGTCTGGCAGAACTTGGCTTTTATGGCATGTTAATTCCCGAGGAATGGGGAGGATGTAATGTCGGTTACACAGCAGCGGCATTGGTTTTAGAAGAAATTGCAGTTGGTGACGCGGCCTGTTCCACAATTGTGAGTGTAACTAACTCTGTTGGAGCCATGCCTATTTATCAATTTGGAACAGACGAACAAAAAGAGCAGTTTGTAAAACCGTTGGCTGCGGGTGATAAGCTGGCTGCATTTTGTCTTACCGAACCACACGCTGGCAGTGATGCTTCGGATTTAAAAACTAAAGCCGTACGTGACGGCGACCATTATGTGTTGAATGGTGTAAAACAGTTTATTACCAGTGGAAAGCATGCTGACATTGCAATTGTATTTGCAATCACTGACCCTGGCGCAGGAAAAAAAGGCATCAGTGCCTTTATCGTTCCTACAGACACACCCGGCTACATTGTCGCCAACATTGAACATAAAATGGGGCAACACGCTTCTGATACCGCACAAATTATTTTTGAAGACTGTCGCATACCGGCAAGCTATCGATTAGGTCAAGAAGGTGAAGGTTATAAAATTGCCCTGTCCAATCTTGAAGGCGGTCGCGTGGGTGTTGCTTCACAGTGCGTAGGTATTGCACGTGCAGCGCTTGAGGCTGCGACGGCTTATGCCAAAGACAGAACCTCCTTTGGCAAGCCGCTAATCAAACATCAAGCGGTAGCCTTTAAGTTAGCCGAAATGGCGACTCAAATTGAAGCAGCTCGTCAATTGGTATTACATGCTGCACAACTTAAAGATCAAAACTTGCCCTGCTTAAAAGAAGCTTCCATGGCTAAGTTGTTCGCATCCGAAATGGCAGAACGGGTTTGTTCGGAAGCGATTCAAATTCATGGTGGCTACGGTTATCTAACCGACTTTCCGGTTGAAAAATACTATCGCGACGTTCGTATCTGCCAAATTTATGAAGGCACCAGCGAAGTGCAAAAAATGGTCATCAGTCGTTCATTGGAAAACGAATAAGCGATTAGCAATATTGACGCGTTGAATAGCTGGGCAATTAAAAATATTAATCGCCCGGCTTTTTGCCAGATAAAGTAACAATAAATCGAATAACGGAACCCTACCATGTCGGTAATAAAATCGAGCATCAATACACGAAGTGCAGAGTTTAAAGCCAACGCCGAATACATGAGCGGTCTGGTGGATGATCTGCGCGATAAAATGGCAGTCATCGCACAAGGCGGTGGCGAAGAGCGCAATCAAAAACATTTAAGTCGCGGTAAGTTACTGCCTCGTGATCGAGTACGCAAACTGCTCGATGTTGGTTCGCCCTTTTTAGAGCTGTCTCAATTTGCAGCTTATAACATGTATGATAACCAGGTGCCTGCGGCGGGAATTATTACGGGTATTGGTCGTGTACAAGGTGTTGAATGCATGATTGTCGCGAATGACGCAACGGTTAAAGGCGGCACCTACTTCCCTGAAACCATAAAAAAGCACTTACGTGCGCAAGAAATTGCTGAACAAAATCACCTGCCCTGTATTTATCTGGTAGATTCTGGCGGTGCTAATCTGCCACAACAAGATCAAGTGTTTCCCGATCGGGATCATTTCGGTCGCATCTTCTTTAATCAAGCCAATATGTCAGCCAAGGGAATTCCTCAAATTGCGGTAGTTATGGGAAGTTGTACCGCTGGCGGTGCTTATGTACCGGCGATGGCCGATGAAAGTATTATTGTTAAAGAACAAGGTACGATATTTCTGGGTGGTCCTCCACTGGTAAAAGCAGCGACCGGTGAAGTGGTGACCGCGGAAGAACTCGGTGGTGCCGAAGTACACTGTAAAACTTCCGGAGTGACCGATCATTTCGCTAATGACGATGAACATGCACTGCAAATCTGTCGTCGCGTAGTGGCCAATTTAAATCATAAAAAGCAAGCGCAATGGGCAATCTCCCAACCCGCTGAACCGAAATACTCCGTTGATGAAATTTACGGTGTTGTTCCGGCCGACTCACGCAAGCCTTTTGATATTCGCGAAATTATTGCTCGTATTGTGGATGGCTCCGAGCTTGATGAATTTAAACCTCTTTACGGTAATACCTTGGTGTGTGGTTTCGCAAAAATCTGGGGTTACCCAGTTGGAATTATTGCCAATAACGGCATTCTGTTTAGCGAGTCAGCACTAAAAGGCGCTCACTTTATTGAGCTGTGTACGCAACGAAACATTCCACTGATATTTCTGCAAAACATCACTGGTTTTATGGTGGGTAGAAAATACGAAAACAGTGGTATCGCCAAAAACGGTGCAAAAATGGTAACCGCGGTAGCTTGTGCGAAAGTACCCAAGTTTACTGTCATCGTTGGTGGTAGTTTTGGAGCCGGCAACTACGGAATGTGTGGTCGCGCATACAGCCCTCGCTTCTTGTGGATGTGGCCCAATGCCCGAATCTCAGTAATGGGTGGCGAACAAGCGGCAAATGTTCTGGCTCAGGTAAAACGTGACAACTTTGAACGTAAAGGCGTTGAATGGTCAGCAGAAGAAGAAGCCAAATTTAAACGCCCCATCGAAGAGCAATACGAAACTCAGGGCCATCCCTACTACGCATCGGCACGATTATGGGACGATGGCATTATTGATCCGGCCGATACACGAATGGTCTTAGGATTAAATTTATCACTCGCTCTGAACGCACCCCAGGAAGACACCAAGTTTGGTGTGTTCCGTATGTAACCTCAGCGTTCATTACTTAATGTATAGATAACGACAAATACTACGCGGAGATTCTAATGAGTGAAGAAAAAGCATTGAAGCTTGAAGTAACCCCAGAAGGCGCTGGTGTTATTACTTTAAATCGTCCAGATATTCACAATGCCTTTGACGATCAATTAATCAAAGATTTAACGCGCGCATTACAAAAAATGGAGCAACACAAAAGTGTTCGCCTGGTGGTATTGAAAGCTAATGGAAAAAGTTTCTCTGCGGGTGCCGACTTGAACTGGATGCGGCGCATGGCCGACTACAGCTGGTCCGAGAACTATCAAGACTCACTGGCCTTAGCCTCATTAATGCAAACTCTGTATCAATTAAAAAAGCCAACCATAGCACTCGTACAAGGAGCGGCTTTTGGCGGTGGCGTAGGCCTGGTCGCCTGTTGTGACATTGTTCTTGCCAGTGACAAAGCTCAGTTTTGTTTATCAGAAGTTAAATTGGGTTTGATCCCTGCGGTCATAAGTCCCTATGTGATCAAAGCTATGGGTAAACGCCAGGCCAGTCGTTATTTTATTTCAGCCGAAAGGTTTAATGCACTAACAGCACAACAAGTTGGACTGGTACACGAAGTAGTACCAATGGATGAGTTTGCGGCTTACTGTTCTAATTTTATAAGCGAAATTTTGAGTAACGGTCCAGCAGCCATTCAGGCAGCTAAGAACCTGATCAACTTTGTTGATAGCCATCCTTACGATGAAGAAATGCTCCGGGAAACAGCACAAAAAATTTCCGATATTCGCGCATCAAAAGAAGGTAAAGAAGGTGTGAGTGCGTTTTTAGAAAAACGTTCTCCATCCTGGCAAGCAGCTGCCGTTGACACGAAATCAACTGGCGATTCAGAAGACTCAGAATAATAACGGCGGAATAGGTTTATGTTTGACAAAATTTTAATTGCAAACCGAGGCGAGATTGCCTGTCGCGTTATAAAAACGGCTCACAAAATGGGCATTAAAACGGTTGCTGTTTATTCCGATGCAGATGCCAATGCAATGCATGCCAAAATGGCCGATGAAGCCTGGCATATCGGTTCTGCTGCTGCCAAAGACAGTTACTTAAAAGCCGATACTATTCTGGAAGTGGCCAAAAAATCCGGAGCAAAAGCGATTCATCCGGGTTACGGCTTCCTTTCTGAAAACGCGGCCTTCGCCAATGCCTGTGCAAAAAACAACATTGTTTTTATTGGTCCGCCTTCTTCCGCGATCGATGCGATGGGTTCGAAAAGCGCAGCCAAAGAAATTATGGAAAAAGCAGGCGTGCCTTTAGTTCCTGGATACCATGGTGAGAATCAGGATGCCGATTACTTAAAATCACAAGCCTTCGCCATTGGCTACCCAATTCTGATTAAAGCGACCGCCGGTGGTGGTGGAAAAGGCATGCGTATTGTTGAGTCACATGATGAATTCGACAGCGCATTAACCTCCTGTAAACGTGAAGCACTTTCATCCTTTGGTGATGACAAAGTACTTATCGAAAAATACCTTACCAAACCGCGCCATGTTGAAATTCAAGTATTCGCAGACAGTCACGGTAATGCGGTGCATTTGTTTGAGCGCGATTGCTCGGTACAACGACGCCATCAAAAGGTTATTGAAGAAGCACCTGCCCCCGGAATGAGCGAAGACATTCGTCAACAGATGGGTGAAGTCGCCATTACTGCTGCAAAAGCTATTGGCTATCAAGGTGCAGGTACCGTTGAGTTTTTGTTAGATGAAGACGGCTCATTCTATTTTATGGAAATGAACACTCGTCTACAGGTTGAACATCCGGTTACGGAAATGATCACCGGACAAGACTTGGTTGAATGGCAGCTGAGAGTAGCTAATGGTGAATCCCTCCCCTGCTCTCAGGATCAGCTTAGCATTAACGGTCATGCCTTCGAGGCACGAGTTTATGCCGAAGATCCTGATCAGGATTTTCTGCCTGCAACGGGAACTCTGGTTCATCTTTCTACACCCAATGAAACTTCTCATGTTCGTATTGATACGGGTATTCAGCAAGGCGACGAAGTGTCGGTGCATTACGATCCTATGATCGCCAAACTGATCGTCTGGGATAACGATAGAGCCTCTGCGTTAGCACGGTTGCGCAGTGCGCTAATCGACTATCAGGTAGTCGGCTTAAAAACTAATCTCGAATTTTTGTATCAGCTTGCCGCTCACGATGGATTTAAGCAGGCCGATCTGGATACCAATTTCATCAAACGTTATCAGGACGAATTGTTTGGTGATAAAGCGGTTGTTGACGATCAGGTTTTATGTGTCGCTTCGCTTTACTCCATGTTGAAGCAAAAAGATTATGGTGAGCACCACAGTGCCGACAGTGCCGATCCCTTTTCCCCCTGGGATTGCACTCATGGCTGGCGTCTGAATGAAGATAATTTCCACACACTTACCTTTATTGACAGTGAAAGCCAGCTGGAATATCCAGTGACAGTTCATTTTCGCGATACCGCATTTTTGGTTGAACTGGAAAATGGCGAACACAAAGTCAGTGGTTCATTAAATGGCCAAGGCCTGTCAGTGGATTTAGGAGGTGAACGTTTTACTGCAACCATTGTTGAGCAACCCGATCAGCTCACTCTATTTATGAAAGGTCGACAATACCATTTGGACATCAAGCGGGAAGGTCTCGACGCTCAGCATTCCGATGCCAACGCTAACCTGTCTGCCCCAATGCCCGGCACCATTATCGCGGTTATGGTGAATGCTGGTGATACTGTAGAAGCCGGTCAGCCACTCTTGGTAATGGAAGCCATGAAAATGGAACACACCATTAAAGCGCCCGCTGACGGAGTGGTCGCCGAGCTGTTTTATCAGGAAGGCGATCTGGTGGATGAAGGTGCAGAGCTGTTGTTATTCGAGTCGGAGTAAGACCAATGACGGCGCATCCTAAATATCCACAAAAAGTAAAACTGGTTGAAGTTGGACCCCGTGACGGCTTGCAAAACGAAAAACAAATCGTTACCGCTGAAGATAAAATCGAATTAATCAACCGGCTCGGTACCACAGGATTATCCGTTATAGAAGCCACCAGTTTTGTGTCTCCTAAATGGGTACCACAAATGGCCGATAATCGAGAAGTCATGCAGGGTATCGATCGCCAACCCGGCATTAATTATCCGGTGCTCACGCCCAATATGAAAGGTTACGAAGCCGCATTGGAATGCGATGTAAAAGAAGTTGCCGTGTTTGGTGCTGCATCTGAAAGCTTCTCGCAAAAAAATATTAACTGCTCCATCGACGAAAGCCTCGAACGCTTTGCTCCTGTAATCGACGCAGCAAAAAGCAACAAGGTTAAAGTGAGAGGTTATGTGTCATGCGTACTGGGTTGTCCTTATGAAGGGGATGTTTCGCCACAAAAAGTCGCCCAAGTTGCTGATAAACTTTATCGCATGGGCTGCTACGAAATATCACTTGGTGACACCATAGGAGTCGGCACGCCGCTCAAAGCGCAGCAAATGCTGAATGCCGTAGCACAAAAAGTACCCATGGAGGCATTAGCTATTCACTTTCATGACACCTATGGCCAGGCACTTAGTAATATACTCGCTTGTTTGCAACTAGGCGTCACTACCGTCGATAGTGCTATTGCAGGTTTAGGTGGCTGTCCGTATGCTAAGGGCGCATCAGGCAACGTCGCTACTGAAGATGTGGTTTACATGCTGCAAGGTATGGGTATCGAAACCGGTGTCGATTTGAAATCATTGGTTTCAGTAGCCCAGTGGATCTCGACAAAGTTAAATCGAAAGCCGAATTCCAAGGTCGCCAACGCGCTTGCTTAATGAGCCCCTGGCGATCGTAGAAATAAATTTAAAAACACAAATTACAAGGAGCTGATATGTCCGGTTTTGACAAAGTGGTTGAAACCTATGAAGAAGCAATGGCTGGCCTTGAAGACGGTATGACCGTTATCGCCGGTGGCTTCGGATTATGTGGTATTCCTGAAGGGCTAATCGCCCAAATCAAAAAAATGGGCGTTAAAGACCTGACGGTTGTATCAAACAACTGTGGGGTGGACGATTTCGGTTT
>JBFHVL010000016.1:0-25166 GCA_041589565.1 Kangiellaceae bacterium | reverse complement strand
GTCACCAAAAACACTGGTCGCTGCGCTGGCTCATTCGCTCAGAAAGCTTTGGTAATTAATCATTTCGATTGAGAGGTTGTTGCTGGATATAGCTGTCGCTACTGGCTAAGACTACATCCTACTTGTCGTATAGTTCTTTGCTTCCATAAGCACACGCAACTTGTCATTCTGCGACTTGATCGCAGAATCCGAACTGTCATTGCGAGCGCAGCTAAGTAATCTAAAAAAATCTGGCCCTTTCGTAGGGTGCGTTTCTATCGCACCAAGAAGTCTAAGCGATAGATAAATATTAAGAAAATATTGAGTTATTCACACCGAAATCCATGGTCTTTTTTATATCGGTCGACTATTTCCTTTTCCATAGTTTTAAATAATGCGCAAACCGTGAAGCTTCCAATTTGGATGCCATCTTTGACATATCCCCAGTCGGTGATTTGTTCTTTCTTAAACGCATAGACTTCACCATAGCTCATTGAGTTTATTGCTTGAGGTTGATTAACAAGCAACCCTGCAAAACCACCTTCTATTTCCTTAAATGGTGAAAACCACAAATGCTCAATTCCATTGTCATCGACAACTTTTACCTTTAATTTAAAACCACCAGTGCCTTGTGGTGGGTTCCTGGCGATTTTCAAAAAGTCATTAAGTGTGCGTTGAGCTTTCTCTATGGCAAGATTCATAGCTCTATCTGTCTCGCTCACAAATACCGTTTGGTCATCTATTTTTTCTTCGGAAAATACGCTTAATGAAAAGATAAAGACTGATATTAATATTAGATATTTCATAAGTTTTTTATCCTTCGTAGGCGGGGGTGAACAAAGAAGCCTAGCGTTAAATGGTTATAGGCACAAGTACCGTTAATTAGACTTTAATTTCGCTGTGTGAGTAAATATATGGTGTTTCTTTATAAGTAAAAAATAAATAACTGATGCGTACACTATAATTTCATTCGTAACGTTAGCTTCAATATATTTGTTAGCATATAAAACGTGCAGTATTGCTGCACTCTGAACTTCTAGAAATAATGAAAGCCAAAGTGCCCATTTACTCTTATTGCTAGATAATCCGAAGGAGTCTATGCGCCATATTATTAGACGAATTATTGCGATAGCCAAAACCAGTAACGGAGTATTCAATCTTACCTTCCTCGTTTAACCCAGTAGTGTAGGTTAATGGGATGGACTCACTAACAAAACGGCTTCAAATGAGCCAAACTGAAGTAGTGAAAAGTCAGTTAAATGTCAGGAGTCCATCAATGAACATAGTAACCTGCGGTATCGATTTGGCAAAGAGTGTTTTTCAAGTCCACGGAGTCGATGAAAATGAAAAAGTGGTCGTCAAAAAGCAATTGAGGCGTAATCAGGTTTTGAAATTCTTTGCGAAGTTAACACCCTGTTTAATTGGTATGGAAGCTTGTGGCAGCGCACACTATTGGTCGAGGGAACTGACAAAGCTCGGACACACCGTTAAGTTAATGAGTCCTCAGCATGTAAAACCCTATATCAAGGGCAATAAAAATGATGCCAATGACGCTGCAGGAATTTGCGAAGCTGTCACTCGACCGTGTATGAAATTTGTCGGTGCGAAAAGCATAGAGCAACAAGATATCCTGATGCTTCATCGCATTCGCTCGCAAAAAGTCAAACATCGAACCGCACTGATAAATCAGATTCGAGGTCTGCTGGCTGAGTTTGGCATTGTCCTAACCAAAAGAGTTGACCCGTTTAAACGGGAGTTGCTATTGGTTTTGTCAGACAGCAACTGTCATAAGTTAAGTGAGCTAGGTCGTAGAACGCTTTATCAGCTGTATGAAGACATGCTGCAGCTGGATACGCAGATAGAACGCGTTGAGCGAGAACTAAAAGAGGCGACCAGGGCTTGTAACGCATGCCAACGATTGATGAGCTTACCAGGTGTGGGCTGGATAACGGCATCTGCGTTAGTAGCCCATATTGGTGACGTTACACAGTTTAAGAATGGGCGTGAACTCTCAGCGTATTTTGGTCTGGTTCCCAGACAATACTCGAGCGGTGGAAAAAACAACCTCCTCGGTATTAGCAAACGCGGCGATGCCTACATTCGAACCTTGGTAATTCATGGAAGCCGCTCGGTTTTAAGGCATGCTAAAAAGAAAACCGATAAAGACAGCTTATGGTTAAAACAAGTCAACGAGCGGCGAGGTCATAATATTGCTGCCGTTGCTCAGGCGAATAAAACCCTGCGACGAGCATGGGCCTTGCTTACTCAACAAACCAGCTACCAGGTAGCAGCATAGTGATATAGAAAAAATCAACCCGTTTTTTAAACATTGCAAGTAAAATCGAGATGGCAAACAGGTAAGACCGCCTTCTGTGTTCACTGTGCACCCCAAGGGCTCGATAAAGCCGATAGGTTGGTAAGCACACGGAAGAGCGGATTTCCATCGGGGCCAGGGTCACAAAAGTACCCGACAACAGGCCGGATATATGGGTGCAGTCAACTCCTTGTTTCCATCAACGTTTATGCGCAATATGAAACACATAATGTGAATTAAAAAGCTATTGAATCAAAAAGTGAGTCCATATATGGGGTGCCAACCCCAACACATTTAACTCGTTGGGGTGCGCTTCGCTCACCACCAACCTACTGGCAGGAATAAAGACACCATATATTTTAGTCTTCAAAATTTCGGTTATTCTAAAAGCACAATCAACAACTAATCATTTAATTATGAGTTTTAGCGGCGACTTTTTCTCTATTTGCCATTACAAAGAGAACAATTGCAAATATCAGCTCTACCGCAGAACCAGCAAAAGCACCCAGCGTAGGTGATGCTCCGATAATTACAAGAAGATAAGCAACCGCCGCTAAAGATATTCCCAATGCCCAATAGGTTCGCAAGCCAAATAGAACTCCGAAAGTTAAATAACGGCCACCAATGACTAACAGCATCGCCGGGAAAAACCAGGACAAATTAACGGTAGAAACTACATAAGCAATTGGAAGACAAAAAATAAGCCAAAAAGTACTCGCAATGGCCAGAGATCCCAGTGGATTTTTAGGACTATGCTTTCCAGAGAGGCCCAATAGTTTATCCATAACAACTGAAATAGGATGGATTAATGCTCCACCGATAAAAAGAGCCCAAACAGCTGCCGGGCCGCTAACCATTAAAGAGACAAAGCCCGCACAGCACCAAACCAGTCCGGAGGTTAAAACACCGGTTGCTCCCCAATAGTATGACTCTCGCATATCGCGCTGAGCATTTATAAGATCCAAGCTTGATTCTCCTAGTTTACGATGATCAACTAATGTTCATTGTAAACATTAGTTTTTAAGACGATAAATAACCAGCAGATTCTACCAAACGATGTTATCTACCCGTTTTTGTAGTAAGAATGAGCCATTTCCATTTCAATAAACTTTATTCTGAAAGAACATCGCTTTGCTTAAAACTTCTTAGAAGTCGATTTTTTTATCGGTGAAAGTAATATTTCATTTTCAGATCTTAAAAAAATGTTTAGCTCTCCATAAATTCCTGATAATTTTTTTCTGCTTGGACTAACTGCTGTTCTTTACGTTTTCGATACCAAAAGGCAATTGCAATTGAAAAAATGATCATGGTGGCTGCAGTCACCAAACTTAATACAGCACCTGTCTTTTCAAGTCGTACGGCTTCATATAAGGCAACATAACCTGACCATCCCAATAAATATATCAGGAAGATCGACATGTAGACCATGGCGAAACGAGCCAGTCGAATGCCCGCTTTGGCACGCTTGATTAAGTGCATAAACATGTCTTTGGTGGTAGCGGGTTGCTCCCACAAATCTTTGCGTAAGTAGAAATCGAAATAGACGCCAACTGCTGCAAATACGCAAGCAACTGAAAACCAAACTTTGATACTCAATGCTTCTTCAGAAAGGAAAATAAAATACGTGAAAGGGAATAAGACCATCAAACTGATCACATCCAGTGCCAGTACCAGCTTCATTCGCAATGCTAACCACTGCATATTCTTTTTAAGTGCTGGCATGTCAGGCTGGTGGCTTTGCCACTCGGTTACCGCTTTGTCCCAGTTAAATTCGTTACTCATAATTCTGTTACTACCCTTTGCATTCGCTTTCGAGGCTTTCGACCGTTTCTTTTAATGCTTTTTTAGCGCGGTTTAACCTTACTCCAACGTTATTGACTGTAATTCCGAGAATCTCAGCAATTTCTTCGTAACTTAACCCTTCCAGTGCCAGTCCAACAATTTGCCGTTGAGCAATGGGCAGTTGTTGTAAGCCAGCAATCAATCGATTCTGTTGACGATTAGCTTCTAAATTCGATGAAGGACAGTCACTGCCTTTAAGCACAACATCATCACTCGATGTCGTGCGAGCCTCACGCGCATGTTTGGCTACATGACTGATTGCCCGATTATGGGCAATGGATAAAAGATAGGTTTTAAGTGAGCTTTGATGATTGAATCTGGGCAGGGACCGCCAAATGGCAAAAGCAATATCTTGCTGCAGCTCTTCCTGCATTGCTGGAATCGCTTCATAAGATTGCACTACCCGCGCAATTGCAGCCTTGTGAGTCTGCCATGCTTCATTAAACAGGCACTCTTGTTCACTCATAATTGCTTTGAATTCCCCAATACCAAAACAAAGAAGGGCATCGTTAGATTGATTATTAATGGCGTATTGTAACGACATAACCCTTATTTCCCAAAATCACTTTAACTTTCAGTCAAAGGGAGTTGGGGTTTATTACATCCAGGTGGAAAAAGAGGCCGTTCTAATAGCCAGGATAGCCTTTGAGCTACGACGACTGGGAGCTTTGCTCCACATCTTCAGCGTATTCCTCAGCATTATCTGCGCGGTTATCCTTCTCATCTCCCCAGTCTGGTGCTTGCTCGCGCCAGGGTTTACCATCTTTATAGACCTCGAGACGATCCAAGTAGCCTTGCCGAACAGAAGGTTGGAGCTTTGTAGGCAGGTTGTCGATCGCTTGTTGCTGAACTTCAATGGCCTTGGGAAAGTCTTCGACTTCGGCATAGGCTGCAGCCAGAGTATCCAGAAATACCGATGAATTAGGTTCTTTTTCTACCAATGGTCGCATAATGAGAATGCCTTGCTTGCCATTTCTTAGCGATTTATTGGTACTGGTTGCGTACAACCAAGCAAGGTTATTAATAGCCATTTTATGACCCGCTGCTGCCGCTTTTTTAAACCAGTTCATGGCAGACGCCTGATCGCCCTTATGCTCCTTATTGCCGAGGTATATAACCCCGATAAAAAACTCAGCTTCCGTATCCCCTTCTCGAGCAGCCAATTTAAACCACTTAAGTGCATTATCAATATTACGCTCAGCTCCTTTTCCCCACATAAAGCGTTTACCCAGCTCACGCTGTGCGGCAGTATGACCATTCTCGGCAGCTTGAGTTAGCCAGACCACAGCCTGCTCATAATCCTTGTCGTCGGCCAGACCATAAGTATAAATATTGGCCAGTATCCATTGACTGTTTAAGTCCCCCTGTTGAGCGGCATTTTCACACTTTCTTAGCGCCACCTTATAGCTTTCGGCTTTATAGTGTTTGGCACATTGCGCGGCATCTTTACGATCAGTGTCCGAATGACACGCCGTCAACAGCACAGCTATACCAATAATTAACAAGCTACGACAATTCATATGCACGTTAAAACTTCTACTTGGAGTCTAAAAATCAGGCGCTAGTCTACCACTTTTACTGCAAAAGGTTGATTCTGCGGATAAATGGACTGTAAGAAAATTAAACAGTGTTGAATAACCCACGCAGTTTTTCGTTATATCACAATGAGATAACAAATCTGGGAAAGGTCAATCTCTCACAGAAAGAAGCGTAAAAGGTGTGCGAAATACAGCAGAACTCTAAATAATATCCGGTATAATGCGGCATAGGGTCAAACGCTAACCACTAGCTACCAGGGAAGAATTGGATGGACGTACAGCTTACCCAAAACGATAAAAATACCATTTGGCAGATTGTTCATCATGCAGCAGAAGGAATGGGTGGTTATCACCAACTGTTTGCCAGCCCACTGGAATTCTCCGAAGACAAAAATCGAGTTCAATTTAACTGGCCAATCTGGATGCGAGCGATAAAGGCTTATGTGATCAGTCAGTACGGTGAAAAAGCACTTGAAAATCTACTGTTAGATATTCTGGCCGAAATATACAACCCCGAAAATTACCGCCGATATTTAAACCGACTGGAACAACAAGCGATAAAGCCTGCGGCTAACGAAAGCAGTTTTCGATTCACCCGTTAACGCTATACCTAGTCTATCTACTTTCTTAGCTCAGTCAGGCGACGCGACGAACGCCACCTGATTATTGAATACCTGTTCTAATCTTTCAGAGGTTTCGTCAACTTACTTTACATGTTCTTCAAACAACAGAAAGATACGAGTGTATTCGTCTAGCCAGCTGGTTGGCTCACGAAATCCATGAGGCTCTACCGGATAAATAGCTATTTCAAATAAAGGCGTTTTTTCAAGCTCAATCAATCGCTGAACCAAGCGCACGGAATCTTTAAAAAATACGTTGTCATCAACCATACCATGAGCAATTAAAAGCGGATCACTTAACCCTTCGGCAAACTCAATGGGAGAACTGCGGTTGTAACTTTCTGGATCGACCTCTGGAGTATTTAAAATGTTCGAGGTGTAACCATGGTTATAAGATGACCAGTCGGTAACTGGACGCAAAGAAGCTCCAGCCGCAAACTCGCCCGGGGCCTTAAACAGTGCCATAAAAGTCATAAAACCGCCGTAAGATCCGCCGTAAACACCAACTCGCTTAGCATCTACCTGATAGTTCTTTATTAACCACTCTTTGCCGTCCAGCAAATCTTCCAGCTCAGGCGTTCCCATTTGACGATAAATCGCCGTACGCCAATCTCGTCCATAACCTTTAGAGGCACGATAATCCATATCCAGAACTATATAACCATGACGAGTTAAAAACGTATGAAACATAAATTCGCGAAAATACCCGGACCAACCATGATGTGAGTTTTGCAAATAGCCTGCGCCATGAACAAACATCACCGCTGGATATCGTTTTGCAGGATCGTAATCTTTAGGCAAATACAACCGTGAATAAATCGGCTGATCGGTATGCGAAGAGGGAACCGCAACAATTTGTGGAGCAACCCAGTCAATCGTTTTAAACTCATCGGTAACTGTATTGGTCAGCTGTTTAATTTGGGTCGAACCTACCTGCGTAACAAAAAGCTCAGGAGGTCGCGTGGTGCTCGAATAGGTTAGCGCCAAATGCGTTTCATCCGGTGACAGTACATAATCAGTAACACCGTTTAAATCAGTTAATGCTTCTGATTTACCCTTGTTAAGATCAACGCGATAGACTTCGTAAATTCCCGGGTGTTTTTTGTTAGCTCGGTAGTAAATGTAGTTATCGTCTTTCGACAAAGTTAAATCACTGACTTCAAACGGACCTTCTGTGAGTGCTTTCGCTCGCTTTCCATCTCGTTTAATGTACAAGTGTGAATAGCCACTTTGTTCTGATAAAAAGTAAAAATCCTTACCGTTATTGAGCCAGCCCATCTGGTTAAAGGTCCAGTCATTCACCCAAGCTTCATCGGTCAGTCGATGAATGGTATTGAACGTTTTTTTCTCGAAATCAATGTCGACCAACCAGCGATCTTTATTGTCATAAGCAAACAGTTTTACTGCTAATCGGCTACCATCTTTACTCCACTCAATACCATTACCAAACCAATTATAAACATAAACATCGCGCGGTGACTCATCCGCTTTGTATTTTTCACCCTTAAGCTTGGCCTGTTTTTTCTTAAAAGACGCTAGAGGATCACGGTTAATACCCGGCAATTCGTTAGTGCTTAATTCATTTTTTTTGCCTGAAGCAACATCGATTAAATAAAATTGTTGGCTTTGCACCTGACTCAGACCAACCAAAGTTCGAACTGATTGGTTCTCAACATAACCATCATCGGTGATAAAGCGCGGCATATTATCGCGACGACTTTTACTCTCTTTTTTACTTAATACAACGAATACGAATTTACCATTCGGCGATAATGAAGCGTAATCAACTTTCA
The DNA here is from genome assembly GCA_041589565.1 of Kangiellaceae bacterium. GTDB lineage: Bacteria > Pseudomonadota > Gammaproteobacteria > Enterobacterales > Kangiellaceae > Pleionea. Next base: position 17,080 of record JBFHVL010000016.1, on the reverse strand, counting down.
GGCTTTCATCGAAATAAACCTTTTTCGGTTTATTAAATGGTGAAGCTTCTGCATGCTGCTTCTGTTGCTGCTCCACATGAACTTTTTCATCTTGCTGCTTACGAACGTAGTCGAACAATCTTCGTTGCTGAGCTCCCAAAAAATCCTCTGGCGCTTCCCAGCTTTTAGGCTCTTTACCAAAAGCAATACTCAACAACTGAGACAAATGGCCGCCATCCACATCCATTGCATAAAAATCATCACCTTGTCGAAAGGCCACCCTGCCATCGGTAAGAAAGTGAACTTGCCTTTCTACTTCCAACGTTCGGGTTAAGGGGCGCACTTCTCCTGTATTCATATTTTTGATAAATACATCGCCATCATGTAAATAGGCTTTTAATTGTTTATTGGTACTTAATTCGCCACCATCGTTATCAACAAGATCGAGACGTTCGACCGGAACTGTCTCGATCACTCCATCGGCAAGATTGACTTTCATTAAACGCCGAGTATTGTGCCCCGGCTCTTTTTGTTTGAAGTAAATGTATTTATTGTCATCGGACCAATAAGGGTCAGTGGGTGAAAGTGCAATCCAATCAGGATCGGACATAATTTGCTTAAGTGTTAAGTTAGATTCACTCGATGCAAATCCACTTACGTTGAATATCACTAACCATGAAGCAAGAAAAATTGTAAAAAAGTATTTCATTTTAGATGCTCGTTATCAGGACAAAATAAAGTTGCCTAGCATACCACTCACCCGAGGGAACACCAATATGAGAGTTAGGACATTGAGAGTGAGAGTTATTCTTCTAGTTCAATCCTTTGAAATACCACTTGATTGCGCCCATTTTCCTTGGCGGCATACACGGCTTTATCTGCTGCAGAAAATAAAACAGCAAAATCTACTTTTTTACCTTTAAAGCGCCTTCCGCAAATATGAGTTACTCCAAAGCTAGCAGTGACTTCGAGTCCGGCAGGTTTTAGTTGACTAATTAGATTTCTGATCTGCTCTGCTTTTTGCTTTACCCCCTCTTCATTACAGTGAGGCAGTAATAAAATAAACTCCTCTCCCCCCAATCTGACGGCAACGTCTTCTCGACGACAAACATTGCGTAATTGCTCAGCAACTTTTTGCAACACTACATCACCAGTTTCATGTCCATGGGTATCGTTGATCGATTTAAAATGATCCAGGTCGAGGACAATAAGGCTCAGATCTGAGCCATGCCGAAACGCTTCGGAAATACGCTTAGGCGCATAGCGCACCAGAAAGTGCCGGTTGTACAATGAGGTCAGTTGATCGGTCATTGCTAATTGACGAAGTTGTTCTCGTTGCTGCTCAACCCGGTCAATCAACTTTTTCTGGGTGATTAGATTATTGGCTCGTACAACGAGCTCTTCTTCCAGAATGGGTTTGGCAATATAGTCATTGGCCCCTTTACGTAGTATTTCAATTCTTCGACTCGGATCCGACTGAGCCGAAATCATCATCAGCGGGGTGCGAGACTTCTTTCCTCCCATTTTTCGTAAGTGTTCCAGCAAGTCCAGTCCATTCATCTGCCCATTTAGGTAGTAATCAGAAATGATTAAGTCGAAATTATTGTCGGCAATCAACAGCAATGCATCTTCACCACTTGAGCAGGCAGTCACCTTGGAGCCCGAGGTAGTAATAGTGGCTTCAATAATTTTCACCATAACCCGGTCATCATCCACCACTAAAATGTCACCAGTAAATCTATTAACATCGAAGGTTGAGTCGGCCAACTCTCGGATAAAATTTTGCAGCTCTATCGTATTATTACGTGCGATTATTCGCGATACACCAGCGGACAGCGCCTGATTTAAAATGGTTCGGTTACTTTCGGTAGTGAGTAAGACAACCCCTGGTACACCCTTATCCAGTGAACGCAAATGACGAACCAAATCAATACCATTGCCATCTGGCAATGAATAACCAGTAAACACAAAATCATATTCAGTCTCATCCACAGCAGCAATCGCGTCTTCAAGTCGACCGACGAAGTCTGCTGTCAGCTTTGATTCGTTAAATAACGCCTGAAGAATAATTTGCTGTACTCTGGAGTGCTCCAGTACCAATATTTTCATACTTACCCATTAGGTGGCTTTAACTACTTTTCGTTAACAAGAGTGGTTACGGATTAACAAAAATCAACCGACAGCGTTAGATAACACCTTGAGCTAATTGAGTTTCTTTCAATAACTGGAGTATAGCTCAAGCTACCTGACCATTGCGGTAATTAATTCAATAAAATAGACTCTGTTAAACTTGTTGCCGAAATGGAATCCTTTAACATGCAATCGAACTCGCCTTATCAGGCTCCTCAGGCTCAGCTTGAACATAATATTGCAGCGCCTGGGTCTGCCATTATCATCAAGCAAGGCTCTGCAACCGATGGTGCACGTTGGCTATTTAGCGGATTTCGCCGCGTATTTCAGTCACCAATGGCCTGGACCGGCATTGGTCTTATTAACCTTTTAGTGTTACTACTTTTTACGATTGTATCGATTATTCCTATTTTAGGCTCGTTTATACCCAGTCTGTTTTACCCGGTTATTGCAGCAGGATTTATGCGAGCGGCGGCAAATCAAGCTGAGCAGCGTCTCAAAGTCAGCGACCTGTTTGCAGGTTTTTCCGAACAAACGGGGCAATTATTTATCACCGGAGCCCTGTATATTGCCATGCTTCTGGGCGCCTTGATTATCACCTTTATTATTATGATGGCGCTGGGTTTTTCTTTGTTTTCTACCGGCAACTCGGCATTTAGTGATCAGTGGTTTCTCATGCTGTTGCTTGCAGTTCTCTTATTTATTGGCTTAACCTTGCCGGCCATTATGGCAATCTGGTTTACTCCTGCCCTGATCATACTGCTCAAAGTTGACGCCATTGAAGCCATAAAGCTAAGTTTTAAAGCCTGTATGCGCAATTTTGTCCCCTATTTGATCTATGGAGTTGTTGCCTTACTTATGATGTTAGTTGTTGGCGCAATTTTCTACGGATTGTTCGCCATTGGGCTGATGAAAGATGCCGACGGCATTACCGCTCAGGGGATAGTATTAATCGCCGCAGCTTATTTGTTTGCGGTAATCTGGGGCATACCCATTATTTTTTGTTCTGTATACGAGTCGTTCATTGACATTTTTGCTGTGGATAAAGAAGCCGCATCTGCAGAACAACATGCGGCATCGGTTATTACCAGGCAATAGGTTTGTGTTGGTAGTCGACGAAACAGCCGGTATTGTGCATTGATAATTGCTCAATGACCTCACGCAAGCCATTGATGCTTTGCTCAGTATTGATCAATCCATTGGGTCCCCCCATATCGGTTTTTACCCATCCGGGATGTAAAGCAGCAACGGCAATACCATCGTTTTGTAAATCAATCGACAGAGACTTGATGATCGCATTCAGTGCTGCTTTGGAAGAGCGATAAATATAGGAGCCACCCGAGCCATTATCGCTCATACTTCCCATCTTGCTGGTTAAAAATACAATTTTAGCCCCATCAGTCAGTCGCAGGTTTGGCAATAAAAACTGAGTCAGTTTGGCAGGTGCAATCGCATTAATTTGAAAAGTTTGTAACCAGTGAGCCGTATCGCAATGCGCTAAATCTTGCGGACTTCCGCCGTAAACACCGGCATTATTGATTAAAAGATCCAGCGGCTTCCCTTCAAGATGGTTAGCTACTCGAGCAATGGCTTTCTCGTCGCTTAAATCCAGAGGGTAAATATCGAGTGCAAAGTTTTCGGTAAGGTCAATTAACGCATTGGCTTTTTCTGGGTGTCTACAGGCAGCAATGACTTTCCAGCCTTGCTTTAAATACTGCCGACAAAACTCCAGCCCCAGACCACGATTGGCTCCTGTAATAAAAACTGTTTTCATGGTTATCTCCTTTGACTCAAGATTATGACAAATCATCCTAGTAGCCTGAGGCTATATTGTCTATGCCATTACGGCAAAGAATTAACACAATGATAGCTCTATCACTTTAGTTTCAGAGCTGTTCCGGTATACTTTATGTACCATTGGAATAAAAGCTTACCCTTATTCGGTGTATTACCAATTTATCTTTACGAGTATGGGTAACCAGTAGCACCGTAAAAGGTGTCAAAATTAAAAGCTAGACGTTTATCTAATTAGAGCTCTCATTCATGATGCCAGTACTTCGTTTATTGCCAATACTGCTCCAGTTATTTTACCTGCTGCCTGGTTGGGCGAATTACCCCGTTAGACTGGACCACAATGCAATATTTATCGAACATTTACCGAGTGATGTTTCCTATTTCTGGCAAGTCTGCTCCAACGAAACTGTTCGCGATAACGACTCGCCCCAGTCGTGTCCACCACTAACCAAGGAACTACTTGCCGAATGGCCGAAAGACTCTATTATTAATCTACGCCTGAAGTTTGTTCTGGACCCACCTTTAGGAGAGCTGTTTCCTGGCCTTGTAATTGAAGAAATTCAGGGCGCCGATGAACTATATCTCAATGGGGAGCGAATCGCGAAAACGGGCGAGCTACCACCAAGGTACGAAAATGCATCCTTTTATAGTCGTTATTATTTTCTGCCGCCTGACAAATTACTCTACCATCAGACCAACACTTTAATTTTAAAAATATATAACTCTGACAGTCATCAAAATCTCATTCATTTATCGAGCGAGTTTCAACCTCTGCATAAAATTACTCAGTTAGCTTTGTCTAAAGACTTGTTCTTTAGCTTTATTGCGGCCTTGTTATTCATGATTGCTGCCTACAAGCTCTATTATTTTTTTCGGATACCAGGCAGTTACGAAGCACTGAGCTTATCGTCATTTTGCTTTCTATCAGCATTTTTTATGTTCTTAAATCATCACTTTATTGTCGATTCAGGCTTTGATACCAACAGCCTGATCCGATGGAAAAGTGTGTCATTTATTTTTGCCCAAATGGCGCTCACATATTACCTGTTCCATAGCTTTGAGTTAAAAAATGCCTTTACCAAACGAGTACTCATTTCATTCTTTGTTCTGCTGGGCATAGTTGTACTCATTTGGCCGCAAATTGAACATCTGCAAGATTTTTATCAGTTTTCTAAACTTCTGGCTTTTGTTCCGCCCACGGTACTGGTCACATTAAAATTGCTGTTAAAGCGCGACCCACTGACCACGACACAGTGGAGCCTGATGCTCGCACTGCTATTTTATGTTTTATTTATGCTCGCTGATGTCAATCGCTATCAATGGTTAACATGGATCGACTACCGTGAAAATACCGCACTTATCATCGGACTTTTAATATTTTCCATTACGGCGGCCATTGTGCTTACCGAAAACTACTGGCAATACTTTAAAGGTGCAACCTACGATCACCTAACTGGCACCTTGCTTAAACCATCCTTTTTAAGACGACTGTCTGAAGAAATGCAGCGATGCCGCCGAAGTGATTTCTGCCTTCTGGTAGCCGTCATTGATATTGATCAGTTTAAGATCATAAACCAAAACTATGGTCATGAAGTTGGTGACAAAGCACTTATATTGGTTTCGGCAACACTGACTCGTGTACTGCGTCAATTTGATCTGATTTGCCGCCTCAATGACGACGAGTTTAGCGTAGCGGCAACGTTGCCGAGTAATGAAAATACACAGGTCTTTTTGCAACGCCTGCACGATGAAATAAATACTGCAGCGCTCACTTTAGAGAATGAAGAAAAACTGGTGGTCAAGGCAACAACTGGAGCGGTCATTTACGATATGAAACGCCATGAAGCACCAGAGATGTTACTGCACGATGCCGAGCACTCGGTTACCGAAGCAAAGATGAAACAAAGGGGCAGCATTCAATGGTTTGATACGGATAACCCCCCCCTGCAGTTTATATTCTAACGATTAAAAATCGTGTAATAAAAAAGCGACCTAAGTCGCTTTTTTATTAATTTAAAACTCAAATTATCTTTGACATAAGGGACTGGCGTTTTCGTCGTCCTCAATCATATTAAATTCAGCATCATCAATAAGGCGCAACACTAGAGGATTGGACACATCGGACACAAATCGGAATCCAAGTAACGCATTAGCACTTTGCATCGCCGATACATTTGCCCGTCCATCAATATCTCGAACAATTTGTAATGACGGAAATTCTTCTTTAAGCGCTTTTCTCAATGCTCGATAAACGTCTGCATCACGAGGACGCAAATGTGGCGCCATCACATTAAATTGCTTCTCGATTCTAACGACTCGCAGCTTGCCGCGCTTTCCATCATCCGCTACCGCACGAAAGGTAACAAACAACTTATGCTCCGATTCACTGTCGAGTTCGCCAGTCAAGGTTAATGAAGAACAAATGGCTTTAACTTTTGAAAGAGCTCCCAGCACATTACCATCGAAACGCTGTTTTTGGATGACATAGGGAAGGATTTCTTTTAACACTGAAGCATCAGCAACTAGCTGTTCGTTGTAATCATAATACACATCTTCAATAGTTCGCCCTTCAAGCTCGGTTTCTACAAATTTTTGATCGTAGTAGGTCAATTCAATCGGCTTCCATTTTACCGGCAGTGTTTCAACATCATCACCAATACAAATGCCCTGCAAACACAGATCGCTGGCTTGTGCGAAACTGCCTAATGTGAATAGGAGTGAGCCTAAGGCCAAATGGAATATTCTCATTAACTATCTCCTGAAGAACTACTTGAGCTGTTCCAGATCACCAATACGGTTTCCCAGAAGCTGCTCAAAATCGACCAATGCCCCCAACTGCTGCTCAATATTTTGACGCATAGGCTGAAGGCGTTGTTGCAATTCTTCCTTAACATTAGCTTTAACTTTATCAGCGCGCTGCTGAAATTCAGCTTTAATTCTAGCAAAAAATAGCGTATCGAGATTACTTGAAAATGTGAGCTTATGTTGCTCGCCCTGCTGTTCAAAACCAATATCCAGCGTAACTTTGGGGCTATCCTTTAGAATCTCGGTCAGTTGAGCGACCCACTTAGAAGCTGAACTATTGGCATTATTGACTTTAAAATCAGTAAGTTGCATTGAAAGCATCAGCTTAGCTCGAGATTTATCTGCACCCAACGACAGGTTAATATCGGCAAGGGCATCCGTTAGTGATAAGGCCCCTTCGGCAAGCGCCCACTCGCGGATAGGCCATTGTTTTAGCTGAAAATTTCCTGATATCAAGTCTTTAGCATCGTCTGGATGTTGCAGCGCAAACTGTAATTCACCGGTTCCAGCACTCGAACTTTCTCCTAATGAAAGCTTAACATTCCCCTTGGTAGGCTGATTTGGTAATAGCGCATTGGCCAGATTAATAATGTCACCACTGACGTTACCTTGCTGCTGCTGCATTTGAAAAGCCCCCGAAAGCCGGGCTTTTTTAATCCAAAAATCCGGTGGCAACTGCGGCTGAATCAAGGCTACATCAATTCCTCGCCGCAGAGGTGCTTGCTCATCTTTTTGCTTTGGCGATGTCGGTAAACCACGAACCTTATCAAGATTATCCACCACCAACTCTATCCAGTGAGCGGTGGACTCACCTAGCAAACTTGCCGCCAAATGACGCATTCCTTCGGGTGACAAGCTCGCCATCGACATGGCCAAATCAACGTCTTTATCAACTTGTGCTTTTAAACGCTCCCATTGACTTCGAGTGTCTTTAATACCTTCACTCACTTCACGGCGAAACTGGGCAATTTTTTGTTTTTCCTGTTTAATCTGATTGAGTACTTCTTTTAAGTCTTTCGTTGCTGAAAGTTTTTCCAACCCTTTCGCATCATCCAGTTGTTTTTTCGCCGTTTGATACTGCTGCTTTAGTTGTTCAATCTTTGCGTCATCTGGAAGTGCCTGTTGAGCTTGCTGCCACTGATGTTTTTGCTGTTTGATATCGGCTAAAAATTTTTCGTACGCTTGTGGCGATTGAATATCCACACTAGCCAAGACATCTTTAGTGTTTAGCTCTTTGGTTTGATCCATGACCGCTTTGGGCCATTGCCAACTTGAATTATCACCCTCACTTTTCGCCGCCAGCTGTGCAGGTGACTGTCGAGGCACGTTTACTCTCAAGTTTTCAATGGTCAACTCATCAACATGCAACTGCCCTTTCAGCAAAGATGTGAGCGACAAATCGAAATTTAATTGATCAAGTTGCAAGCGATTTTGCGACAGGTTTTCGGGATTCGCCAACGCCAGCTGCGATATATTCAATCCAGAGGTTAACCAGTTAATGGATACGCTTTGGGCTTCGACAGTAGCTCCATTAGCTTGAGTGCCATGTTCTTCAACAGCCTCGGCCAACCAACCGTTGATCCATAAATAGGTCACTCCCCACAATAACGCAGTCAGCACCAAAAATATGATAATTCCAGAGGGTCGAAATAGTTTCATCATCAACTGTCTCATGAAAGTGACTGATAAACTTGATACAACTTGCTCGACTTAAACAGTTGAACCAGGTGCCATTTTTCTACTTTCTTTTTCACATGATTACGATAGGCATGTACTGCTTTTTTGCCTGCCCACACCAATGGAACAAGCAGCAGCAAAGAAATCAACAAACTCGCTACAGCCAAGGTGTTATTGATTGCAAAAAATTCACCAATACCCGATTGCAGCAAACTCTTCCACAGTTCATTCAATGAATCATGCGTTAGCAGCCACAAACCCACCTGATTAAAGACAGGATCTAACAACCAGGCCAGTAGCGGAAACAGAGCGCTAAATAAAATAAATGCTGACAGGTTAACACGGAAAAACGCAACCACTAACAGCAGACTCCATTTTGCCCAACTAAACGTTGGCAACATGGAAAACATAAAAGCCAGTGCAATAGCCCAAGCTACTGCCGTAGGGGATTCTTCGGAGTTTAAAATTTTCAACAGCTTAGCCAATGCGCTCAGCATACAGTCACTCCTTGTTGATTAAAGTCCTGAGTATAGCAGACCTACGCACCTTTAGATAAAACTCGAAAAGGTGCGTAGTCTTGAGAGGTAATTAAAAGCGATAGCTTGCGTTTACAAAAATACGACTATCTGCAAGATCACTATTTTCGATGTCGGTATCGGTGAATGACACCTTAAACTTAATGTCTCCAATATGCGTCCAGGCATCGAAGCCCACCAAACTGTAACTTTCACCAGCATTGCCATCGAGTGAGTAATAACCCACATAGGCAGCCGTCTTGATCACATCGTGCAAAGGTAGTTGGAAACGGCCTTCTAAATAGGTCGCCGATTCATCGGTACCATAGTAATCGAGAGTGTGTCCAAAAGTAGCTTGAAACACCTTTTTGTAATCGAGAACCACATTAGCTTCCGCATAGTCCGAATCACCGGTTTCTTCGTCGGTGAATACGTTATATACACCTTCAATCATCAGACTGAAGTCTTTATCCAACTGAAACTCGTAACCACCGACAAACTCAAACTCCAGATTTCCGTTATAGGGACTTTCAACTTCTGAAACAAAACCACGGACAAACCAGCCTTTGGCAGGTCGAAATTTTATGGATGCCTGTACGGCTGGGTCTTCACCCGAATGACTAATCCCACGGTAAACATAATCGCTTGCAACTCCGACACTAAAGTCGAACGGATTTGCCCAAAGACTACTGCTAAGCAACATTGACGACGCCAGCACTAACGATTTCTTATTCATAGTTTGTTTTGCTCCTGTTTTATATTCTTATGCAATTTGTGCCCTATTTTACCGAAAATAATTGGCAGAATCAGAACAACTCTCTCATTTTTTGTAATATTTTCTGAGCATAATGGTCTTTTTCTAAACCTTTCAGATTCAAGCTCTCGCAGTCGAGTTGCATTTTAAAACCCAGTCGATATGCTGGTGGTTGCTGGAATAAAACTTATGACCAATACACCGACAAATCATTTAGCCCAACATCTCATCGAGAGCTTTTTAGCGTCACGTCAAATGACAGATGCTTTGTGTGAACCACTGGCTATTGAGGATTATGGGTTACAGGCCATCGCCGAAACGAGTCCGATCAAGTGGCATATAGCCCATACCAGCTGGTTTTACGAAACTTTTCTACTTCAACCATTTTTAGCGGAATATCAACCCATTTGTGCTGACTACGAGTCCTTGTTTAACTCTTATTACAATGCCATCGGTCAACCCTTTTTACGCCCTAAGCGTCATCTGTTATCACGCCCAACAGTCAAAGACATTTTTGAATATCGGCAAAAGATTACCGATGCTATGGTAACCCTGCTGCAACAAACTCAGCATCAAGACTGGTCATTGATACAGCAACGAACACAGTTGGGGGTGCAGCACGAAAAACAACATCAGGAGCTGATGCTAACTGATTTAAAATACAATTTCTTTCAAAATCCGTTATACCCGACTTATCAGGCTGCGCAGCTCTCACCATTTCCCGACTCCTCTTTAGAATGGATAACGATTGAAGAAGGTGTTCATACCTGTGGGGCGAGCAGCAATCAGTTTTGTTTTGATAATGAAACCCCTCAACACTCGGTGTATTTACACCCGGCAAAATTGGCGACTCGTCCGGTAAGCAATGGCGAGTATTTGGAGTTCATTCAAGACGGTGGCTACCAGAATCCCTTACTTTGGTTATCGGATGGTTGGAGTTGGCGCTCACAAAACCAGATTGAGCATCCGTTATATTGGTTGATGACGCCTGACGGCGACTTTAATGAGTTTACTTTGGCTGGCCTAAAGACACTGGATCTCAATGCGCCGGTCTGTCACATCAACTACTATGAAGCAGATGCTGTTGCTCGATGGATGGGGTATCGCTTACCCACCGAGTTCGAGTGGGAAGTAGTAAGCTTCAATCAGTTTACAAAGGATCAGTCATACAAAACAAACGGCTTACACCCCGTTCCAGAAAATAATAACTGGTTTGGACAAGTCTGGCAGTGGACTCAATCCAGCTACCTGCCTTACCCCGGATTTGAGCCCGCTATTGGTGCTATTGGTGAATACAATGGCAAATTTATGTGCAATCAAATGGTGTTGAGAGGTGGCAGTTGTTTTTCGCCTGATCATCATCTTAGACCAACTTATCGAAACTTTTTTTACCCGGCAGATCGCTGGCAAATGTCAGGCATTCGTCTGGCTAAAAACGGTTAATCGAGGAGCAGGACATGGATCAAGCGGTAAAGAAAAAACAAATTTACTATTACGAACAGCACAAGCTTCGAAACAATATGGCAGAAGACGTGCACGAGGGGCTTTCTCAACCCCAAAAAAAACTGTCACCCAAATACTTTTATGATCAAAAAGGCTCACAACTGTTCGATGCGATTACTGAGCTGCCTGAATACTATCCCACCCGCACAGAAATTGGCTTACTCAAGAAGCATGCATCAGAATTTGCAGAACTGTTAGGTAAAGACAGCGTTCTGTTGGAACTGGGTAGCGGTAGCAGCATTAAAATTCGTATTCTGCTCGAAGCCCTGCGCCCTAAAATTTATGTGCCTATGGACATTTCCAAGGAGCACCTTATTGAATCGGCAAATCAGCTGGCCGAAGACTATCCCTGGCTTGAAGTTCATGCCAACCGAGTCGATTACAGCCAACCCTGGAATGTCCCCGACTTTGGTCCCGGACGTTATAACGCATTTTTTCCCGGTTCCAGTATTGGCAACTTCGAGCCCAAAGATGCGGTTGAGTTGTTAAAGCAAGTCGCCAAACTGGTGGGTAAAAAAGGCGGATTATTAATCGGTGTCGACCTTAAAAAGGATAAATCTGTATTAGAGCAAGCCTATAACGATGAACAGGGCGTTACCGCAGAGTTTAATTTAAATGTGCTCAACCACATTCAAGATCGACTGGACGCAGAAATAGAGGCAGACAATTTTTCGCATACGGCCATCTACAATGAAGCAGAAGGCCGTATCGAAATGCATTTAAAAAGCGAAAAAGATCAAACCTTGCGCATTGAAGGTGAACAGTATCAACTAAAAGCTGGCGAAACCATTCACACTGAAAGTTCATACAAGTATTCGATCGAGGAATTTCACCAGCTGGTAGCCAAAGCCGGGTTTCAACCGATTAAAACCTGGACCGATGAACAGCAGTTATTCAGCATCCACTATTTACAAGTCGACGAGTAGACGGAGTTTCAGATCACTGATTAACTCAATTAGAACAAGGACTCCATCGCTTGTTCCTGAGCCACCGTTTCGACGATCCAGTCACGAAAGGCCTTGATTTTAGGTCGCTCGGCCCACTCCTCTGGACACACCAGATCGTACTTGTAATCACTGGGTAGTACAATATCGAAAGGACAGCACAGACGCCCTGTTTCGATATCCGGTTGCGCCAACACATTATGTCCCAAGGCCACACCTTGCCCATGAATCGCCGCCTGCATTACCATGCTGGAGTGTGAAAATACTGGACCTTTACGCAGATCTACCCCACGCACACCTGCCAATTTCAGCCAGTCGCGCCATTCTTCGGTCGAGGCATCATGCAGTAGCATGTGGTGCTTTAAGTCTTCAGGCTCATTGAGAGGTTTATCGCCATCCAGTAATGAAGGAGCACACACTGGCGTTAAAAACTCATTCAGCAAAGTTTCGGAATACATACCCGGGTAATCGCCCTTTTCATAATAAATGGCAACATCAATATCTTCCTGAACAAAGTCTACTTCTCGATCAGTTGCCTTTAATCTCACCTCGATATCCGGATAAAGAGCATTAAAGCGAGATAACCTTGGCACTAACCAAACTATGGCAAAGGTAGGCACCACTGAGATATTCAATGCACCGGAGGCACCCTGGGCCTTAATTTGCTCTGTTGCGACCGCCAGTTTTTCAAAAATGTCTCGTATTTTTGGCCAGTACTCCTGACCCTCGTCAGTAAGTAATAACTTACGGTTTTTCCTAATAAATAACTGGACTCCAAGAAATTCTTCCAGTCCTTTTATTTGATGAGAAACTGCGGCCTGCGTCACAAAAAGCTCATCGGCGGCGCGAGTAAATGAGAGGTGCCGGGCAGCCGCTTCAAAAGCTCGTAAACTGTTTAAGGGAGGTAGACGTCTGGGCATAAACTATCCATTAGTTTTTTTAATGCGAAACATTATAAATGATCGTTTGAGGCAATGCATCCAGATCATTACTATACACCCCGTACCCAAGAGACAGGTTACAAGATTCCAGTCTTTAACAGGTTTTATTTGAGGCGGTTCGCAGTTCGGTTGCTGGATTAACCCTGAACAGTTTCAAGCAAGGGTAAAGGTTAAGGTATTTGTTAGCGCAATTTTAACCGAAATTCGAAGGAGTGAGGTTAACCATGAAACAGTTTGCAAGACTTATTTCGCTAAGTGCGATTTTGATGACCTCAGGCGTGAGCTTAAATACGCAAGCGTTGGGACTGGACGTCAATGACTTCCAAACCAACATTGAGCTGCAAATGACTCGTTTAAAAGCAGAAGCCCTGGTTGATGTGGTTTACGAGTTAAGACAACAGCTCAAAGCACCTAAAGCATTGTACTTGGGTTCCGTTGCCAAGCCAGAAGCAACTGAAATGAAACTGGCTCAACACCGCGTTGAGGTGTTGGATGATGTAGTAACTTTGGCCGATTAGTCGCCTGGTTGTGATTGATTCCGGGGTTTTGGTTAACTCAACCGAAACTCCTGAGTGAGTAGCTCAAACTTTTTATCTGTCCCAACAGTGATTGATTAGCGCAGTCAGAGCACCTCCTACCCCTTTTGGTCCTATCTGGCTCGACTTTTTGCTAATGTAAGGCTTGCTCCGGCAAGCCTTTTTTTTTATCTTCATTCTTTGTTGTTCGTTTGCCATAACCTTTCGGTATTGCCCATCATGAAGATTCAATCTCATACCACCTCCAGTATTGTCATGTGTCGTCCGTTTCACTTCGGTTATAACGACCAAACAGGGCAGGACAACGAGTTTCAGCATCAACCCAGCGGCCAAGTTACTGATATTCAACGTAAAGCCATGCAAGAGTTTGATAACGCCGCAAAGCAGTTATCCGAAGTGGGAGTTGAGGTTTTAGTCTTAGAGCATTCGCAAGAAAAACAGCTGCCTGATGCAGTATTTCCCAATAACTGGTTTACCACTCACGATGATGGCTCGATTCGCCTTTACCCCATGAAAACCCCGAATAGACAACAGGAAGTCGCACCTCAGCTGCTAACCAAACTGTTTAAGCAAGCGGGTTATCAGGTTTCTCAGCTGGATATGATCAGTGATCGCTTCAACAGCAACGACATATTAGAAGGCACAGGCGCAATTGTTTTTGATCACAGTGAAGGATACGCCTATGCTGCAATTTCCGAACGTTGTTCAGAAAAACTGTTTCTTGATTATTGTGAAGAGTACCAGTGGCTCCCAATCACCTTTGTCGCTAACTCATCCCATCAACAACCCATTTATCACACCAACGTGATGATGTCGGTAGGACGGGAATTTGCTGTGATTTGTGGGGAAACATTATCACCCAACCAACGCAAACTCCTGTTAAATCAGTTGCAGGATCATAAAGCTCACCTTCTCGATATTAGCTTTCTACAAGCTGAGCAACACTTTTGCGGCAACATTTTGGAGATCAAAAGTCAAAGTGGCGACCCGGTAATTGCCATGTCGGCCAATGCCTGGCTAGGATTTACTCCACAGCAGCAAAAAACCTTGGAGTCTCTGGGTCAGTGCGTTCCTTGCGATATTGAAACCATAGAATATATTGGTGGCGGTAGTATGCGCTGCATGATGGCCGAAAACTTTCTTCCCAAAGCATAGATTTTTGTTCCACAGGGACTAATAGTTTATTGCAAGGTAAAATTAGGCAAATGATGAGTAGCTGCTACACTTTATTTAGTGTGAGCAAAATAAAACCAACGCTATGGACATACCTGGGTATCGACTTCAGGAAAAAATTGGCGAAGGCGGAATGTCGGAGGTTTATCGAGCCGAGCAGCTTTCGTTAAAACGAACGGTCGCCATCAAGTTCCTTTCGGAACAACTACTACATCACCCAACCGCGCAAGACTTATTTGAGAATGAGCCACTCATCGTTGCTCGGCTTAATCACCCCAAAATCATCCATGTGATTGACAAAGGCATCACCGAAGACGGCAAGCCTTTCTTTGTTATGGAATATGTTGAAGGGATCACACTGCACGATCTTGTTCAGGACAAAGAGATTCCCAAGAGTCAGAAAGTTCAGTATATGATCCAGGTTTGTCGTGGACTATCCTATGCACATCGAAATGGCATAGTTCATCGTGATATAAAGCCGGCCAATATTATTATCGATGATGAGAATAATGCCCGTATTCTCGACTTCGGTATCGCCAGCTTTTACACCGATGACCGTTTTGTGCAAAAAAGCCAGGCGCAGGTACTCGGTACCGAACGCTATATGGCACCAGAAGTAAAACAGTCGTCAGCCAATGCAAGCATACTCAGTGATATCTACTCATTCGGCGTACTAATGTTCGAAGTGTTTGCCGAAAACTTTATTGACTCTTGCACCCCCGACAAAGTGAGTCAATCAGATATTCCACGCCCTATAAAAAAACTTATTCTGCACTGTATAAACCCCAATGCTGCACAACGTCCAACTTCGGCTTCAGTCATCGAGAACCAGCTGTTACACATCATAAAAGGCGCACATCTTGCCGCGAGTCAAAAAGCCAGCGCAGAAAAGGACATCGCCAGCTTGAGTAAAAATTTTGCCCTGCTTGATGTTCTTAATGAAAATGAATTCGGCTCCGTCTATTTATATGAAAAAAATAATACCAGCGACCTGATCGTTATTAAAAAGCGCAACAACGATGCCAGTGGATTAAAAGAAGCCAAACTTCTCGCCAGCTTAAAACACGATAATATTGTTTATATTCATGGAACGGCCAGTAACCAACGCGCATTTATTGTAGTAATGGAATATATGAGTGGAGGCTCGTTATCGGATCGGCTAATGCAACCCTGTACTCTGGAATCGTTTTTTAGTATTGCCGAGAAGATGTTGGCGGCAATCGCTTTTGCCCATCAGAACCGTATTTTCCACGGCAACATTCGTCCTTCTAATGTTTTGTTTAGCGCCGATGGTGATGTCAAACTGTCGGACTTCGGTATGACCGAACATTATCATCATCTCGATGAGCATTCGAACTGGTACCTACCTCAAAAAGAAGAACCTATTAGTTCGGCGCTGGATATTTTTTCCTTAGGCGCAGTATTTTATCACATGCTTACCGGTGAGCCTTTACAGTGGAAAAATGGACAAATAGCCTGGACCGAACCCTATGCTCGACTTCCTAAGCCGGTGCAGGAATTCTTGCTGAAAATGCTGGCTTTGGATCCGGAATATCGCTACTCATCTGCAACGAGTGCCAAACAGGCGTTACGGCAGGTTAAGCTACGTCCTAAAAGTCAACTTAAGCCACAACGCCCTTTTACTCCAGTTGGATTAAGACGCAAAGCCAGACAAGGATTCTCACTACTTAAAATAGTGAACAATATTTTCTGGATTCTCCTTCTTGCGCTTGCTATTACTTACAGCCAAATCTATTTTTTCTTCCCCGAAATCAAGCTGTTTATTCATCAAATACTGCGCGACTTTTTACTCTGGTGGGCCGAGCAATTAAAACCACCGGGTTATTGAAGATAATTCTCGCACAAAAATATTACTCAATGTCCTGTAATCAAGGTTAATTCAAACCGAGCGAAACAAAATCTCAAAGTTTAATAAGCGTGCCATCCAATCAACTATTAGTGCTGGATTTTGACCTCTAAGTTCATTAAGCTGTGCCTCAGCAACAAAATAACATTAAGAGAGATTGCCATGCGCATAACCAAAGATCTATTAGCCGCTTTTGCTTTGACTTTTTGTACAATGCAAGCTCATGCCACCATTGTGGAGTTCCAGACCAACAAAGGCACTATACGGGTCAACCTGTTTGATGAAACGACTCCAGAGACCGTAGCTAACTTTCTGGAATATGTGTCTTTAGGATCTTATGAGAACTCCATTATTCATCGCTCAGTACCTGGGTTTATTATTCAGGGCGGCGGCTATGGATACGATAATAACTCGCAAGAAGTATCATCCATTGAAACGAACGAGCCAATTACCAATGAGCCG
>JBFHVL010000015.1:0-25657 GCA_041589565.1 Kangiellaceae bacterium | reverse complement strand
TCTAATGAACGTCTGGTCGAAACTCAGGGCGAATTTGGCGCCTTGAATGCCATACCTCTGGAGTCTTACGACCGAGATGACTCATATAATTCTGGTGGTGGTAGTGGTTCAGGCTCTGGAAGTTCGGGTGGCGCCACAACTAATTATGAAAGTGGCGGTGGTAGCCTACCATTATCAGTACTGTTCATTTTGTTGACGCTTGTTACACTGCGAAAGACAAAGAAAACTAACTAGTTACCAGGTTGTTCTGCACCAATAAAAAGCAAAGTCATCTGACTTTGCTTTTTATTGTATCTATTGCAAAGTAAAAGATTAACGAAAAAAGCTTTATAACTATTTTGTATTTCTTTTTATCAGTCAGTCCTTATACATTGAACCTCAACATTGAAACAGCGATTAGCCACTTAATCCAATTGCTCTTAACCAGTAACGAAATACCCGTTGACGATTTTATTATGAACATTACTGTATCAGTCATTATTAGCGTAATTATCGTGGTGCTCATTCGAGCAACGCGGGGAGCGCTTTTCGGCTGAAAAATTATTAATCGCTTAACCCCCGCATCGCAAGATCCGGGGGTTTTTTCGTTTAAGGAACTGAAAAATGACAGTTAGTAAGTTTGAGCATTGGCCGGCAAGTATTTCGCAGATATTCATTGGACTGCTAATCATAGTTTGGCTACTCGAACCTAAGTTGGCCTCAATGCAGAATCGGTTAATCGAAGCACGCATCAATGATTTTGGCAGTAAACATTAATTGAAAAAATTAAATAACAAAGCGCAGTAAACAAAATGAATCAACCAATAACGGGCGCACACTATATTGTTAAAACTTTACTCTCCAAGGGTATCGATACGGTCTTTGGTTATCCTGGTGGTGCCATCATGCCACTTTACGATGCGCTGTATCAAAGTGGCGTTAATCATATTTTATGTCGCCATGAGCAGGGGGCGGCTATAGCGGCGGACGGTTTCGCCCGTTCGAGTGGTAAGTTGGGGGTGTGTCTGGCGACGTCAGGTCCAGGAGCAACCAATTTAGTGACGGGACTTGCTAATGCTTATCTTGACTCGGTTCCACTGTTAGCAATTACCGGCCAGGTAGCGCAACCGCTTATTGGAACCGACGCATTTCAGGAGGTCGATATTCTGGGGATGACATTGCCTGTGGTTAAGCACAGTTATTTGTTAGATACGGTTGAAGAATTACCGCAAGTGTTAGAAGACGCTATTACGATTGCTACGACGGGACGACCCGGGCCGGTACTCATTGATATTCCCAAAGATCTGCAGGTTGCCAGTTTCTACCCGGAGCCGGTTACAAATAAAGCTCCAGAAACATTTCCAGTGGAGACTTCGTCAGTAATGAAGGCCGTTCAATTAATCCGAGAAGCAAAGCGGCCTTTGTTTTATATCGGTGGTGGAGTTGCGATTAGTGGTGCAGAAACCGAGTTGCAACAACTGCTGGATAAAACTCAAATCCCTGCGGTAACAACACTCAAAGGTATCGGCAGCTGCGGCGGTTACTCACACTGCTTAGGCATGTTGGGAATGCATGGTCTAAAAGCGGCAAACTATGCCGTGCAAAGTTGCGATTTGCTGATAACTCTGGGCGCTCGCTTTGATGATCGGGCAACTGGAAAGCTTGAGCAGTTCGCACCAGAGGCTACGGTCATTCAGTTTGATATTGATCCGGCTGAAGTCAATAAATTAAAAGCCGCCACAGTAATTGTCGAAGGCGACTTAAAAGCGTCATTGTCGAACTTATTGCAACAGTTGTCTTCGGAATCGTTTTCAATTGCCGAGTGGCAAGATCAATGCGAGCGATGGCAGCGAGAGTTCAAATGGAATTATCAAGCACCGGGAGACGGTGTGTATGCACCAAGAATGTTAAACAACTTATCACGTCGACTACCCGTTAATGCAGTGATTACCTGTGATGTTGGTCAACATCAAATGTGGGTAGCGCAGCACTGTCAGTTTAACTCGGCTTCGCGTCATTTGAGTTCTGGCGGATTGGGTACGATGGGGTATGGATTACCTGCTGCAATCGGAGCACAAATGGCTGAGCCTGAACACTGCGTAATTAATGTGTGTGGCGATGGTTCATTTGCGATGAATCTTCAAGAGCTAATGACACTTAAACGATACCAGTTACCGGTAAAAATAATGCTTATCGATAATCAAAGTCTGGGTATGGTTAGACAATGGCAAAGTTTGTTCTTTCAGGAGCGTTACAGTGAAATTGATCTTTCCGATAACCCCGATTTTGTTGCTGTTGCCCAATCTTTTGGTCTGGTGGGCAAGCGAATTACAGCCAGACATGAAGAAGATGATGCCATCGACTGGCTAATCAATCAATCGGGGCCTTGCTTACTCCAGGTATGCATTAGTAATCAGGAAAATGTTTGGCCGCTGGTGCCTCCGGGCGCCTCAAATTCGCAAATGCTGGAAGGAGAAAATTATGAAAGCTGAGTTTCAAATGCAGTTAAACACGCAGCGTGGCAGTTTGGAGCGCGTGCTGCGTACGGTGCGTCACCGTGGATTTAACATTACTGCCTTGAACGTGGCACAAATTGACACAACACCATACTTTAATGTGTCTCTTTCTGTTGAAAGTCAGCGGCCTATGTCGTTACTTGCCAAGCAACTGAATAAGTTATTCGATGTTTCACAGCTAAAGGTTTTGGAAGAGGTAAGTTATGCCCAGACAGCATGATAAAAACTTATGGTTGTACGACACCACATTACGCGATGGTGCGCAAATGCAGGGCATCCGCTTTTCGGTAAAAGACAAACTTGCCATTGCACGAATGCTGGATGATTTTGGCATTCATTATATTGAAGCGGGCTGGCCGGGTGCCAATCCAGTCGATGACGAATTTTACAGCGAACTAAAAAAGTCGCCATTAAAAAATGCAAAATTGGTTTCCTTTGGCGCAACCTGCAAGCCGGGTAAAGCAGCAAGTGATGATCTGCAATTGCAGCGGTTACTTGATGCAGGTGCACCGGTGATCACTCTGGTTGCCAAATCATCTCGCATGCAAATTGAATCCATCTTGGAAACCAGCGTCGAAGAAAACTATCGCATGATCTGCGATTCTGTTGGAGAGTGTGTAGCGCAAGGAAGGGAAGTCTGGATTGATGCGGAACACTTTTTTGATGGTTTTAAAGACGATCCAGACGTGTCATTGAATTGTTTAGAGGCTGCTGTAGCGGCTGGTGCTCGCGGTGTGGTGTTGTGTGATACCAACGGTGGAACCTTGCCCGATCAAATCGCGCAAATAACCAGGGCGGTTGTTGAAACATTAAATTGTGATGTTGGTATTCATGCTCATAATGATTGTGAGTTGGCAGTGGCCAATGCGTTGACTGCAATAGTGGCAGGTGCAACGATGGTTCAGGGAACCATTAATGGTTACGGTGAGCGTTGCGGTAATACCAATTTGATTTCCTTGTTACCGACTTTGCAGTTAAAAATGAATTATAAATTGATTGATAACCATCGCCTCGAAAGGTTAACAGAGTTATCTCGCGCGGTGGCTGCACGCTCGAACCGCAATCCCGATCCATTTGCTCCCTATGTGGGCAATTCGGCCTTCGCCCATAAAGCAGGTTTACATGCCTCTGCAGTGCGCAAGCAAAGCCACAGTTACGAGCACATTGCACCGGAACGGGTAGGTAATCATCGCCATATTTTAGTCTCCAGCCAGGCCGGTCGAAGTAATTTATTGCAGAAGGCTGAAGCTTTTGCTTATCAAATTGATGACCCGGCAACAGCATTGGAACACATTAAACATCAAGAAACCAAAGGCTTTCAGTATGAGGAAGGGGATGCTTCATTGGAGTTGTTGTTAAGAAAGTTGCAACCCGAATACCAGCAGCCGTTTCGAGTAAAAGAATTATCAGTACATAGCTTGAGTCGCGATGGCAAATTGGGATTGCATCACGCATCGGTAAAAGTTGAAGTTGGCGAAGAGGCACTCTGGTCTGCCGGAGAAGGATGTGGTCCGGTGGAGGCGATTGATGCTGCGTTAAAGGATGCCCTGGTTCGATTTTGGCCTGAGTTAAAGCACAGTCATTTAACCGATTACAAAGTGAGAATCTTAAATCCAGAAGCCGCGACCGGTGCAACAACGCATGTCTGGATTGAGGCAAGTTATTGTGATCAGGTTTGGAATACCATCGGGTGTTCTCCAAGCATTATTGAAGCCAGCCAACAGGCACTATGCGATACGCTTGAGTTTTTTATTTTAAAAAACGCTAACTCAACATTTGCCGACTCTAACTCATTATCTCAATACTCGACCCAAAAGAAAGGAGCGACCCATGGCCATCAAGCAGCCTGATTTAATCTGGTTTAACGGTAATTTAATTCACTGGCACGATGCCAAAGTACATGTACTGAGTCATGCCATTCATTATGGGTCTTCCGTCTTTGAAGGCATTCGCTGCTACGAAACGCCCGATGGACTTGCAATTTTTCGTCTGCGCGATCACGTAATGCGTCTGTTCGATTCGGCAAAAATTTATCGCATGGAATTGCCTTTCTCGTTAGAAAGTTTAGAGCAAGCCTGTCGTGATGTAATAACCGAAAATCGATTGAGTTCCTCCTACATTCGTCCAGTGGCATTTCGCGGGTACAACTCTATTGGTGTTTTACCGTTTGATAATCCGGTAGAAGTTGCTGTCGCGGCATTCGAGTGGGGAGCTTACCTGGGTGAAGACAGTTTGGCTCAGGGCGTCGATGTGGGCGTTTCGAGTTGGAATCGTGCCGCGCCCAACACCATCCCTACCGCAGCCAAGGCAGGGGGCAACTATTTGTCATCGCAATTAGTCGTCGAAGAAGCCAAACGTCATGGTTATGCCGAAGGTATTGCACTGGATACTCAAGGTTACATCAGCGAGGGCAGCGGTGAAAATATTTTCGTTTTGCGGGCGGGCAAGCTTTATACACCACCGGCAACGGCCGCCATATTACCGGGCATTACGCGCGATACGGTAATGACTTTGGCACAAAATATGGGGTATCAGGTGGTCGAAGCTAACATAGCCCGTGAAGCCTTGTATCTTGCTGAAGAAGTCTTTATGACCGGTACGGCAGCGGAGATAGTGCCAGTTCGAAGTGTCGATGGGCAAATTATTGGTGCTGGCTGTCGTGGACCAGTGACTGAAGCATTGCAGAAAGCGTTTTTTGGTTTGTTTGATGGCTCTACCGAAGATCAATGGGGCTGGTTGGATCATGTGTATCTGGAAGAGCCCTGTGCTTTACACCGACCCTGATTGGAGTAACTAATTTATGCCTCATTACCGATCACGCCGCTCGACTCATGGACGTAACATGGCAGGTGCGCGAGCCTTGTGGCGAGCAACGGGTATGAAAGATGCTGACTTTGGAAAGCCCATCATTGCAGTTTGTAACTCTTTTACTCAGTTTGTGCCCGGACATGTGCACCTGAAAGATCTCGGGCAGTTGGTGGCACGGGAAATCGAACAGGCCGGTGGTGTTGCCAAGGAGTTCAATACCATTGCCGTCGATGACGGAATTGCTATGGGCCATGATGGCATGCTTTACAGTCTGCCATCACGAGAGCTGATCGCTGATTCGGTGGAATATATGGTCAATGCTCACTGCGCTGATGCCATGGTGTGTATTTCCAACTGCGACAAGATCACTCCCGGTATGCTGATGGCCGCCATGCGACTCAATATTCCAGTGATTTTCGTTTCGGGTGGTCCTATGGAAGCCGGTAAAACGCGATTGGCCGACAAGGAGCTCAAGCTGGACTTGGTTGATGCCATGGTTGCGGCTGCCGATGAGTCAGTATCGGATGAAGATTGCGCCACTCTGGAGCGCAGTGCCTGTCCAACCTGTGGCTCTTGCTCAGGTATGTTTACTGCCAACTCGATGAATTGCCTTACCGAAGCTCTTGGGCTGGCTTTACCGGGTAATGGCAGCTTACTGGCGACCCATGCGTTGCGAAAAAGCTTATTTCTGGAGGCCGGGCGGCAGATCGTAAGCCTCGCCAAGCGATATTATGAGCAAGAAGATGCTTCGGTGTTACCTCGAAATATTGCCAATCGACAGGCCTTTGTCAACGCCATGCGCGTGGACATCGCCATGGGCGGTTCCTCCAATACCGTGCTTCATTTGCTGGCAGCTGCACATGAAGGCGAAGTTGAGTTTTCGATGAGGGATGTGGATCACCTGTCGCGTGAAACACCTCATCTGTGCAAGGTTGCACCCAGCAGCAAAGAGTACCATATGGAAGATGTGCATCGAGCCGGTGGCATTATGAGCATTATGGAGCAACTTGCCTTGGGCCGATTGATTCATACCGAACTTCCCACGGTATCGGGCAAAACTGTAGCGGAGCAAATTGAGTACTGGCGTTTGGAAAAGCCACAGGCGCGTGAATTTTATGCGGCAGGGCCTGCCGGAATTCCAACCCAAACAGCGTTTAGTCAAAACGTCTATTACGATTGGGTGGATGATGATCGGGAAAACGGTTGTATCCGAAGTATCGAGCATGCTTACAGTCAAGACGGTGGGCTCGCTGTCTTGTACGGAAACCTTGCGCCAGACGGTTGCATCGTCAAAACGGCAGGTGTCGATCCTTCAATCTGGCAATTTAAGGGGCGTGCGCGAGTGTTTGAAAGTCAGGATGAAGCGGTTAATGCCATTTTGTCCGATCAGATAGTGGCGGGCGATGTTGTGATCATTCGCTACGAAGGACCCAAAGGTGGACCGGGCATGCAGGAGATGCTGTATCCCACCAGTTATTTAAAATCGAAGGGGCTCGACAAAGAGTGTGCCTTGATCACTGATGGACGCTTTTCCGGTGGTACATCGGGGTTGTCCATCGGTCATGTGTCTCCAGAAGCCGCAAATCAGGGGCCTATTGCTTTAGTTCGCGACGATGACGTAATAGAAATTAATATCCCACAACGATTGATTTCGGTAGCGGTAAGTGACGCGGAGCTGGTGAAACGGAGCGAAGAAGAAATTGCCTGTGACACCCCATGGCAACCCCGTCAACGCGAACGAAAAATATCGCGTGCCCTGCAAGCTTATGCGCTTTTGGCGACCAGCGCCGATTTGGGCGCTGTAAGAAAACTGCCGTAAGGGAAACTCGGCGTTATGAAGAAACACTTCGAAACAATTTTGGTTCGCCTTCAGCCTGTATAGACACTAGACTTGCGGGCAAAATCATAACGTCTGAATTCGTACCCTATGCGCAAAGTTTTAGTAGTCATTGCAGCTTCGGTTTTAGGTTTGCTTTCAAGTGGTTCGTTAAAAGCCGAACACTTTCCTGCCGATTATACCATTCCAAATATTCAGCAATCTCTGGAGATAGACGGGCAGCTTAATGAGAGTGTTTGGCAACAAGCGACAAAAGTAGAGCTGATTTACGAAACTCAACCTGGCGATAATTTGCCGGCCCGCGTAAAAACCTACGCCTATTTTTTTGAAGATGGTGAACATTTTTACGTCGGTTTCGTTGCAGAGGACCCCAACGTTGAATCGCTTCGAGCGTTTTACAACGATCGCGATCAATCGTGGCATGATGATCAGGTGAGTATCATGATCGATACTTTTAATGACCAGCGACGAGCGTATCAGTTTTTCGTTAACCCATTGGGCGTTCAGTCAGACAGTGTCATTGATGAAGTCAATGGAAAAGAAGATATTAGCTGGAATGCAATCTGGGATAGCGCCGGTCATATCACCGAGCATGGCTACAGCGTAGAGATGGCGATTCCACTGCGAATACTACGTTTCGATGAAAGTTTACCGCATCAAACCTGGGGTGTTGAGCTTATCCGCTTTTATCCGCGTGATAATCGCTATCGCTTTTCTAATGTCGTTCGAGCCAAAGGCGCACCGTGCGGGCTTTGTGAATTGAATAAAATGGCCGGTTTGCCTGAGGTGAAACAGTCAAATAACTTTGACATAGTTCCAACATTGACCTTGTCGCAAACTGAAAGTCGTGATGACGTGCAGTCAAATAACTGGGAGTCCGACAAAACTGCAGAGCTGGGTGCTGATTTTCGTTGGGGTATTAATCAGGATATGTACCTTAATGCGACATTAAACCCGGACTTTTCGCAAGTTGAAGCTGACTCGGCACAACTTTCTGTGAATACACAGTTCTCGTTATTTTTTCCCGAAAAACGAACTTTTTTCCTGGATGGTGCAGATTATTTCCAGTCTCCAAGTCGTCTGGTACACACGCGCAATATTGCCGACCCAGATTACGGTGTAAAGCTGACCGGTAAAAACGGCGAACACGCCTACGGCGTTATCCTTGCCAATGATACTCAAACCAGTTTCTTACTCCCCGGCAGCCAAAGCTCCAGCTTGTATGAACTGGAAGGTGAAGAAAGCGATATTTTAATCGCTCGTTGGCGTCAGGATGTCGGTGATAAACACTCTGTAGGTGCGCTAACCACCCACCGTTCAGCGGGCAACTATAGTAACACCGTCGTTGCTGTCGATGGCCGATTTTGGACCAGTGAGAATGATTGGATTCAAGCGCAGTTTATGAGTAGCGAAAGCGAAACTCCATTTGATGGGAGTGTCGAATCGCAGAGTGATCAAGCTTATAACATTCGTTATCAACATGAAGAAAGAAACTGGGAGTGGCATGTTGCCCACATTGATTATGGGCAAGATTTTCGTGCCGATCTGGGTTTTATAAATCAGGTTGACGTTCGTAAAACGGCCGCAGGCTTACGCCGCAATTGGTATTTTAATGGTGAAGGGTTTTTAACCCACGTCAATATTTATAGCGATTACGATATCACTTACGATCAATCCAATAATAAACTGGAAGAGGAGTTTGAGGCCTGGTTTAACTTTGAGGGAATCCATCAGTTTAAAGGCTGGTTTGGCGGTGGACGTCGTGAACGATTAGCTATCAGTCAGTTTGAATTGGAGTATATTCCTGTGGGAACCGATACTGGTGCACCAGATTATCAACCGGAATTTCATGCTTTTGAGTTGCGCGACTCTTTTTATGAGACCTTTTTCTCGACTGGAGCAGGTATTCGACCTGTTGCTAATGTACGACTGTTCTTACGAGCACGTTTTGGTGACTCGGTTGATGTTCATAATGTTCAGTTGGGTACTATGCATGAATATACGCCAGAGCTCGAATGGAAGCCCAATCAAAACGTTAAAACAAACATTAAACATGTGAGAAGCTCACTCGATGTAGATGGTGGCGAATTGTATCAAGCAAAGCTGACGGACTTTCGATTTTCCTACCAGTTCGATGTTCGGCACCGATTACGTACATCGGTTCAATATCTTGACTTGACTCGCAACCCTGAGCTCTATGGCGAGCGATATCGTGCGGTAACGAACTCTCAGGATTACCTATTGTCTTTACCTGAAGCACGTTATAAAGATTTGGCCATGCAGTTGGTATATTCCTACAAAGTAAATCCGCAAACGCTGGTATACTTGGGATACTCTTCTCATGGTTATCAATCGGAACAGTTAAGTAGTATAAAAGCGGACCAAAAGAGTTTTTTTGCTAAATTCAGTTACGCTTTTCAAAGTTGAAAACAGATGAACTGTAATTAATTCGATTTGAAGCTTTAGCATTGCTTGCGTGGTCTTGCTATGATTAACTCCGCGTAACACCCAAACATCAACTCATCAGGAAAGAGAATACTAATGAATAAAGCGATATCTTTGTTATTGTTCCCCCTAATTGCGATGGCTAGCGATACAGTCGAGCAACAAGAAAAGTCACCATGGAGTGGTAAAGCTGAGTTAGGTATTGTGAATACCACCGGTAATACCGAAGCCAGTTCTACGAATGGCAAAATTAACGTTCTTTATGAAGCCGAAAAATGGCGTCAAGAGTTTCGTTTAGAAGTGTATCAGGCTGAATCTGAAATTACCGATGCGAATAATCAAAAGGTCATGCAACAAACTGCCGATCGCACATATTTTCTTTCAAAATCCGACTACAAGTACACAGAAAAATCGTATGCCTATGCATTAATTGATTATGCCGATGAAAATTTTACCGATAAGGATTACATCGCTAACTTCTCGATTGGATACGGTCGTACCTTAATCAAGGAAGATGACCAAAGCTTACACGGTGAAGTGGGTTACGGTTTACGTCGTTATCAGCCCAAGTTCTCCTTTATTGCAAAAGAAGACGAAGTGGCTCGTATTGCTGGCAAGTACACCCTGAAGATTTCGAAAACTGCCAATTTTTCTCAGGAAGTGACCGGTGAACTGGGTAAAGAGTTCGATGTGTATAAGTCGATCACTGGGTTGACGGTTAATATTAATAGCTCAATGGCTTTAAGTCTTGGTTATGAAGTTTTATATACGCAGCTTGATGATGCAACCATCGCCGCAGGATTTAAAGAAACCGATACCAAAACCACGGTCAATTTTGTATACAACTTTCTTTAAGCAAGAGTTGTATAAAAAAGGCTCCTGAGGGAGCCTTTGCTATGTTATGAGCCCAATTTATAGCGAGTCTTTTACAAAAGGGTTGGACTGACGTTCAGCGCCAAAAGTGGACATAGGGCCGTGACCCGATAAAAACTGAACTTCATTACCCAGAGGCCAGAGTTTTTCTTTAATCGAGCGAATAAGTGTTTCAAAGTCGCCCCGTGGAAAGTCGGTACGCCCGATGGAGCCCTTAAACAGAACATCCCCAACCCAGGCCTGCTGGCTGTTTCGATGGAAAAAAATGACGTGTCCTGGAGTATGGCCGGGGCAGTGGTAGACCTCAAGCTCCTCATTGCCTATGACGACTCTTTGATCGTCTTCGAGCCAAACATCGGGTATGAAGGCTTCTGATTTAGGAAAACCGTACTGCACACTAACCTGAGGCAGCAGTTGAATCCAGAAGTCATCTTCTCTGTGAGGGCCGATAATGGGTATGCGCAGTCGTTTGGCGAGTTCGGCTGTTGCGCCGGCGTGGTCGACATGGGCATGGGTCAGCAGTATTTGCTTGATGTCAACGCCTTGCTGAGTCACTGCTGCTTCAATTTTATTTAATTCACCACCGGGATCGACAATGGCGGCTTCCATGGTTTGATCGCACCACACCAAACTACAATTTTGTTGGAAGGGGGTAACCGGAATTACCTGAAATTTCAGCATGTTAATTCACCGTCTAACTTTGAACGCGCTATTTTATCGGTTAAATAGGTAAAGTAAAACCAGAGGCGAGCCTGGAATTATCGGGCAAATCCAGATTCTTTTGATATGCTTTTAAAACAACCTCCAAACATCCATGATGTAACAACGGATAGTCATTGTTTCCATGTTTAAAAAGATCTCAATTGATGAACTGACTCCTGGTATGTATGTCGAAGCGGTGGCGGAAAAGACATCGCAAAGCCGAGTGAGCCAAAAAGGCTACATCAAATCGGAAGTGGGCATCAAGCAGCTGAAACAGTCCGGCGTGCTTAGTGTGATCGTTGATACGGGTAAATACATCGCACCAAAGGATGTCGAATCGATAGAAACGGTAAACTCATCATCTATCTCGGGAAAGAAAAAACTCAATTTTAGTCAGCAGCTGGCTAAAGCTCAGGTTCTGTACAAGAAAGCGAAAGAATTACAACATCAGGCCTTTCGCAATATCAGTGAAGGAGCCGCTCTAGATCTGGAGCCCTTTGTCGAATTAGCTGATAAGTTTATCGACAGCTTATTTGAGGATCAGGATGCGCTGATGCTCGCCGCCATGATTCGAAACAAAGACGAGTATTTGCTGGAGCATTCCATCAATGTATCAATTTTACTGACGACCTTTGCCCGTCATTTAAACTGGCCAGAAGCCGATATTCGCGAAGTTGCTTTGGGAGGCTTTTTACATGATATCGGTAAAATCAAAGTAGAAGACGCCATTTTGCAAAAACCAGGAAGGCTTACTGCCGAAGAATATACCGAAATGAAACGGCATGTGGAGTACGGGCTTGAAGCGATATCCGAGCTGCCAGAGCTATCGGCGATTGCCCGGGATGTCATTGGAATGCATCACGAGAAACTCGATGGCAGTGGTTATCCTAAAGGCTTGACTGGTGAGCAGATTAGCTTAACCGGCAAAATGGCCGCCATTTGCGACTGTTACGATGCGATTACTGCCAACCGTGTCTACAAAGAAGGGGAGGTTTCAGGGCGAGCGTTTAAGATTTTAATGACCGACTCTGGAAAGCACTTTGATGCTGACTTGGTAGGGCAGTTTATCAAGTGTCTTGGCGTATTTCCGGTCGGCACTTTGGTGGCGCTTTCTAATGGTAAGCTGGGTATTGTGACGCGGGTCAATCGAGAATTTCCTTTAAGGCCCAAAGTGAAAATCTTCTATAACTGGCGGCAAAACCACTTTCTTGAGCCCAAAGATGTCGATCTGGCGCGCTCTTATGTCTCCGACGAAATTGAGCGTAGCGTGAAAGCAGAAACCCTGGGTATTGACTTGCCAAAGTTTCTAAACGAATTTTTAGGATAGCTGCGAATCACCTTCATGGAGTCTTTCTTGGCTATCCAACTTCTTTGGTGCAATAAAATTTACGGTATGGATTTTGATTTCTTGCCAGATCGCACC
Source organism: Kangiellaceae bacterium (assembly GCA_041589565.1). Taxonomy (GTDB): domain Bacteria; phylum Pseudomonadota; class Gammaproteobacteria; order Enterobacterales; family Kangiellaceae; genus Pleionea. The sequence goes on along the minus strand of JBFHVL010000015.1, from coordinate 13,074 downwards.
TACAGTTAACTGTAAAGAATAATCCGTTCCCGCATATGACCATACCCGTAACGATTTGTGATGATTCAACCTTGGCGCGCAAACAAATTGCGCGTAGCTTGCCTGAAAACTGGGATATTGAGCTAACCTTTGCCACAAATGGGGTCGAGGGGCTTCAAGCAGTTCAAGATGGCAAGGCCGAAGTGTTGTTTCTGGATTTAACCATGCCAGAAATGGACGGTTATCAGGTACTGGAAGCTATATTTCACCAGCAGTTAAACTCGATGGTGATCGTGGTTTCTGGAGATATTCAGCCTGAAGCTAAAGAGCGTGTAATTTCTCTTGGCGCTCTAAGCTTCATCAAGAAGCCCGCCGATCCTGACCAAGTGGCTATGTTATTGGAAGAGCATGGTCTACTGAGGCAAACCACAGATACACCTAATCAGGTTATCTCGCAACTTGATGAGCAAGCAATTCCCTTACGTGACAGTTATCAGGAGGTAGCTAATGTTGCCATGGGGCAAGCTGCCGATCTTCTCGCGCGATTACTGGGGGCGTTTGTGGTGTTACCTATTCCTAACGTCAACACTATCGAAGTTAGTGATTTGCAAATGGCGCTGCAAGCAATTGAAAGCAAAGACACGGTGAGTTCGGTGTGTCAGGGTTTTATTGGCAATGGCGTTGCCGGTGAGGCTTTAGTCATATTTAATGATTCAAGCTTTTCGGATATTGCCAGCCTTATGCGATTTGAGGGCGAACTGGATACCAATGTCGAGCTAGAGCTATTGATGGATATAGCTAGTATTTTGGTTGGAGCCTTCTTAAAAGCTTTTGCCGAGCAACTGGATCTTCAATTTAGTCAGGGGCACCCAAAAATTTTAGGTCAGCACTGTAACATTGGTGAATTGATTCGGCCCGATAACGTTACCTGGCGAGAAACCTTGGCCATCGAAATCCATTACACCATTGAAGGGTTCAATGTAAATTGCGACATGCTGGTTCTGTTCAGCGAAGACTCTATAGACGAACTTAATCACAGGATATCTTTTTATTCATCATGAGCGAAATTGAAGATAAACAAGAAATTAATCAACTCCATTGGATGATGGATATGCTCACCAATGTGGATGTTGGTTTGGTGGTTCTCGACTCAGCTTACTGCATAAGAATGTGGAATCGGTTTATGCAGGATCACAGTGGAAAAAGTGATCGAGACGCTATGAATAAAAGCATTTTTGAAGTCTTCCCAGAGGTACCCGAAGCTTGGTTTAAACATAAAATTGACTCGGTATTTATGCTAAAGAGCCGAGCTTTTTCGATTTGGGAGCAGCGTCCGTATTTATTTAAATTTAAAAATTATCGTCCAATTACAGGTACTGAAAGCACCATGTACCAAAACGCCACAATGATCCCACTGGGCTCTGCCGATGGCGAAGTTAACCATGTGTGTTTGTTAATTTATGATGTCTCCGATATTGCGACCAGTAAAAAAGAGCAGTTAAGGCTAAACAAAGAGCTTGAAACGCTCAGTCGAACCGATCGTTTGACAGGGTTATTTAATCGCGGCTTCTGGGAAGAGTGCTTTCAAAACGAATTTGAGCGCTGCCGTCGATACCAGACTGTTTCCAGTGTTATGATATTTGACATCGATCACTTTAAAAAAGTGAACGATACCTATGGTCATCAGGCCGGCGATGAAGTGATTCGCCAAACCGCTCAAACCTTGCAAAATATGGTGAGAAAAACGGATGTGGCAGGTCGATATGGTGGTGAAGAATTTGTAGTCTTTTTGCCGAGTACTCCTGCTGACAATGCCAAAATATTTGCTGAGCGATTACGCAAAACTATCGAAGGATTAACGGTAACTCACGATAATCGTGATATTCGTTTTACGATCAGTATTGGTATTTGCGAGTTTTCATCGGGACTGGGCAGTCATGAGCAGTGGATTGAAAAGGCTGATCAGGCGCTATACGAAAGTAAAGAAGGAGGACGAAACCAAACCAATATTGCCAAGGTGTAGTGAAGTTACTGGCTTTTGAGGCAGTAGATACTTTATTTTCTTTAAAACCAGCAAAACTTAGCTGTCTTTTCCCGCTGTTGCTTTACGGTTAAAACTCTTTCATATTATCGAATTGTCCTAAACCTTAAACAAAGGTTCTAACGATTAATGATGACCCATACAATATCCAGTTTTGTCCACCCCGCAGGTAGCCTTGATGTTCTTTCTAAATACGAGGTGGACTTACTAACGGACTCTACGCACAAAGAGCTGCAACAGCTATTTCGCGTTTGCGCTTTGGCGGTATTAAATACAGGCAGCAAATCGGACAACTGCCGCGATATCATTGAGCAACACAAGGACTTTGATATTAAAATCTTATCCACTGATCGCGGTGTGAAACTTCATGTGGTAAATGCGCCTGCAGAAGCTTTTGTTGATGGTGAAATGATTGTGGGTATACAGGAGCATTTGTTTTCTGTGTTACGAGACCTTATTTATGCCCACCAGCAAATTTTAAACAGCGGCCAGTTTGATTTATCAAATAGTGATGATATTACTAATGCCAGTTTCCATATTTTACGTAATGCTGGTGTTTTAAATCCTGTTAAATACTTAAACCTTGTGGTGTGCTGGGGTGGACATGCGATCAGTCGTGAAGAATACGACTACACCAAAGATGTGGGCTACGAATTAGGTCTGCGTAACTTCGATATTTGTACCGGTTGTGGCCCGGGTGCAATGAAAGGGCCTATGAAAGGAGCGGCAGTCGCTCACGCTAAACAAAGGATCGATGATTCGCGTTTTATCGGAATTTCTGAGCCTGGAATTATTGCCGCGGAAGCTCCTAATCCCATCGTTAATCGGCTAATTATTATGCCGGATATAGAAAAACGACTCGAAGCATTTGCGCGATTGTCTCATGCTATCGTGATTTTTCCTGGCGGAGTGGGAACTGCAGAAGAGTTGTTGTATTTACTAGGAATTCTTTTACATCCCAAAAATAAAGACATGCCATTCCCATTGGTGTTAACTGGTCCTGAGTCAAGTCGCTCGTACTTTGAACAGCTGTTGGACTTTGTAAAACAAACGTTAGGTGAGCCTGCGGTGAAATGCATGAAAGTAATTATTAATGATCCCAAGCAAGTTGCAGTGTATTTAAAGGAACACGTTACTCAAGTAAGAGAGTTTCGTAAGCAACAGTCAGATGCATTTTTCTTTAACTGGCAGTTGCACATACCCGAAGACTTTCAGTTACCATTTCATGCCAAACACGACACTATGGCTCAATTGAACTTAACCACACAGCAGCCGGTGCATTTATTAGCGGCAAATTTACGTCGTGCATTTTCTGGTATTGTCGCTGGCAATATTAAAGCTGAGGGTATTGCTGCCATAGAGCAGCATGGTCCCTTTAAGCTAAAAGGAGAGCAGTTTATTATGGATGCCTTAGACAAGCTGCTACGAGCCTTTGTCGTCCAGCATCGAATGAAAATTGGCGCTGAACAATATCATCCTTGCTATCAGCTGGTGTGAGGTGAAAGCTATTTATGTCCAGCCAAGAAAAAGAGCGCCTTGGCGCTCTTAACGTGTGGAGAGATATTTTCTTTTTCTTATCTTCGGTGGTCGCAACTCCATGTCACGAAGCCGAAGCCGGTACAGTGGAACAATAGAAAGGTCCCCTGATTGTTCCGCTGCGAGCTCATTTAACTCACTGCCACTAAAGGAAAGCAAGCTATGCCTAAAGAGGCTATACGGTAAAACGATTCATTAGAGGGAGCAAGGGACAGCTTTGTGGTTATCTTGTGGATAACTTGTTAAAAGGAGAAAAATCTCAACAGGTAATAGTTTGATTGCAAATTGGGTTTAGGGTTGGAAATCGTTTAGATATCTTAACTGGTTGAATTAATTCTAGATGCGTCAATACGGTCTTAAATCAACTTTGTTTATTGAAACTCTTGAAAGTCCTTTGGCATTTTTGTCAAAATTAGATAGGTATGGATACCAAGATTTAAGGAGCAAGGATATGCGTTCAACTCTGTTCTTATTGGCATTAATTTTTACTGGAGCAACTGCTTTTCCTACTGAGGTTTATACTTGGCGTGATGAGCATGGTCGGCTTCACTTTAGTGATAAGAAACCTGATTCAAAACAGGTTAAGAACTTGCCTCTCGCGGAAACTAAAACGGTCGACTGGCAAAATACACCCGAACTAAAGCCGCTGCCAAAGTCGAAACCGGTAAAAGGAATAGGGTATTTGAGCAAGCGACAAAAACGTTGCGAGTTTCTGGATAAAAAGATCGAATATTATGGTGAGAAGTCGCGTAACCGACGTAATAGTGAGAAGTATCGGCAGAAAAAAAGAGAGTATCGTTGGTTAAAGCAAAAAGAGTGCTAAACCTTGAGAGAATAACGAACAATAAAAAAGGCTCCTTACGGAGCCTTTTTTAAATATTTATAAACTGTATCGTTAACCAGCGAAATTGTTCGCGGCAAATTCCCAGTTCGCCAGTTTCCAGAAAGCTTCCAGATACTGAGGGCGAGCATTACGGTAATCGATGTAGTAAGCATGCTCCCACACATCAACAGTCAACAGCGGTGTCAAACCGTCTGTCAGTGGGCAACCGGCGTTAGAGGTATTTACGATTTCCAATTTACCTTCGCCGTTTTTTACTAACCAGGTCCAGCCAGAACCAAAGTTGGTTGCTGCAGACTGGGTAAATTTGGTTTTGAACTCTTCAAAGCTGCCAAAAGCATCATTAATGGCATCGGCTAATGCGCCAGAGGGCTCACCGCCACCATTAGGGCTTAGGCTGTTCCAGTAGAAGGTGTGGTTCCATACTTGTGCAGCATTGTTGAAAATACCACCAGAAGATTTTTTGATGATGTCTTCCAGAGAGGCATTTTCGAACTCAGTTCCGGCAATAAGGTTGTTAAGGTTAACCACATAGGTATTGTGATGTTTGCCGTAGTGATACTCCAAAGTTTCTTCAGAAATAGTCGGTGCTAATGCATCCTTCGCATAAGGAAGAGCGGGTAATTCAAATGCCATGTTTTGAACTCCTTGAACACAGTTTGTGATTAAGTCATTGAGAATAGAGCCCAATATTGTAGTCATTCTTAGGGGTAAATGTCAGATTTTTTTCTTATGGAGTAGCAAATGGTTACATAACCATAAAAAACCAAAGGTTAATAAGGGAGGTTATTTCTAATATTTTTGGCTTAAGCACTGGCGTTAACAACGGTGGTTGATTAAGATCCAGCTCACGATTGAGTGAACGACAAATTGAGGCATTGATGGATACTTTAGAGCGTATTAAGCAGCAAATTGCTGAAAATGACATCCTGATTTATATGAAAGGCTCACCAAAGCTGCCGATGTGTGGTTTTTCTGCACAGGCTATTCAGGCGCTAATGCAATGTGGTGAAGAGTTCGCCTATGTAGACATCCTGGAAAACCCGGATATTCGCGCTGAGCTACCTAATTATGCACAATGGCCTACTTTCCCTCAGCTTTGGGTGAAAGGCGAGTTGATTGGTGGATGCGATATCATGTTGGAAATGTTCCAAAAGGGTGAGTTGCAGGAGCTGATCAAAGCGGCGCGAGCTGAAAAAGCCGAGTAGTCACTGACTTTCGACTTTTTCGCAGAAATGAAAAAAGGAGCCAGCTGGCTCCTTTTTTGTTTTTAAATCAAATACTTGTGTAAGAGAGTGGGCTGTTTTTGCTTAGCCTCTTAAGCCGCGTTATGAAACGCCACATTTGGAGTAACTGCTTGTTTTAATAGCTCTTTTGCGTATTTGCCGCAACGACCGCAATCTGCTGCAATACCTAGTGTTGTGCTCAAGCTGCGCATACAGCTGGCTTTGCCTTCGGAGATGGCCTGCTTAATTTGAGAATCGGTGATTCCGCGACACAAACAAACGTACATATTCTTTAACTATCTTAACAATCGATAGTGGCTATTATATGCGAATGCGAATGATTGTCAATTGAGTTATCGTTAAAATTTAACTGGTATTGCATTAAAGAGATTCGCAATAATCGATAAAAGCGATTACTTTTAAAATAGTCTCCCTATTTTTAGTGGTTTGTCTATAATAGCTGCGCTTTTTCCCATTAACTTATTAATCTTGGAGATGACCATGGGTGTATTAGTTGGACGTCCTGCCCCAGACTTTACTGCTGCAGCGGTTCTGGGCAACGGAGAAATTGTTGATAATTACAACCTGAAAGACAGCATCAACGGTAAATACGCAGTTATCTTTTTCTATCCTTTAGATTTCACTTTCGTATGTCCTTCTGAGCTGATCGCTTTTGATCATCGTTTAGAAGAGTTCAAAAAGCGTGGTGTAGAAGTGATTGGTGTGTCTATCGACTCTCAATTCTCACACAATGCCTGGAGAAACACTCCGGTCGATAAAGGCGGCATTGGTGAAGTAGGTTACACCTTGGTTGCAGACGTTAAGCACGAAATTTGTCAGGCATACGACGTTGAGCACCCTGCGGCAGGTGTTGCTTTCCGTGCTTCTTTCTTAATCGATAAAGAAGCTAATGTGCGTCATCAAGTAGTTAACGATTTGCCTTTAGGTCGTAACGTTGACGAAATGCTGCGTATGATCGACGCGCTGCAATTCCACGAGAAGCATGGCGAAGTATGCCCTGCCGGTTGGAAAGATGGTGACAAAGGTATGAAAGCAACTCCAGACGGTGTTGCAGAGTATCTGTCTACCGAAGCTGACAAACTGTAATTGTCACGTGAATTGAAAAAAACGCCGACAAGCTCGGCGTTTTTTTATGCCCGAAGAAAGCTCAGCGCGTTGTGTATGGCAGGTCGTAGTGAAGGAGCAGGCTTTGTGATAGATTGCTAACACCAAGTTGAGTACCGGGGAAAAACAATAACAATGACTGAATCCTACTTATCGCCGTTGGCACGGCTGCAGCACTGGGCAGATACTCGACCGGAGCAGGTGTTTTTACGGCAGCCTACCGATGCAGGTTGGCAGCAGTTAACCTTTAAAGAGGTTTGGCTACGGGCTTCTCGACTGGCCAATTATTTATCATCACTACCCCCGCGCAGTCCGGTTGCTATTTATTCACTCAACTGTGCTGATTGGTTCATCACCGATATTGCGATTTTAATGGCGGGACATATTTCGGTTCCCATTTATCCAACCGCGGGTGAGTCAACAATTGAGTATATTTTAGAACACAGCGAAGTGAAGTTGGCTTTTGTTGGTAAGCTGTTTGACTGGGAGAAAAAGTCTCATTGCTTTGCCAATATTGAAACCCTATCTATTTTTAATGAAAAGCATGGCGTGAAGCCGGTTGGAGATGCGATTTCCGATTTGCCTCCCATTCAGTCCATCTATCAACCCAAACCCAACGATTTGGCGACCATTGTTTATACTAGTGGAACCACCGGAGAACCCAAAGGCGTTATGCTGTCTTATCGGGCTATTGGTTCGGCACTATCCACCGTTGAGCAGGTGTTCCATATTGATCATCACGATCGATTTTTCTCTTACTTACCCTTAGCGCATGTAGCAGAGCGTATGGCGGTAGAAATGGCATCCATATACTTTGGCGCTACCGTTAGTTTTGTACAGTCGCTCGATCATTTTGCAGAAAATCTTCGAACAGTTAAACCAACCATTTTTTTTGCAGTTCCGCGCATATGGTTAAAGTTAAAGCAAGGCATTGAGCGTAAGCTGGGTGGGCGACGAGTGGTCGCTTTACTGTTAAAAACACCACTGCTCGGTAGCTGGTTAAAGCGAACCTTAAAAAAATTACTCGGCCTTTCCGATACAAGGCTCGCTTTATCTGCCGCAGCCAGCTTACCGCAAGATACGCTCGACTGGTTTGATAATCTGGGAATTGAAATTTGTGAAGCCTATGGCTTAAGCGAAACGGCCGGATTTTCTCATATTAATTTACCCGGTAAACGCCGCTCAGGAAGTGTGGGGCAACCTTTTCCTAATGCCGAATGTATGATTGCTAAAAACAGTGAAGTGTTGTTGAAAAATGCCAGTTTAATGGAAGGTTATTACAAACAACCCGAACTCAGTGCTCAGGCTATACAGGATGGTTGGTTCCGCACCGGGGATTTAGGTAAAGAAGATGCCGAAGGGTATTTATACATTACCGGGCGAGTTAAAGAGTTATTTAAAACATCCAAAGGTAAATACATTTCTCCGGTTCCGATTGAAGACAAGTTGATTAGCTCGCTCGATGTAGAACATTTGTGCGTCATGGGGGCTAACTTACCGCAACCGGTAGCGGTCGCGGTAATATTAAGTCAATGGAATTCATCGTTTAAAAAACAATTCGAAGCTAATGCAAAACAAGTTTTACAAAAAGTTAATAACACTTTAGAAAAACACGAGCGTATTCGCCAGCTGTACCTGGTCAATGAAGACTGGAATACGGACAACGGACTTTTAACACCTACGTTAAAAATGCGACGGCAGCCCATTGAAGAACGCTATTCGGTTTTGATCGAAAAGTATCAGTCAAACCGTAAAGTAATTATCTGGAGTGAAGTTTGAACTTAATGCAACAGTGGTTAGACTCAGGCGAGTGGGTCACGGTTAATGGGCGCCGATTGTTCGTTAAAGATTCGGGTGGGGATAAACCTGTTGTGTGTCTATTGCATGGGTTTCCTACATCGAGCTTTGATTATCAAAAAGTTTGGCCATTCTTGTCGCAGCATTTTCGAGTTGTCGTGCACGATCACTTGGGGTTTGGAGCATCAGATAAACCGAAAAATTACTCGTATTCTTTTATTGAACAAGCCGATATGGCCATTGCCCTGTGGCGGCATCTTAACATTGAATACTGTGCGGTTGTCGCTCACGATTATGGCACCAGTGTTGCGACAGAAATTATGGCTCGTCAAAATATGAGTTGTTTACCTGTAGCCGTTCGTAGTTATTTATTGAGTAATGGCAGTGTTCATGTTGAGTTGGCAAAACTGAGACCCATTCAAAAACTTTTACGTCATAAGTTCGCAGGACCATTAGTTGCACAATTATCTGGAGCTTCTGCGTTTCGGCGTAATATGAAAAAGCTATTTGTTGCGCAGGAAAAGCTATCTGATGATGAGCTTTCCGCTCATTGGCAATTACTTTTAAGAGAAAATGGCCGAGCAAGATTACCCGCTATAAGCCAATATACGCTGGAGCGGCATCGGTTTTGGCACCGATGGATTAATGCTATACGGCAGTCATCGTTACCGATTGATTTGGTTTGGGCCAGAAATGATCCTGTGGCGGTGGCGGCCATTGCCGAAACTATTCACCAAGAAGCTCAGTTAAGTCACCTTCAGTGGCTGGAAAACTGTGGGCACTTCCCAATGATAGAGCAGCCAGAGCAGTGGGCCGAAGCAGTAATCAGTCAGCTTTCTTTAAGACAGCACCTTAAGGGATAGTGCCGTGACCGTTGGATTTTCGGCTTTAATTACCGCTATAACAGCTGTTGTTTTAATGGCATGTGTGCCGGTTATTGTTAAGTTAGTGTCGGCAACCGAAATCGAAGTGGGTACTTTACGCTTGCTTATTGCGTCACTGGGCATGACGTTGTGGCTTAAGTTTTCGAAAGTAAACTGGAACTTTAGCGGCCGACAATGGCGCATGTTAATGCTCCTCGGCGTTACCTTTGCGTTGCATTGGTATGCTTATTTTAAAAGCATTAAGCTTGCTACGCCTTCTATTGCCGCAATTGGAGTTTCAACTTATGGCATCCACCTGGTACTTTTAAGTGCTTTATTTTTAAAACAGAAGATCACTCTAGCCGATGGCATTGCGTTAGTCATGGCAATGGTTGGCGTCTACCTGGTTGTGCCGCAAGTCGACTGGCACTCAGTTTATTTTCAAGGGTTACTGGTTAGTATTTTAAGTGGTGTGCTTTATGCCTGCTTACCGATAATTCATCAGTTCAGCAAAGATATTTCAAATAGCGCACGAGCCTGGGGGCAGTTTACCTTTGCTTTCGCAGTGTTTGTTCCATTTAGCGCCTTCGAGTCCTGGCAATTAACTCAGTTTGATTGGCTCGGGCTGATATTTTTAGGTGTAGTGGCGACATTAGTCGCACACAGTTTATGGGTTAAAGCAACAACTGAGCTACCGGGGGCGATAGCCAGTATGGTGTATTACTTGTATGTACCTATGGCTATGGCTCTAAGTTACGTGTTTATACAAGAAAAAATTACGACGCTGATGATATTGGGTGCCGCTCTGATCATTTCGGCTAACCTTATTACGATTGTGTATAGGTTTGTGCAACAACGTAAATTGGTGGCTAATCGGACCAATGAGTGATAACAACTATTGCTAATTGCAAACATCCGATTTGAGGCGAGGGCAGTGGGGTTGTATAGTATGCACATTTAACGGGTGGCGCATTGTTTAAATTTTCTGCTATTCGAAGAATCTAGAGTTAATTGATTTACATTAGTTGAATAAATTGAGGTCAAAATGGATAAGCTTAAGGTTTTAATCGGAGTGATTTTTACTCTGCTATTAAGTTCTAACCCAGCTGAGGCGAGTTCTCGTGTTATGTCTCTGGAAGAAACCGTAACGGCACGCTATGTTGGTAGTGCGGTTGTATCACCGGATGGTCGCTTTACTGCATATACATTGGTTGAGCCTCGAAAACCCTATGAAGATGAAGACGGAAAGCATTTTATCGAATTGCATGTGGTTGGTCAGGCTGGTAAGTCGCGACCATTTATCACAGGTGCAGTAAGTGTCGGTTCGCTGCAGTGGAGTCATGACAGTAAGTTTATCTATTATCGCGCCAAGCGAAATGATGACAAGTTTACGGCGATTTATCGAATTCCGATCGACGGTGGCGAATCGACGCGAGTGTTAGGTCATAAAAACAATATAGCCAGTTTTACTTTAAGTCATGATGGCAAAACGTTGGTGTATGTAGCTAAACAACCTGACGACAAAGATAAAAAGCCCTTGAAGAAAAAAGGATTTAAAGCGGAAGTTTACGAAGAAGCCATAAAACCCGCCTATGCCTATCGTGTCGACTTGGATGATCTGGAAAAGCCCGCAGCGCGTATGGCCATCGATGGTCACGTTTTATCGGCGGAGTTTCATCCTACAAAAGATCAATTGTTAGTTCGTGTGGCGCCGACACCTCATGTGGATGACGACTACACTGCGTCTCAGTACCGTATTGTTAATAACAAAGGTTTAATTGTTAAATCGTTTAATACTGAAGGCAAGTTGGGGCAGGCTCGGTGGTCACCTGATGGTAAATATGTTGCAATCATTGGCGCAGAAGATAAAAACGACCCCGCCAGTGGTCGATTGTTTTTAGGGACTGTTCGCACGGGTAAATTAAAAGAAATTCTGCCTAACTATGCCGGTCATGTGCGCGATATTAATTGGTTATCTGAGTATCAACTCGCTTTTCTTGGCCACGTAGGCACTAGCAGTGAGTTAGGCGTCATCAATTTAGACTCAGAACAAACAACGCGCTTACTTCCCAAAGGACAAGCCGTTCTTAGCAGCTTTGATGTGGACAAAAGCGGCAATACCGTTATTGCTACTTCGAGTAATAGTCAACATCCACGCGAAGTATTTAATGTTGCTGACGGAAAGTTAAAGCGACTGACCGACTCCAACCCATGGCTTAAAGATATTAAAATGCCTCGTCAGGAATCGATTACCTACAAGGCTCGCGATGGTTTAGAGCTAGAAGGCATTTTGATTTATCCGGTTGACTACCGCAAAGGTAAATCTTATCCCATGATAATGATGGTGCACGGTGGTCCGGAAGCGCACATAAGCAACGAGTGGTTAGATCGATACTCTTACCCCATCAAACATGCAGCAGGAAATGGCTTTGCCGTGTTTTTGCCTAACTATCGTGGCAGCACCGGTCGAGGTGTTGAGTTTAGCAAGATGGGACAGGCCGATTATGCGGGTGCCGAGTTTAACGATTTAGTCGATGCAATTACGCACTTATCTGAAAAAGGCATTGTGGATAAAAAACGTGTCGGCATTACCGGTGGTTCTTATGGCGGTTATGCGTCAGCCTGGGGCGCGACAGCTCTCAGTGAACACTTTGCCGCCAGCGTAATGTTTGTTGGTATTTCCAATCAGTTATCTAAATTCGGTACTACTGATATTCCTAAAGAAATGTATAACGTGCATGCGCGTAATTATCCGTGGGACAAATGGAATTGGATGTTAGAGCGCAGCCCGATTTATCACTCCGATAAAGCGAAAACGCCTTTATTAATTTTACACGGTAAAGAAGATACTCGTGTGCATCCTGCGCAATCGATGGAGCTTTATCGATACATTAAAACTCGAACCGATACTCCGGTACGCCTGGTTTATTATCCGGGTGAAGGTCACGGAAATCGCAAAGTCGCATCGCAACTGGATTATGCCAAACGCTTAATGCGCTGGATGGAGTTTTACCTGAAAGGCAAAAACAAAGGAAAACAAATGCCTCCTTATGAGCTGGACCATGCGGAACAGTTAAAGGCGAAGAAAAAGAAAGACAGCGATAACGAATAATCATTTTGTACTTAAAATAAAAACCAAAGCGAGCAAGCAGGAGCCATCATGAAAATAACAAAATCACTTTCAATGGGTTTAGTCAGTATTTTTGTGACTGGCTTCTGTAGCGCGCAGGCTTCGGTGTCCTATCAGGACCAACCAAAGCTTCATGAGATTGTGGAGCAAATTTCAGCACAGCGAATCGAGCAGGATATTCGAAAGCTGGTCAGTTTTGGCACACGTCATACCTTGTCTGAAACAAAATCCGATACGCGCGGAATAGGCGCGTCCCGGCGATGGATAAAGCAGGAGTTTGAAAAAATATCCAAAGCCTGTGGCGGCTGTCTGGAAGTCATTATGGTTGGTGATACCATCTCGGGTGAGAAACGCATTCCTAATCCTACTGAAGTTATCAGTGTCATTGCGATTCAAAAAGGCATGACCGATCCAACGCGTTACGTGATGATGTCGGGCGATATCGATTCGCGCGTTACCGACCCGTTAAATTTTACCGACGACTCGCCGGGAGCTAATGATAATGCCTCGGGCGTTGCTGGAACTCTTGAAGCAGC
>JBFHVL010000014.1:0-26406 GCA_041589565.1 Kangiellaceae bacterium | reverse complement strand
CCGAACATGTGAATCCATTCGTCCTGCCAACTGACTTCATGACTTAATTGTTCAAACAAATCCATTGCCTTGGCAGATTCGATCCATCCGGGAAAAATGTTCATCTCGCATGGCGAATCGACCAGGGTTATCCGATGGTTCTGTGTTTCAAATAAGTCTTTCACAAATTCCAACTCTAATCTAATGTAACATTCGTATTAGAAGACTCTCTTACTGTCACTATAAACCAATGAATATCGATATGATGACTCAGCGACTAATTACTCTTTTTACTAGCACTCTGCTTGTTCTTTCTGTTTTCAGCACGGCTTCGGCAACTGAAAAAGCACAGAGCAAGCCGGATCCCATGCCTTTTGCTGAAGACTTTACCATTAAAACATTGAGCGGGACGCCTTTCACCTTATCGGATTATAAAGATCAGTCCGTGATGATCGTTTTTTGGGCAACCTGGTGTCCCTATTGTAAAAAACTACTTCCTGGTATTGAGCGCATCCATAAAAAGTACGGCCCCAAGGGCTTAAAAGTTATCGGCATTACCATTATGGAAGATGGCGATCCCAAAGCCTATGTGGATAAGTACGGCTACACCTTTGATGTCGGGCTCGACGGTGATTATTTAATGAACAATTTTTTTGTTCCCGGAACACCGACCATCGCGGTCATCACTAAAAACAATCAATGGCATGCACATTTACGCACATCAGAGCCAGATAGTATCGAGCTGGAAAACGCGGTCCGTAGCAGTCTGGGATTGAAAACGTTGCCAATTTCTAAGCCAAACAACTCCGACAAGTAATCAATTTTAAAAAGAAAGCAAGAATCTTACCGGGATACATAAAATTCGACTCTCGTCAATCTTGTACCCTTGCCGACTATCAGGTTATAAAGGACCGTTTAGGGGCAGACGCTGCCTTTTCGCAGCGCACAATTACAAGACTTTTTCGGGAGAAAAAATAAATGACAACATCGCAAAAAGAAGATGAAGTGATGGCTCACGCGGGAGGCACCGTCGAAGCTCACGGTCGCGCCGAAGGCGTACCGCCAGAGCAATTTATGGGACACCCCAAAGGATTATGGATGCTGTTCTCGGCAGAGTTCTGGGAACGTTTCATGTACTACGGCATGCGCGCCATTCTTGCGCCTTATGTTGCCATGACCTTCTTCGAACACATGGGATCAGGAGCCGAAGCTGAGGCCAGCCTAACCTACGGTGGTTACACCTCAATGGTTTATATGACCGGTATTTTGGGTGGATATGTTGCCGATAAGATTTTGGGCTATCAACGCTCAATAATGCTCGGTGGTGCCATGATGGCTGTGGGTATGTTTATGTTGCTCACCCCCGATCTCACGATTTTCCTACTTGGCCTTGCCGTTCTTGTGGTCGGTAACGGCCTGTTTAAGCCAAACATTTCAGTAATGGTGGGTAAACTTTACTCCGAAGGTGATCCTCGCCGTGATTCTGGCTTCACCATTTTCTATATGGGCATCAATGCAGGTGCACTGGTCGCTCCTATCGTTTGTGGTGCGTGGATTGGTGCGATGTACGGTTACAAGTGGGGCTTCTTTGCAGCAGGCATTGGAATGATTCTTGGCCTGATGGTATTCCAGTTCCTGAAGCACTGGCTAGGCGAAGTCGGTAAAAAACCAAAAGATCGCAACGGCACCAAGTCACTAATGCAAGTTATCTTTGGCGCAGTTGTATTAATCCTACCTGTTTATGTTCTGTTAAGCCGCAGTGAAGTACTGGGGGCGATTTTAAGTGTAATGATGCTCGGCCTTGCAGGCTACTTTGTGTATAGCGGCATTAAGAGTGGTAGCAAAGAACAGTTACACCGATATATTGCGATGCTGATTTTATTTGTTGCCAATATGTTTTTCTGGGCACTGTTTGAGCAGGCCGGTTCATCATTGAACTTCTTTGCTCGTGACTATGTCAACATGCCCGGTGGTATTGATTTCACTATTTTCCAATCGGCAAACCCGGTATTCATCATTATTCTGGCGCCCATTTTTGCCATGATGTGGCCAAAGCTGGAAAAGTGGAATATGAACCCTTCTATTCCTCGTAAGTTTGCTTTTGGCCTGTTGGGTGTAGGTCTTGGTTTCTATGCTCTGGTATTTGCTATCGACTTTTTAGTCGGCGAAAACGGCCGTGTACCTTGGGAAATGCTGGCACTTTGCTACCTGATCCACACCATGGGTGAGCTGTGTCTATCACCAATTGGTCTTTCCATGGTAACCAAGCTGGCGCTACCTAAAGAGACAGGGTTGGCTATGGGTGGTTGGTTCCTGTCGATTGCGACCGCAAACTACGTTGCAGGACGTATTGCCGCCATTGCTGCCGCAGGCGGTGGAGAAAGTGGCGCAGCTGCCGGTTCCATCGAAGGCTACTACTCGGTGTTTGAGCAACTCTTCTGGGGTGGATTGATTATTTCAATCGTCTTTTTTGTGGTGGCTCCATTCATCAATAAGTTAATGCACGGAGTTAAATAACGCGCACATAGCTGTAAAAGCCCGGCAATTTTGCCGGGTTTTTTTTGGGGTTTATTTATCGTTTTGCGATAAAATCGGCTCAAACCAGTAAAACAAACTCAAAAACCACAATAAGACCAATACTATGAAATCAATAAAAGTCCCTCATACTCTCGTCTTGCTGTTTTCCATGATGGTATTTGCCTATATCCTGACCTGGATTCTTCCGTCCGGTAGTTTTGAAATGGCCACCAATGCGCAGGGTAACGAAGTCGTGGTTCCCGGAACCTATCAACAGTTGGAAGAACAAAAACAATTACCCGTTTGGAGCTTATTTACGGTAATTCCGCGTGCACTGGGTGAAGCGCAGGGTATTATCTTTTTCCTGTTTCTGATCGGCGGCTCCATCGCTGTATTGCGCTCAACAGGAGCAATTGACGCCATGCTCGGCAAAGTGTTAAACCGCTTCTCGCACCGCCCTGCACTACTCCTATTTATGAGCATGATGGCCTTTATGTTGGGCTCAACGTCCATTGGTATGGCCGAAGAATATATTCCATTAGTGCTGATTCTCATTTCGCTGTGCGTCGCACTCAAAATGGATACCGTATCCGCTGTCGGCTCAATGGTGATTGGCTATGGCATCGGTTATGGAACCGCGGTATTAAATCCGTTCACGGTTTTAGTCGCGCAAGGCGTTGCAGAAGTTCCCCCAACTTCGGGCTGGGAATTTCGTCTTGCTCTATTCATTCCCTTTTTAATTATTGGCTTTCATCACTTGTGGAAGTACGCATCTAAAGTAAGAGAAGATGCAACAGCCAGCCTGGTATACGATGTACCCGAAGCACAACCGCCGGCACCCGGTGAGTACCCACAATTGGATGGTAAGCGTCTTGCTATTCTACTCACAACATTGGCAGCACTTGTGATCATGGTAGTTGGTATAGCCAAGTTTCATTGGTACTTCATTGAACTTGGTGCCATATTTTTTGTTCTCGCTATTATAACCGCTCTGATTGCAGGCACTTCGTTTGATAATGCAGCGAAAACTTTTACTCAAGGAGCTTCTGAACTTACGGGAACGGCGCTTTTAATTGGCTTCGCCAGAAGTATCGAACTCATTCTAACTGACGCGCAGGTGTTGCATACCGTCGTTAATGGCTTAGCCATGCCACTCACCTATGTGGGAGCGGAGTTATCAGCTGTCGGCATGCTAATTATTCAAAGTATCTTAAATTTCTTTATCCCTTCCGGCTCAGGACAAGCCTACGTCACCATGCCGATAATGGCACCTATTTCAGACATCGTCGGTGTATCTCGTCAAGTGGCAGTATTGGCGTATCAAATGGGAGATGGCTTTATGAATATGATTGTACCGACCAATGCCGTACTTATGGGCATTCTTGGCATGTGTGGTATCCCTTACAATAAGTGGTTCCGATTTATTATGCCGCTAATAATCAAACTGATGATTGCTGGTTCTATCGCACTGGTTATTGCAGTATTAATTGGCTACTCCTAATCTCGCCATTAACTCAAAGACAAGCCCGCATAAGCGGGCTTTTTTACATCGACGACTGGTAGCTCTTATTTGTAAGAAAGACTTTGTGCATCTATAACTATTAATATCATCTACAAAACATCAATCTCCTCAAGAACAAGGATGCACCTATGCCCACTGTCGCTGATTTTATGACGCCCGATCCCATTTGCCTTAAAGACAACAACAGCTTATTTAAAGGGCGTACCACCATGAAAAAATATGGCATACGCCATATTCCAATTGTTTACGCAGATAGCGGAAATTTCGCTGGAATACTCACGCAAAAAGTCGTGTTGTCGAATGCCATTTCCATCATCAATACTCAAGGTATGGAGCACCTGGAAGATGCAGAAAAAGCCTTATCCATTGAAAAAGTGATGGATACCGATGTTGTCACGGTTGAAGAAGACACCCCGCTGCTTGATGCAGCGCGCTTTTTTAAAGCCAACCGTCACGGATGTATGGCTGTATTAAAAAATGATAAAGTCGTGGGTATTCTCACCTCTGGTGACTTCGTAAAATTTGCCATTAACGCATTAGAAAAAGCCGAATAAATGGTTTATTAAATGTCCCTCTTGTTTTTAATACTGATAAATCGCACTATTAAACCCAGCAATAAGTTCAAATAATAAGGGTATTTTCCTTGTCTGAATCGACTCATCACAACCAATTTACCCAAGCCCACTCATTTTTTCGAATATTGGCGCAACTCAATCACTATTTCAGCCACGACTTTTTAGGTGGCCCACGGCATTTAAAACTGGCCTGGGTGATCAACGCTCAAAAAGGCTTGACTCTTTTCTGGGTGCTGGGATTAATTTATTACTTCAACAACATGTCAACTCAGGCTTTGGTTTACCTAGCACTCCACGGCAGTTATGGCTTTTGTTGGCTACTGAAAGATGTTTGTTTTCCTGATAAAAACTGGCAGACCAAGGTGACCTATGGCGGTGCTTTTATGTCCATACTTTTGGTGTTAGGGCCCTATTGGTTGTTTGCTTATTTGTTGATATCTGGTGTATTAGGTCCACAACACTCTGGCGCCAACGAATATTGGTTAAGTTTTGCAATTTTCTTACACACATTAGGCGTTGCCATTATGCTCACCGCCGATGCACAAAAATATTACACACTCAAATACAGAAAAGGCCTTATCACCGAAGGAATGTTTAAACACATTCGCCATCCGAATTATTTGGGTGAAATAATGATTTACGCTTCTTACGCTATAGTTGTGTGGCACTGGCTCCCTTGGCTTATTTTGATTTCAATATGGCTAATGGTGTTTATAACTAATATTCAAATGAAAGAAGCATCCATGTCGCGTTACCCTGAGTGGAAAAGCTATAAAAAGCGTTCGTGGTTACTAATCCCTAAAATCTTCTAGGGATACAAATAAAAAGGCCAGTCATAAAACTGGCCTTTGTAAATAACAAAGTTAACTACCAAATTTTCACGCGCTTTTCCGGTGGCAAATAAAGTCTATCGCCCTCTTTTACATCAAAAGCTTCGACAAATTCAGACATATTTCGTAATACGCCATTGGTACGATACTCACTCGGGGATTGTGGTTCGACACTTATGCGTCGCTTCAACTCTTCATCACGATACTTACGCGCCCAAATCTGCGCCCACCCAATAAAGAATCTTTGATCGCCAGTAAAGCCACTCAAAACAGGCGCAAGCTTTTCACCTTTCGACATTTGATAAGCTTTGTAAGCTATGGTTAATCCGCCTAGGTCACCGATATTTTCCCCCAGAGTAAACTTACCATTAACAAAAACACCCGGTAATGGCTCAAACTCATCGTACTGAGCGGCTAACGCTGCAGTTCTTGCTTTAAATTCCAGTTTATCTGTTTCGGTCCACCATTCACGTAATACACCGTCGCCATCGTAAGATGCGCCCTGGTCATCAAAAGCATGCCCCATCTCGTGCCCGATTATTGCGCCAATTCCTCCGTAATTGACTGCATCGTCAGCATTCATATCAAATACTGGTGGCTGTAAAATCGCAGCAGGAAATACGATTTCATTCATGACAGGATTGTAATAGGCATTTACCGTTTGTGGCGTCATAAACCACTCGTCTCTATCAACCGATCGGCCTAACTTATTTAGCTGTAAGCCAAAATTAAACTCTCGAGCAGCCATATAGTTTCCCAATAAATCATTAGGCTGAATCACTAAACTAGAGTAATCCCTCCACTTCTCCGGATAACCTATTTTTGGACGAAACTTGTTGAGTTTATTTATTGCCTGTTCCTTGGTTTCTTCACTCATCCAGTCAAGCGCCAATATACTTTGACGGAAAGCTTCTTTCAGGTTCTCCACCAAGCTCATCATTCGCGCTTTTGCTTCCGGCCTAAAGTGTTTTGCTACATAAACTTTACCGACCACTTCGCCTAGTAAATTATTCACTGCATTAACCGCACGTGCCCGGCGTGGCGGTTGCTCGAGCGTACCCTCAAGAACTTTGCCATAAAATACAAAGTTTTCTTGAGCTAGTTCTTTATTCATTAGTCCAGCATTACCGCTAAGCAAATGCCATTTAAAATAGCTTTTCCACGCTTCCAAAGAAGTATCAACAAACACTAGATTAAAGGCAGATACAAAGGTCGGCTGACGAACAATTAAATATTTCTGATTGTTAACGCCCAAAGCATTAAAGTAAGAAATCCAGTCAAAATCCTTGGCGATCTCAACAAGCTGGCTCAGCTCGTATTTGTTGTAGGTTTTAACACTGTTACGATTATCTTCTTTATTCCAATGTCCATTAGCAATCGCCATTTCAAGCGCCATGATATCTTGTGCAGCCTGATCGCCGCTAGCAAGTCCGGCCAAAGCAAACATGGTCTCGATATGCTTAACGTATTTCTGACGAATAGCTTCGTAACTTAAACCTTCATTAAAATAATAGTCTTTGCTGGGCAGCCCCAACCCAGATTGAGTCAAATATAAAACGTATTCGGTAGGATTTTTTGCATCAATATTAATAAAAAACGCCAAGGGAGCATCAGAACCGCGCTTAAAAACCATCGCAAAATATTCAGCCAATTGCTGCTTATTTTTAATAGCGTCAATTTCTGCAAAATATGGCTCTAAAGGTTTAACGCCTAAATTCTCCAGGGACTCGGTATCGAGAACTGACTTATAAAGATCGCCAACCTTTTGTACATCGGAACTTTTTAACAAGCTGTTGGCGGCTGCCGACTCTTCAACGATGGCCTCTATGTCTTCTTGTGCTTTGTCCGCTAATGCAGTGAATATCCCGTAACTGGAGCGGTCAGTCGGTATTTTGTTTTTTAACAACCAACGTCCATTTACATGTCGGTAAAAATCATCTTGAGGTCGCACAGTATGGTCAAAGTTATTAAGCTTTAGGCCTGAATGTAATGAAGCTTGATTGTTATCTGCTAAAGCCAGAGCAGGCATTTTGTCCTTAGCGGCATCTGTTTCGTTGGTATTATCGACTTCTTGACCACAGCTAAAAAGCCATGTAAAAATTAATGATACAGCTATGAATTTGAGCTTCATAAACACTCCAGCCTATTGAAACTTATCGATATTTTTGTATCTTGAGATTCTAACAAGCGATACGTACTCGCGAATATAATGCGTCACCCTGAACGCAATTGATAACCCCAATGGTCATTTTATCCCACACATACATTTCTTGAGTTATCCCATATTGTCTGATCCACATCAATACCGCCCTCCTCAAGGCTGCCATAATGGCAAACTAGCCAATCATATATGTGCGACCTGAGCGATTGTTTATATCTATAAAATCGACCATGCTGGAGAGATGTTAATGAACAGACCACAACACCTGTTAGTGGTAATAACTCGCGATAAGCCTATACAGCCCGCTTTAGAAAGGGCCTTGTTGTTTGGCCAGCAACGACCAATTAACATTACTTTATTTAGCGCGGTTTTTGATCCTGCGCTGGAGCTAACCTCTCTATTAGCCCCTGTCGAGCGCAAAGCGTTGCGTGAACAGGCGTTGAAAGCACGAAAAGACTATCTCGACCAGTTATGTACCAAGTATAAAAACAGCAATGTGTCGTTTACTTTTGAAGTGGTGTGGCACAAAAAAACTGCTCAGGCAATTGTGGAGTTCACTCAGGATCATGCGGTGGATCTTACGATTAAACGAATCAGCAGTGATGCTAATTCGGAAAATCCCTTTATTATGCCTACCGACTGGCATTTACTTCGATTCTGCAACTCTCCTCTGTTACTCGTAAAGGATGCTAATTGGCACAACAATAAACCGGTGTTAGCCGCTATTTGCCCAACCAGCGAATCTAGCGAACACCGCGAACTCAATCACCACATTATTGATTACACTCAGTTTCTTGCCGAAGTACTTGCTTCGGAAGCGCATGTGGTGAACAGTTATATCAGTCCCAGGTTAGATGCCCCGCTCGAACTCTCCGCCTGCAACAATGAAGAGTTAAGAAAAAAAGTTGCCAGTGTCCATTTAGAAAAAGTCAACGAACTCGTGTCTAAACACCCTTTTTCGGAGCAACACATTCATGTGGTAGAAGGGCTCCCGGAAACGAAAATTCCCGAAATTGCCAGCAATATTGGTGCGCAATTGGTTGTCATGGGTACCGTTGGGCGAACCGGCCTAACGGCCGCATTTATGGGCAACACAGCGGAGCGAGTGCTCGCAAAATTAAAGTGCGAAGTACTGGCTCTGAAACCGAAAAATTTTGAAAGTTAATGCTCAAAATTTTAATTATAGATTGCGTTTCGGTTTGACTGTAGTGAATCACTTACGCTAGGTTAAGAGTGAACTTACAAAACCTAAACCCGTCACAGGAGGTAACTTATGGCTGCATTACGCGTACTGGTGGACATTGATCCTAAAGCCAAGGACTCTGACCTGCTTTCCAAATTAAATATATTGGCCAATAAAGTAACCTTGGATGTCACCCTGTTCACCTGTGACTACCACGCATCTATTGCTTCTAGCCTGTTTCTGCATCCTGAAAGTCTGGAAAAAGCCATTGAGCATATTAAAAGCCAACATCAGCAAAAGCTGCTTGGCCTTGCCGAAAAGTATGCCCATCAAAATATCAATTACGCACTACAAATTGATTGGCATAAACCTCGATACGAAGCAACGTTAAAAGTCGCAGAAAAAATTCAACCCGACCTCATCATGAAAGAGGCCAAAGAGCACTCTATCTGGCAGCAATTATTTTTTACACCCGATGATTATCAATTATTAAAATCATCGTCCTCACCTTTACTACTTTCCAAGAATAAATCATGGAAAGATGCAAAATGTATTCTCGCTGCAGTCGATCCATCCCACCCTCTGAGTCAAGAGAGTCACCTTGACGATATCATTATTCAACAGGCGAAGGAGTTATCTGAGGCGCTGAATCTTCCACTAAAAGTTTGTCATGTGTTTGACCCAACCGGTTGGGAAGTGGTCATGAACTCTTCAGCAACCACTGGCGTTATGGGCCAGTTTGTGGTTATCGATAATCCAGATGATCACCATCAAATGCTGATAAAAATTAGAGAAAAGCACCAACAAAACCTCGATACCTTGATGCAACGTCATCAACTGGAAAACAATGAAGTCGAGTTGCTTGAAGGTTTTCCAGAAGAAATGTTGGAGCAAACGGCTAACGATTCCAATGCTGCATTGATTGTGGTTGGCACAACTTATCGCTCCGGATTACTTGGTAGTACCGCTGAAAAACTGCTTGAGCACATTAGTTGCGATTTAATTGCTGTAAAACCGGGCGATTTTTCAGCTTTAAAGACGCATTAATGAATTAAGTATTTTTTTATTAGAGCGCTCGTTTTTACTGTTAATAACGTCAATTCGCTGCACTTTTCTTTGCATTGAAGTCTTGTGCAGCACCTGCTTTCTATAGCATTATTCAACTCAATTTAAGCATTTATTGTATTTATCGAATTATGTCCACACGTGCTCTTCATTCTACGCTCCTCGTGCTTTCGTTTATTTTCGGACCTCAGTGTTCTTGGGCGCTTGGGCAAACTGGGCATAGAATTACCGGTGCAATCGCCGAACACTACTTATCCGAGTCAGCTAAAACGGAGTTGAGTATACTCCTCGGAACTGAGTCACTCGCTGAAGCATCTACCTATATTGATGAAATGCGCTCACATCCCTCCGAGTTCTGGCAAAAGACTGCTAATCCCTATCATTATGTAACTGTTCCTGATGGTAAAAGCTATCAAGACGTTGAGACACCGAAAAAAGGCGATGC
Organism: Kangiellaceae bacterium; assembly: GCA_041589565.1. Classification (GTDB taxonomy): domain Bacteria; phylum Pseudomonadota; class Gammaproteobacteria; order Enterobacterales; family Kangiellaceae; genus Pleionea. The sequence continues at coordinate 16,129 of JBFHVL010000014.1, read as the reverse complement.
CGTATTTGCACTAAAAAAATACACTCAGGTACTCAAAAACAAAAACGCCAGTAAAGAAGATAAAGTCCTGGCCGTTAAGTTTATTATTCATTTAATCGCAGATCTGCACCAGCCTCTGCATGTGGGCGATGGCAATGACCGAGGGGGAAATGATGTTAAAGTGCAGTTTTTCTGGGAGCCATCGAATCTTCATCGCGTATGGGACAGCGGATTAATTGATCGACAACAGTTAAGCTACACCGAGTGGACCGATTGGTTGCTCCGGACCATTACAGAAAAAGAGGTTCAACTATGGAGTTCCATTGAACCTCTCGACTGGATTAATGAAAGTATCCAAATTCGAAAGCACATTTACCCCAGTCAGAAAAAAATCGACTGGGATTATCAGTATCAACATTTACCTACTTTAAAATTAAGACTGAAACAAGCCGGCGTTCGCATTGCCCACTATTTTAACAACCTTTGGCCCTGATTTGCTCAAACCTGAAAGTCGGCAAGATATAAGCTAGAGGTTGATCAGTTTTTCAGCAGCCTGCTTCAAGGTTTCATCACTTTTGGCAAAACACAGCCTGGCGAGGTATTGATCTTTAGGCTGCTGATAAAAGACCGAAATTGGAATACAGGCCACACCCACCTCCCGGGTTAACCATTTGGCAAACTCAAGTTCCGAAAGATCGCTGACATTTCGATAGTCAACCAATTGAAAATAGGTTCCTGAACAAGGTTTCAGCTCTAACGGGCTCGACATCAATAACTCACGTAAAGTGTCCCGCTTTTGCTGATAAAACTCAGGCAACTGCTGCCAGTGCTCGGGATGCTCAGCCAACATATCGGCCAATGCAGCCTGTATCGGGGTAACTGTACAGAAAGTTAAATATTGATGAACTTTCCGAAACTCAGTGCTGAGAGATGCCGGAGCAACACAGTAACCGACCTTCCATCCTGTTGTATGAAAGGTTTTGCCAAATGAACTGATCACAAAGCTCCGTGCCGCAAGGTCGGAAAACCGATTGACACTTTGATGTAGCAGGCCATCGAAAACAATATGCTCGTAAACTTCGTCACTGATTAAAAACAAGTTTTCTGCAACTATTCGATCGGCCAGTTGCTGCATTTGTGCTTCGCTAAGAACCGCTCCACACGGGTTATGCGGCGAATTGATAATGACCGTTGAAGTATTATTATTCACAGCCTGATCAAAAGCATCAAAGTCAATCGAAAAGTCGTCCGCCAGCGGAACATGAACCGGGGTTGCACCTGCCAGTCGAATAGCAGGATCATAACTGTCGTAAGCCGGATCAAACACAATCACATCATCGCCAGCTTTGACCACCGCGTGAATAGCAGCAAACAAAGCTTCAGTGGCACCTGAGGTGATAGTGACTTCGGAGTCAGCATCTACTTCACGTCCGTAACATTGTTTAGTTTTTAGTGCGATTTGGTGACGAAGTGCAGGCCAGCCACTCATGGGAGCGTACTGATTCAAGCCTTGTTCAATATAGTGGCTGACTCGATGACGCAAAAACTCAGGACCATCAAAGTCAGGAAAGCCTTGCGACAAATTAATCGCCCCATGCTCCTGAGCGAGCTGTGACATGGTGGTAAAAATAGTTGTGCCAATATCCGGTAGCTTGCTAAGAATGTTCGACATATATTAGACATCGTTGTTATGTTCGCTAATACTCGAAATTATGTCACAGTCAAAAATGTCCGGCGACCTTGATGGTTAATGTTCCGTACTAACATTTGATACAGTTAGAGCGATCACTGATCGAGTTTTAACCCGCTGCAATTTATAACTCACTTCCCGCCAGCCCCCTCAGCAGCGCTTGTGTCTAATAATTTTTTTAGTTTTTTGTGCGCCGCATCTAAAAATTTACGTTATAATTACGCACCTGTTTGTATTGCGCTTGGTAGTCATTGGGCCGGGCGGAATACCTTGGAAGACAAGTCCTAAATACTCACTTGGAGATAGCTTTAACATCTGATGTTGATCTAAGTCAGGCTGAGAGGATTTGATTCCTTGCACAATTCACACCGTGAAAAACCTTAACAAACACACTTGGAACCAAATATGACCGAGACTAACACACCGTCTTACAACTATACGGTGGTGCGGCAATTTGCTGTCATGACCGTTGTATGGGGTATTGTAGGAATGGCCGTGGGCGTGCTCATTGCAGCTCAGCTTCGATGGCCAGAACTCAACTTTGATATTCCATGGCTCACTTACTCTCGATTAAGACCCTTACATACTAACGCTGTAATCTTCGCATTCGGCGGCTGTGCTTTAATGTGTACCTCGCTTTATGTTGTACAGCGAACCTGTCAAACCCCTCTATTCAGTAAGTTTCTGGCAAGTTTTGTTTTCTGGGGCTGGCAGCTGGTTATTGTACTGGCAGCCATTTCGCTACCTTTAGGTTGGACTTCAGGTAAAGAATACGCCGAGTTGGAATGGCCCATCGACATACTCATTGCGGTGGTGTGGGTCGCCTATGCCATAGTGTTTTTTGGGACCATCGTAAAACGTAAATCTCCTCACATTTATGTTGCCAACTGGTTCTACGGTGCCTTTATATTAACGGTCGCAATCCTGCATATTGTGAACAGTGCTGCAGTACCGGTCAGCATGACCAAGTCTTATTCAGCGTATGCCGGTGCCATGGATGCGATGATCCAGTGGTGGTACGGTCATAACGCGGTAGGATTCTTCCTGACCGCTGGTTTCCTCGGCATGATGTACTACTACGTGCCAAAACAGGCTGGGCGTCCAGTTTACTCGTACCGCCTGTCTATCGTTCACTTCTGGGCACTGATTTCGGTTTATATGTGGGCAGGTCCTCACCACCTGCACTTCACCGCATTACCCGACTGGGCTCAATCATTAGGTATGGTGTTCTCGCTGATTCTTCTGGCTCCTTCATGGGGTGGCATGATCAACGGGATTATGACCTTATCGGGTGCATGGCATAAGTTACGCACCGATCCCATCCTTAAATTCCTGATCGTGTCGCTGTCGTTCTACGGTATGGCCACTTTTGAAGGCCCGATGATGTCGATTAAAACCGTGAACGCACTGTCACACTACACTGAATGGACCATTGGTCACGTACACTCAGGCGCATTGGGATGGGTAGCCTTTATCTCCATTGGTGCCATCTACTACATGCTGCCACGCATGTTTGGTCAGAAAGAAATGTACAGCGTAAAACTGATCAACTGGCATTTCTGGATTGCCACCGTAGGCGTTGTGTTATACATCGCTTCCATGTGGATTGCAGGAATTATGGAAGGCTTAATGTGGCGTGCGTTTAATGACGACGGCACCCTAACCTATACCTTTGTACAAAGTCTGGAAGCCAAATATCCCTACTACACCATCCGGTTTGTCGGTGGTCTGTTATTCCTGAGCGGTATGTTCCTGATGGCTTACAACATGTACAAAACCATGACAGCTCCTAAAAAAGAACCTGCCACCAGTGCATCACCCGCGGTTGCCTGAGGAGATACGGAATGAAACACGAAACCATTGAGAAAAATATCGGTTTAATGGGCATCTTGACTCTGATCGTGATCAGCTTTGGTGGTCTGGCAGAAATTGTGCCCTTGTTCTTTCTTAAAGAAACCACCGAGCCGGTGAAAGGATTAACGCCTTACACCGCTCTGCAATTGGAAGGCCGTGACGTATACATTCGAGAAGGCTGTAATGTCTGTCACTCGCAAATGGTGCGTCCCTTCCGAGCAGAAACTGAACGCTACGGCAGCTACTCAGTTGCCGGTGAGCACGTTTGGGAACATCCATTCCTTTGGGGTTCTAAGCGAACCGGTCCAGATCTGGCTCGCGTTGGCGGTCGTTATAGTGATGAGTGGCATCGCGTCCATTTAATTAACCCGCGTGATGTTGTTCCCGAGTCGAACATGCCTGGATTTCCATGGCTGGCCGAAAACCAAATAGACTCAGAACTAACACCCAAGAAAATGCGAGTTTTTAAAGATATGTTTGGCGTGCCTTATACCGAAGAACAAATCGAAAAAGCTGCGGAAGACGTCGAAGGTAAAACCGAACTGGACGCTGTGGTTGCTTATCTGCAATCACTGGGTCACGCCGCGCAGAAGTAATCCGCTATGGATATCAACACACTGCGCGGAATTGAAACCGCAATTTTATTGGTCCTGTTTATTGGCTTGGTAATTTGGGTTTACTCCAAAAAGCGTAAGGCTACTTTTGATGAGGCGGCTCGCATGCCGCTCGAAGAAAACGACGACGGCATTTATTACGCCGACGGCAACGCCAAAAACGAAAAACAAGGTGAGAAACAATGAGTGCATTCTGGAGTTGGTGGGTCATAATCATTGTCGCCATCATGATCATCGGCAGTTTTGTCGCATTGCATCTAACTCGAAAAATGGAAGACAACGGTGAGGAAACCACCGGCCACGTATACGATGGTATTGAGGAATACAATAACCCGATGCCTAAGTGGTGGCTGAACATGTTCTACATCACATTAGTGTTTGGAATTGGTTACTTAATTTTGTATCCAGGACTCGGCAGTTATAAAGGCTATTTCGGTTGGTCTAAAGAAAATGCCTGGCAAGAAGAAGTTCAAGCCGCCGAAGAGCAATTTGGTCCTATTTTTGCTCAATATCTGAATACACCAGTTGAGCAACTGATTAACGACGAACAAGCTCTGGATATGGGACGCCGCATATTCCTAAATGTCTGTTCCGCGTGTCACGGCAGCTATGCGACCGGCGCTCCTGGATACCCTAACCTGACCGATGACGACTGGTTGTACGGTAGCAGTCCTGACGTAATCAAACACAGTATCATGCAGGGTCGAGCAGGAAAAATGAATGCTTTTGGCGAAATACTCAACGAAGAGCAAATCACCCAGCTGACCAGCTATGTGAAGTACCTCTCAGGCTCTAAAGCCCCAGAGCACGAAGTTAAATTCGGTGAAGCGCTTTTTCAGCAAAACTGCGTTGCCTGTCACGGCGCCGACGGAAAAGGCAACCAAGCCGTGGGTGCACCTAATTTGACCGACAATATCTGGTTATACGGTAGCTCACGCAAAGTGATTGCTCGAACCATTCGAAACGGTCGCGAAGGTAATATGCCGGCTCATAAAAATATTCTAGGTGAAGCCAAAGTTCATTTGGTAACAGCCTACGTTTACAGCTTGTCTCAAGATACCGAATCATCAGAAGATAAGTAACCATCGCATGATTGAGGCGCGGCGACTGCCGCGCCTGTTCCAGCCCGAGGATTTGCTTCGTGTCTAAGTCGTCAGAACAAGTCAAGCGCACTCGTGACCTCTACGTCAAAGCTGAAAAGATTTACCCCCGTCAAGTCCATGGAATTTTTGCTCGACTTCGTGTGTTATCAGTTTGGGCATTACTCGGCTTTTTCTACATCGGCCCCTGGATCACCTGGAATGGCCGGCAAGCCATATTGCTCGACTTACCCAATCGTCAATTCCATTTGTTTGGTATCACTTTCTGGCCGCAAGACTTTATTTTCCTCACATGGATACTCATCATTGCCGCCCTTGCGTTGTTCTTTTTCACTTCGCTTGCGGGTCGTCTCTGGTGTGGCTTTGCCTGCCCGCAAACTGTGTGGACCGAAACATTCATCTGGATTGAACGCTTTGTAGAGGGCGACCGTAACCAACGTATCAAACTGGACAAGGCACCCTGGGGACCGGAAAAAATCTTTAAAAAAGCCAGTAAACATGCACTTTGGCTCTCGTTTGCTCTATTCACCGGTTATACCTTTGTTGGCTTCTTCTCGCCAATCAAAGAGTTAACTCTCGATCTGATTGAGTGGCAGCTCGGCCCTTGGGAAATGTTCTGGGTGTTCTTTTACGCCTTTGCCACTTACGGCAATGCTGGATGGCTGAGAGAACAGGTTTGCCTCTACATGTGCCCTTATGCTCGATTCCAAGGCGTGATGTTTGATGAAGATACGCTCATTATTGCCTACGATGAAAAGCGTGGCGAGTCGCGTGGTCATCGTAAAAAAAATGATACCGAATACAAGCTCAAAGGCCTTGGTGACTGTATCGATTGCAAACAATGTGTCCATGTTTGCCCAACGGGTATTGATATTCGTAAGGGCCTGCAATATGAATGTATTGCCTGCGCAGCCTGTATCGACGTTTGTGACGATGTCATGGATAAAATGGGTTACGAGAAAGGCCTCATTCGCTACTCGACGCAGCACTCTATGGAAGGAAAAACGACCAAAATTTTACGTCCCAAAACCATGCTCTATGGTGGATTAATGGCCGTATTGTTGGTGGGCTTCTTTATCGCTGTGGGATTAAGAACCCCGGTCGAAATGGATATTATGCGCGATCGCAACCACCTTTATGTGGAAAATCCACAAGGTCTGATTGAAAACGTGTATACCATTAAAGTTGCCAATATGGATCAGAAAAAGCACACCTATCGTATTTCTGTCGAAGGTTTACCTGATATGCAATTAAACGGCAAGACTGAGTTTTCAATCGCTCCGGGCAAAGTTAAAACGCTGCCGTTTCGCGTGGCTGTAGATCCCGGTGATTTGACGCGCACTTCTAACACCATCTACTTTACGGTAGAGTCGTTGGATAATTCAGAAATCAGGCAACAGGAAGAGTCTCGATTTATCGGGCCCGCTTTAGGTCGATAGATTTACCGATTCCACTGACCGATTAATTTTTTAAATTTGAAGGCTTCACCCGATGAAACCAACACAAGAAGATACCAAACCCTGGTATAAACAATTTTGGCCCTGGATGCTAATCGCTCTACCAGCTTCGGCAGTCGTCGCCGGGATCATTACCATTGTGATCGCCACGCAAAACTCACACAGCATGGTTAAAGAAGATTACTACAAAGAGGGACTGGCGATTAATAAATCCATTGATCGCCAGCAACATGCTCAAGAGTTAAATCTGGCCTTTGAACTGAATGTAGCACCTGACTCAGTGACTTTAACGTCAAAGCAAGAACTCAAGCACCCAGTTCTGTATTTGTTCTTGCAACATCCTATGACCGACAAGCTGGACACCACTCTGGTGTTAAATCGCGTACCAGGAAGTCAGGACTATCAAGCCAAAGAAGTCTCTTTGCTTTCGGTAAACTATCGCATTCGAGTGTATCCGCCCGATCAAAAGTGGGAGTTACTCGACCGTTGGCATCCAGAACAATCACCTAATAAAGCTCTTAAGGCTCGATGAGCGAAACCTGTTTTCATTGTCACGAGCCAGTACCTCCTTCTTTGGACCTGACTCTGGTATGGGATCAAAAACCTCGTACATTTTGTTGCTTCGGTTGCCATGCAGTTGCCGAAGCAATCATTTCCAATGGACTCGATGACTACTACAAATTTCGCACACAGGTATCGGTAAAGCCCGACGATTTAGTGCCTCAGGAGCTACGCGATATCGAACTGATGGATGACATCAGTATTCAACAAAAGTTTGTCACTCAACAAAATGAAATTTGCAAAACGGAACTGGGCATTGAAGGGATCACATGTGCAGCCTGTAGCTGGCTCATTGAATCTCGGCTAATGAAAGAACCCGGGGTTGAAAGCGTAGCAGTCAACCCGGTAAGTCATCGACTGGCACTCCGCTGGGATCAGAAACAAACCCAATTAAGCAATATTATTAAGCTGCTCTACTCTTTGGGTTACAAAGCCTATCCTTTTCAACAAAGTCGACATGAACAACAACTAAAACGAGAAAACCGAAACTTTCTGATCCGACTAGGAGTTGCGGGTCTCGGCATGATGCAGGTGATGATGTTTGCTCTTGGACTGTACCTCGGCGATGCAGGAGACATTCAGCGCGAACATCAAAACTTTTTACACTGGATCAGCGGTGCGGTCGCCACACCTATCGTGTTTTATGCTGCTTTTCCCTTTTACCGTAACGCCTGGTTTGGACTCAAAGCACGCCACCTGGTAATGGATGTTCCGGTGGTCATTGCGATAACCCTGGCTTATTGTTCCAGCGTATGGGCAACCATTACTGAACAGGGACAAGTATATTTTGACTCCGTTTCCATGTTTATTTTCTTCCTGTTAGTGGGTCGATTTCTGGAACATCGCGTGCGCGTAAAAGCCATGACGGCTACTCAAACTCAACGTCAATACCTGCCTATTTCGGTGACTTGTATTCGAGATAAACAACAAGTTGATTTACCATTATCAAAAGTACAACCCGGCGAGCAGCTTTTGATTCGCCCCGGTGAAACCATCGCGGTGGATGGCAAGGTGCTTTCTGGCAATAGTTATGTCAACGAATCATTGCTTACAGGCGAATCACAGCCAAAAGCAAAAACGATCGGCAATCCATTACTTGCAGGTACCATTAACGAATCACAACCACTGACCATGTCAGTCACCGCCGTCGGTGAACAAACCTATTTTTCAGCATTACAGCGTATGAGTGAACAGGCTGCGGAACATAAACCTCCACTGGGTTTACTTGCTGACCGCATCGCTCACTGGTTTGTATTAGGAATATTGAGCATCGTAATTCTGGTGTATGTTTTATGGTTACAGCTCGATCCCAATAAAGCTTTCTGGATTGCGCTAAGTGTACTGGTGGTGTCCTGCCCTTGCGCCTTGTCGTTAGCGACGCCCGCAGCTTTAACAACAGCAACGCACCGACTCAGTCAGCTTGGCGTTTTGGTTTTGCGAAATCACACGCTGCAAACCCTGTCGCATATCGATCTGGCAGTTTTTGATAAAACCGGAACTCTTACCGAAGGCAACCTGGAACTCACCAACACTCAGATCGTCGGAACACTTTCTAACAAACAGGCGCTGGCGATTGCCTGTGGGTTGGAGCGCTCACAAACACACCCGATTGCCCGAGCCTTTAACCGCCTCGACACTCAACAGGTTTCACTCGAACAAGTCACCTATCATGCGGGAAAAGGCGTATCAGGAAATCTTGATGGCATGACATGGACGTTGGGTAAACCTGACTTTTGCGGTCTCACCGAGTTTCATAGCAATGGCTCTTCACTGCAACTGACACTCTGCTGTGATGGCGAACTGCATGCTGTATTTAGCTTGGATGATAAAGTGAAACAGGATGCCAAACGGTTAATAGAGTCTTTGCACCAGATGCAAATACCAACCGTGCTGCTCAGTGGTGATACCAAGTCTCGCGTTGAACGACTCGCACTACAGTTAAAAATGAACGAAGCCTATGGCGACCATCTACCGAGCCACAAAGCTGAACGAATTCGTAGCTGGAAAGCTCAGGGAAAAAAAGTCTTAATGGTGGGTGATGGACTTAACGACTCGCTGGTGCTGGCGGAAGCAGACGTTGGTATCGCGGTCGATACCGCTGCCGATATCACTCAATTGAATGCTGATGCGGTGCTAACCCATGAGCGGATTGGTGAACTGGTCAGCGCGATAAAACTTGCTCGAGCGACGGAACATAAGATTCGTCAGAATCTGACCTGGGCGCTGGCATATAATATTTCAGCAATACCGCTTGCCGCGATGGGTTGGGTTCCGCCATGGCTCGCTGCCATTGGCATGACGGCTAGCTCGCTGGTTGTCGTTCTTAATGCTTTACGACTGAAACGAGTTACTTGAGCTTTCGATAAACCATTATTCACTAACCCCACTAATCCTCCCTTTTCGAAAAAGGGCCCCCCTTTTTTAATCAAAAGGTTTTGCAGAATTGCATTATTCTTCTTTATTAAAAACAACTTAGGTAGGGTTTGCACGAGAATCGAGCGAACTAAGTACCATCCAATAAAATTATTGATAAACAATCTTGGCGCTCAACGACTCTAAATAAAGGCCGGGCTTCAACCCGACATGTCGAACTGAAGTTTGAATTACAATTTGATCGTAGAATCCTTGGAAGAATGAACTCTGGGTAGAAATATAATTTTTGATATTAAAAAAGGCGTATAAATACGCCTTTTTATCAACAACTACCCTTCCTTTAATCTTTCTTTTTCAAGAGCAATGCTTTTTCTTCTTCAGATAATGATGTTTCAATCTGATAGTTTAAATCGCCTAGCCGAATTTCTTCAACGTTATCAACACCTGTAGGCTTTTGATAACTGATATGTATTTCACCTCGATCATCTTTCCAACGATAAACGATAGTATTCATTTCGCGAATAGACATAGCAACTCGCTTAACGCGCTCACCACGAAACACATCGACCGTTTCTTTTAACAAAGTCACTACCGACTCGGTGTCTTTAAAGTTTTGCCAAACAATTGACCACTGTTCAGGATGTTTATGCTCGATCATTGCCGCGCGAATAACAACAGCCATAATGATCGCTAAAATAATTAATAACTTTTTCATACTTTGTCAGGCTCCAGTCTCACTGCATCTTTTCATTATTAATAAGTAAGTTACTCGTCGAACAGCTCTCGCCACAAACGAATGTCGGAGTGCTCTGCATCGATCAATTCAAACCCACAGAAATAAGTTGGCTCTGCGTCAATTTGATTGCACCACTTTACTTCACCAGTTAACAAATACTTGACTGATTCATTATTAAAATCCACCAACAACTCCAATATAACGCCTACTGTTATCGGATAATTGGAAGTTACTTTTAGTCCACTAATAGAAATATCTCGAGTTGAACACTGCACAACCAGTGCATTACTTTCCTCAACGGACGCTGAAAGGACTTCAATGAATACCGTTTCTTCCCGGTCAACCCGGTTTTCTTTTCTTAATTCCGTACTCGCCATATTCGACATTTCCTGCGGCCACTCCCTTTACCGTTATTCGCCGCCTGAGTCTTCATCAATGGCGACAAATCTCTCGCCAATTGTCAAAGTCGCGACTACCGTCTTCTACAAAACTGATGCCAGCATGATAAGTGGGTATCTCATCAACTTCAAGACACCAGCGAATTTCGCCGGTTAAGTGAATGGCTTGAACTTTTCCGGGAAGAAAGATATCGAGCTTAAGGATTTGCCCTACGGGAATAGGTTCGTGGCTAACGAGCTTTAGCCCCGATAAGGAATAGTCACTCAAAGGACTGGCGTGACTTTTTTCGTTTCCATCCAGCTCGATCATTCGATACTGGACAAACGACTGCTTTTGCGCTGAATGACGGGGATCAATACGCTCTTCAATATACTCGGGATCCTGCATCGCTACACCTCCTGGTTCGCTGCCTGCATCTGTGGAGCCTCAGAGTAAAGTATAGCCTATGCGCGAGCTCTGCAAACTCTCCGAAGCTCGAGCATAAGTAGTCACTCCCGCGCTATCGGTGTCTGAGCAACCACTGAACTAGGTGCCCCTCAGACTTTAGTGGTGATGTACAAACCTAACCTTTTGATTTACTTGCGGTAATTTATCAAGAAATGCAGAAAACACTTGTCGACTCATCGCTAACGACTGGTCAATATAATACATCGTCTCGCGCCAAATAGCGTCGATTCGCTGTTCGGCACTATCTAAACCTAACTCAGTTCTATGTTGCGGAAGGTTAAGCCAACGTTGAATCAAGTCCAATTCCACCTCCAAATGAAACTGGAACCCATAGGTTTCTTTACCAATCCGAAAAGCCTGATTTACGCACTGCTCTCCCTGCACTAACAACTCAGCCTGCTCTGGGAGGTCAAAGGTATAGCCGTGCCACTGAAAAACCTTTGCTGATGGCTTTAAAGAAGCGACAACAGAATCTGCCCGGCCGGATGGAGTTGTTTGCAACTTATACCAACCAATTTCGGCTTCTTTAGCCGGATATACTTTTGCACCGAAAGCGGAGGCGATCAATTGAGCGCCTAAACATATGCCGAGGACAGGAATACCCAATTCATGCGCTTGCACTATCACCTGCTGCTCGTATTTCAAATTAGGGTAGATATTTTCCTGATCAACGTTCATGGGGCCGCCAAGAACAATAAGTGCATCATAAGCGCGAATATCCGGTCTCGCTTTGGGAGTTCTGGCGAAGTTTACATAACGGATGCGATGTCTGGCATCGCGCAATAGAGCATCCAGAGTACCCAGCGGCTCATAGGGTACATGTTGAAACACCATTATTTTTGCCATGACATACACATTCTCGACTGTCTTTAACCGAGGTCTATAGTACCGACAGCACAAAAATTGAGTAATAAGGATTTGCTATTAGCATATAAGCGGATTCGATAAACGCAGTAACCTCTTTCCATTTTTGAGAATAGGGTTTCCACCTATGTAGCAAAAAACAAGATTAGATGATCTTTTATTATCGAGCGATTCGACTAGACTAAATGGCAAAGAGTATATCATTGACCTGCATCAATACTCCTTTAATACGGTTAACTAAACTACTTTAAGCCGAACCATCAAGGGAATAATCATGAAGCGAATTTTAGTTATTGCAGAAAAAGAAGCGAAAAACCTTACAGCTTTTCACCGAGCTTTGGCTATTGCCGAAAAAGCTCAGGCTGAAATTGACTTAGTTGGATTTGTTCACGCTCCCGGGGTCGACAGCTCTGACCTACTCACCGAAACCGATAAAAAACGTGTTCGGCAAAAAATGATCGATGAAAAAACAGCATGGATGCAGGACAAATTAAATAAAATAGAGCACAGCAATGTAAAGCTCGATTGGGGCGTACTATGGGAAAAGTCCGTACATTTATGGACGATTGAACGTTGTAAACAAAAGCCCTACGATTTGGTAATTAAAACGGGAAACCGTAGCGAAAGCTTTACTTATACACCAACCGACTGGCATCTGATTCGGCAGTGTGCAGCACCCGTCATGATAGTTTCCAGTAAAAAGTGGAAAACAAACCAGTGCATACTAGCAGCTCTCGATCTTAATACCGATACCAGCAGCAAGATTAAACTGAACAACCTGGTAATTGAGCAGGCACAACAGCTCTCTCAAATTACGGGGCAGCCTGTGATTTATTGCTACTGTGTTTCTATACCAAGAATTATCGATGATCTTGATTTGATCGATGAAACAAAGATGTTTAAAAGCGCAAAAGTCAAAGCACTAGAGCATTTTGGAAAGTATTACAAAAAGTACGGTATTGACCCAAAATCGATTAAAATTTTACGAGGCTCCGTCAACAAAACTATATATAAGACAGCACATAAACTGGCTGCAGATATTGTCGTTATTGGTACTATGGGTAGAAAAGGCATCAAAGGAAAGCTCATTGGCAATACGGCCGAAGAAGTTCTTCACGAACTAAAAACAGATGTTTTAGCGATTAAATTATAATCACTTTTGCTCATTTCAACCGTTCTTTGACCGGTTGAAATGACGGCGCTTCGCTTTTAATCCACCACCAATTACTTCATAATGGCAGCGAACCCTCTTGAAAACCTAAGTAAGAAGATAAGTATGAATATAGAGAAAGACAAAGTAGTGTCTATGCACTACACAGTAAAAACGGCCAACGGCGAAGTTATTGATACCTCGGAAGGTCGTGATCCATTGCTATACATGCAAGGTCATCGAAATATTATTCCAGGACTGGAGCAGGCGTTGGAAGGCAAACAAGCCGGCGACAAAATTGAACCCGTCATTGAAGCTGCAATGGCCTATGGTGAAGTGAATGACGCATTGATTCAAGAAGTTCCTCGTTCAGCTTTTGAAGGTGTAGAGCAACTCGAAGTGGGTATGCACTTCCAAGCTCAATCGGAACAAGGTCCTGTTCATGTAAAAGTTACCAACATTGAAGACGATAAGGTCACAGTTGACGGAAATCACCCATTAGCGGGCGAGACTTTACATTTTTCGGTAGAAGTTGTTGAAGTACGTGACGCAACTGAAGAAGAGCTGTCGCATGGTCATGCGCACGGTGCCGGTGGTCACGAGCACTAATACTCAAGAGGCAGTGAGCCGACGGTTACGGCTCGCTGCTTCAATATCTATTCTCTAACGTAAGTACCTTTCCCTGTTAAGAACCTCTCTACATCCAGCATTATTTTAGTCAAAAGCACCTGCATTTCGGGCAGTTTGCAAATACGGTTCGATCAGTTCCAGTGCAGTTTTATTATTTTCAGGCAGGTCAACATCGGTTTGCCCGAGAGGTTCAACTCGTTGTCCCCACTTGACCACCGAGGCACCCCATGTCAGTCCGGCTCCAAATGCAGGTATCGCAATATTGGCACCTGGCTTCACCATGCCCTGCTCGACCGCTTCGCATAAAGCTACCGGAATTGTCGCCGCCGACGTATTCGCATAACGCTCAACGTTAACCATAACCTGTTCCATAGGTATATTCAGTCGTTTGGCAACAGCATCTATGATTCTTAAATTTGCCTGATGAGGAACCACCAAATCAATGTCTTCTAGTTTTAGCTCTGCGCGCAGCAATGCTTCTTCAGTCGCCTGAGCCATACCACGAGTCGCCCGTTTAAATATTTCCTGACCATCGAAATTCCAACTAACGTGAGCGTAGGTATCGGCGGTCCGATCAAACCCAGACCCAAAGTTGTTTAAAGCGAGTGACTCTCTGACTTCACCGTAACAACCTAATTTACTCGAAAGCACACCCGTAGGCTCATCAGTAGCCTGCAGAACTACGGCTCCGGCGCCATCGCCGAAAAGTACCGCAACATTTCTGTTCGACCAATCCACCGCCCAAGAAAGCTTTTCGGCTCCTATTACCAGTACGCGCTGCATGACCTGGTTTCGTATCAGTGAAGCGGCGTTACTTAACCCAAACAAAAAGCTACAACAGGCGCTGTTTAAATCCATTGCTGCAGCAGTCTCATTACCCAAGCGCTTTTGAACGTAAGAAGCACAGTTTGGAGCCAAGGTCGTTGGCGTAGTTGTACCAAAAATAATGCCATCGATATCATTCGCTTCGAGACCGGCACAGGCCAGTGCTCTGGCAGCGGCAACGTAAGCCAGCTCATCCACCTCTACATGTGAAATACGGCGTTCACGCATTCCGGTACGGGAGTAAATCCATTCGTCGCTGGTGTCCAGGAAGGTAGCAAGGTCGTCATTGGTCATAATGGCTGGAGGCATGCATTTTCCCCAACCGATAATTTCTGCGTATGGCATGCGAGTTCAACTTAATAGACTTAGGACCGGGTAGTGTAATGAAATTATCCTCACCCACTGGCCCAACCTTTACTTTTTTCTTGTCATTGCACTCGTATCTTTCGCTTTATTAAAGACCAAGCAACCCTGCGGCCCACAACAGAGCTGAAAGCATCTGTTATAATTCGAACTCAAAAAATTATTGAGGAGTTGTTATGTCAACAGAATCGTTTCCGGACATCGAAATGGATCTGGATAATTTGTACCGTGAAGAAGTTTACACCGATCAAAAAGTCGGCTCAGTGCGCATTCTCACGCCTGTTACAGCCGATGGCGAAGTCGATACTTCTCGCCCGGTGCACTACCTTGGGCAAACTCAGGTGTTAACCCCGGCCGGCGCATTGCCACTAAACTTTGAGCTAGAAGGAAGCTCACTGAAAGAAGCACTCGCTGGTTTTGCCAAGGGTGCCAAAGATGCCATGGAACGAACCATGGAAGAAATCAAAGAAATGCGACGCCAACAGGCATCGTCGATTGTTGTTCCCGGACAAGATCCTATGGGTGGGGCTGGTAAAATCCAGATTCCTTAGCCATTAAGACTGGCCATTCAAGTTGGCCAGTCTTCTGTACCACCTTTTCTGCCTTTTTATACCCTATAACCCTTGAGTCACGCCAGTTCAGTTACGGTTCAGTTCCATTTACCCATAATGTGGTTAATCTTAACCATTGCGGACTTAACCATGACGATTAAAGCCGGAATTAAAATTACTCTTTTGTTAGTCACTTCAGCCATTCTGTCAGGCTGTATGGTACACGGACGACATCATTACGGTCACGGCCATCACCATAGTCGTATTCACTTGCACGGTCACGTACATGGAAAGCCAGGAAAAGTGATTGGCGCACTGGTAGCTGGAGCCATCATTGGTCATGCAATCCATGCGGCCAGTCATCGTCGCCACTATGAAGCCAATGCAGCACCAGCCATTGAACCCGGAGATCGTTACTATTTGAGTACTCTTGAAGGTGAATGTCTGTGGGTTGAAGTCGATAATCGTGGCCAGCAACATCGCACTCAGGTCGACACTCAATACTGTGAACAGGATGATTAATGCTTATAAGGCTT
>JBFHVL010000013.1:0-27280 GCA_041589565.1 Kangiellaceae bacterium | reverse complement strand
GTGGCGAAGGTGAGTTTAAAAAGAAAGAGTACCCTGCCATCGATTACGGGGCGGCAAAGGTGGAAGAGGACGTAAAGCGCAAAGAGCGGCGCGTGCCTAAAAAGCCACCACCACCTAAGGAGCCTCCACCACCGGAAACGCAAAAGGTTTCAAAAGTGACCAATCCTAATATCCAACAAATGAATATCCAAATGTCGAAGTTGGACGTTAACGTGGGTAATTCAGGGATGTTTATCGGTAATATGGCGCAAATGATGAACCAAGATGGCGAGGCTATTCCTTTGGTTATCATCGAACCTCAATACCCCCGAAAAGCTGCGATGGAAGGAATTGAGGGTTACGTGCGATTTCGTTTTACCGTTAAGCCAGATGGTTATGCTAAAGATGTAGAGATTGTCGACGCGAATCCACGTCGGATCTTTGATAAGGATGCTCGACGCGCGATTTATAAATGGCGTTTTAAGCCGAAAGTTGTCGACGGAAAGCCCGTAGAACAGCCAAATATGTATTACACGCTTGAGTTTAAACTCGCGCAATAATGATTAAGTTGGGTCAGGTTCAATGAATAAAACGATTAAATCCTTAATTGCAGGATCGTTGGCTGCAAGCCTACTTTCATTCTCGGCTATTGCTGCAGAAGGGGAAAAGGCTGCACCTCCTAAGCCTCCAAAAAAGCCGGTTGATCTTTCGACCAAGTATACTCGTAGCTGTAAGTCTTTAGGCGCAACCTCTGAGCCTGAAAAACGCCCGTTTAAGTCCGTACCCGAAGGTGTTCATAAGCGAATGAACAAAGCCATGGAGCTTATGGGCGAGGAGAAAATGAACGAAGCGCTTGAAATTATGCAAGGGCTGTATGAGAGAAACGAAAGCAATTCGTACTTGAAGGCATTATTGGCATTAAATCTGGGCAGTATTTACATCAACCTTAACCAGAATGCGCAGGCGATGCGGTATTTTGAAATTGCTTTGAATGAGAAGAGTTTGCAAATTCCGAGAGAGCAATCTGCTCGTTTAAATTTGGCGAGTTTTCATTATTCTGAGGGAAATTTTGACAAGGCATTAAAGCTTGTTCAAGAATGGTTTAAGTATGAAACAGATCCTAAAGATACTGGCTATACTTTATTAGCAGGTATCTATATGCAGAAGGGACAAATGAAGGAGTCCATTTGCCCTGCTTATTTGGCTGTTAATACCACTGACGAGTATAAAAAAAGTATCTTTACACTGCTACTGAGTGCTCATAATGAATTAAAAGACAGACCCGGAACGATTAAAGTCGCCCGAGCTATGGTTGAAGTTTGGCCTGAAGAAGCCAAAAATTGGAGAATGCTTGCATCTCTCTATGCCGGAGCTGATGACTATACACGCTCATTAGCAGTGATGGAGTTGATGCATCGGCAAAATCTGTTTGACAAAAAAGATGATTATTCACAGTTGTCCTCATTGTATGCGATGGCTGAGGTGCCTTTTAAAGCCGCACTCATTCTAGAAGAAGGTGTTAAAAAAGGACTCATCGAATCAAATGAGAAAAACTGGAAAGTGATTGGTCAAAATTATCATGCTGCCAATGAGCTTAGACAAGCAATTGAAGCATATGTCGAAGCTGCTAAGCATGTGGATACTGGAGAATATGAGGCTAAACAAGGACAACTCTATGCGTTTCTCGATGATTGGAAGAGCGCAGTTGCTGTGTACAATAAAGCGTTGCAACGAGGTAAGTTGGAAGACACTGGTAAGGTTTTGTATGATAAAGGAATTGCTCAGTACTTCAATAATGACTTTGACGCTGCGATTGACACTTTAATGAAGGCTTCAAGATATGAGAGTGTTAAAAGTAGAGCAACTCAATGGGCGAGCTATATAGAACGGAGAAAGCAAACTCTTGAAGAACTTGCTTCAAACTGATTACTCTTAAAGGCCGCATTAGCGGCCTTTTCTTTATAAAATAATTAGTCATATTTTCTTACCATTTGATACTTGTGAGCTAAGCAAGTGCCCTTATCTTTATATCTATATTTATGTTTTAGGTTATCAAGGTGAAGCAACAGCTAAGAAGTTTACTCAGAAAGACCGAGCAAGCGACAGAACGATTATTACATCAGGAAGTCAATTTGGCAGTCACAGGATTTAGTGGCGCAGGGAAGTCAACCTTCATTACATCTTTAATAAATCAGCTGCTGTATGTTAATAAGTATCGTAATTTACCGTTTTGGTCGGTAGTGGAAGATGGGCGGTTTATTGCCTCCTCGCTTGAGGAGCTGGCTGATCGAAAAGTTCGGCGGTTCGACTTTTCCAATAACCGGCAAAATTTAATTAATAGGGAGTGGCCGGCCTCGACAGAGACGACTTCTGGGCTTTCAGTACACATTAAGTATCGCACTTCTAATCGACTGCTTTCTTCAGTTAAAGAAAGTCTTACCTTAAAGCTGAATATTTTTGACTATCCAGGAGAGTGGTTATTAGATTTAGTGATATTGAAGCAGTCCTATCCGGAGTGGTGCAGGTATGCAGAAAAATTACTTCAGCAGGATGACTCTATTTACAATTGCTGGAGGCAAAAGCTAGATGCTGAAAGCTTTAAAGTTTCCAGTATTACTGATTTATCGAAAGCTTTTGCGAAAAAGTTAAAAAGTTTAAAGTCTAAAGGTTTTCTCGTTTCTCCAGGCCGTTTCGTTTTACCGGGTGATCTGGATGGCGCTCCGATCTTAGAGTTTTTCCCCTTACCCGAAGATTTTCTAAAGCGCAATGATGAGTCGAGTGGCGAATTAAT
Organism: Kangiellaceae bacterium; assembly: GCA_041589565.1. Taxonomy (GTDB): domain Bacteria; phylum Pseudomonadota; class Gammaproteobacteria; order Enterobacterales; family Kangiellaceae; genus Pleionea. The sequence goes on along the minus strand of JBFHVL010000013.1, from coordinate 24,510 downwards.
TAAGATCTTAACTGAAAGGTTTGAAGATTTTAAACACAACGTCGTTAAGGAATTTTTTGACAGTTATTTCAAAAGTATCGATAGACAAATTATGTTGGTCGACTGCATTCAGCTGCTTAAATTGCGAGATAGTGATTGTGAGGTTGTCGCTGAAGCTATTGAAGAATTATCCAGTATATTTTGTTACGGCGAGTCAAATGCTCTAAAACGCATCTGGAGCCCTAAAATTGATAAGGTTTTATTTGCGGCGACTAAATCAGATCAAGTCCCATCAGATCAACAACATCGATTGCAGTCTTTTATCGAGAGTCTATTTTATCCTACCCATAACAAGCTTAAGTTTCGGAATACTCAAGTGAGTTTTCTAACTTTATCATCGGTTAAATGTACTGAGTCATTAGTGGCAGAAATCAATGGAGAACAACTTCACTGTATAAAGGGTACACTTAGTGAAAATGGTGAAGATATGGTTGTTTTCCCCGGATTGCTGCCTGACACGATTGAGTCTATCCATAACTCGGATTACGACTTGCCTGAGTACTTGCCTCCTTTGTTAAGAGGACAAGAAATACCACATATTCGTATGGGTAAGTTGCTTGAATTTATTGTTGGAGACTTATTCTTATGAAGCCCATTCGTATGAAAGAGAAAGATATTAACGTTCAAAAAATGGCGGTTAAAGCTGACTTGGTAGGAGATAGCCAAGCATCAACTCAATTGGTAAAAAAAACCGAAGATAGCGAGTTCGAGATTAAAAAAAGTAGCTCTTTGATTGTAGTCGGTAGCTCTATTGTGGCTCTACTTGCGGGGTTACAAATATTTGAGTCTCTAGCATCGGCATTTACAATTCACCCATCACTAGGGTGGAGTTTAACTGTGGTAATAACTGGAGTATTAGCTTTTCTTGGGAAGAGAGTGCTGCAAGAAATAGTAGAACTTAGAAAACAGAAGCATTTTGAAAACCTAAAAAATAAGCTTAATGAATATAATAGAGCATCAAGTCATGGTGATGCTTTGCCATTAATTAAGGAAATTCAGGAACAAAGATACTCGGCGGCGGAGCCAAGTTATCTAAGTTTTATGACGCGAACACAGGTATGTCAGGACGACTCTGAAATTATCCACATATACTCTAAAGAAGTGCTTTCTCAAAAGGATGATGTTGCTAAACAGCTGGTAATAAAGCATTCGACAGATTGTTCTTTGATGGTTGCCGTTAGCCCCTTTGCCGCGATAGATATGTTTCTTGTTCTGTGGCGAAACCTTAAAATGCTAAATGACATTGGCCGAGTTTACGGTATTCCCAACTCCCCATTCTCTCGAATTAAAGTTATGAAACAGGTACTGAAAAATATGATGCTGGTTGGAGCTCAAGAGCTTTTAATGGACGCAACTTTCGAGTCTATGGGGGTCAGCTTAGGAACAAAATTATCTGCCCGAGCGGCTCAAGGAGTTGGAGCAGGACTGATTTCATTGCGGATAGGTTTAAAAGCTATTGAATATTGTCGCCCTGTGAGTTTTGCAGCCGATGAAGTTCCGAAAATAGCGAAAATGCGTGGTGAAATTATCAGTCAGGTAAAAGATCGGCTACTAAATATTGAACGTAGATGAATAATTTTTTTAATTTAGTTTGCCAAGCTTAACCGGTTGCTTTCATAAGGCCTTTACGCAATAGTCGAAAAATCTTATCAGTGGTAATTTAGATAATGCAGGCACCTTGAAATCGCAAGGTGCCTGATGAAGTTGAATTACAAGGAATTTTTTAAACTAGTAGTGCCGAAATGCCAAAGTAAAGAATGGTGGGTAGAAAACCGAAAATCATAGAAGCGGTTAAAGATGCATTGGTAAACTTGTGATAGCCCAATCCAAGTAAAGCGGCACCCCATAGCCCGATAAGATCAAACTGCGTTAACCAGTTGTACCATGGATGTCCAGCTTCAACTTGAAATAATAACCAGTTCAAGTTTAGTCCGGTGATATGATGTTGACCTAGTTCACCTGAATTATCGAGGCTTACTATCACCAGCGCGATAAGGATTGACACAATTTTCACCAGACCAGACCAGCTCACCAAGGTGAAGCATTGTCCATAAGTCAGATTATCATTTCGAATGTTTGAAATAATGATGTACAACACCGATACAATAGCAAACATAATTGGGATACCGATGGCAGCTCCACCAATCGCAAAGGCCGTAAACATTCCACGACCCATAGAAGCCATTTGACTGGTCATTGCTTCTTTTTCTGCTGGCGTTGAGTCTGCGCCAGCTATAGCGACTTGCTGCTGAATAAACCAATCCATATTGACTGACTGAAAGTACAGGAAGTTGACTAGTGCGGTCATTACAATGATTAGTACAAGTGGAAACCAGGCTCCTCCTTCTGATTTTATGCTTTCCCACGCTTTTCCTGGTGCCGTGAATAAATTCACGGCATTATTTAAAAGTCCGGACTCCTGTTTAAAATTTTCACCTTGATCACTCATAACTTTCCCCTTTGATTAGTGTGATTTCGCTTTTAGTAACTGCTCTAGAGTATTTATTACAGATAAATTTAATTAACTCTGTAAGTAATTAGGACAACGAGCGACTGAAGCGAATATTCCATAAATGGGAGAGAACTTAATGATCGAAGTACAAAATTTAGCCAAGTCGTTCCGTTACGACAAAGTGGCGCTCAAAGAACGTAAGCGGAAAAAGTCACTGGATCGAGATCCCAGAGATGATGAGCGTCAGTTTCATGCGGTAAGAAATGTTCACTTCAAATGCGAGCCGGGTAAAGTTTTAGGCTTGCTTGGGCCTAATGGTGCGGGCAAAACCACTACCTTGCGTATGCTCTCAACCGCTCTGACTCCAAGCAGTGGAAGCATAATGATTGATGGTCAGGATGTGGTTCATCATCCGCTACTTATGCGCAAGCAAATTGGCTTTTTATCGGGCAAAACCAGCCTGTACCGTCGTTTAAGCGTACGGGAAAACGTTCGATACTTTGGTCGGTTGCATGGACTCAGAGGTGATGAGTTGGAGAGCAAGATCGATAAAGTGTTTGACTTGCTGGATATTCACTCTTTTCAGGACAAAAAAGCAGAAGACCTATCCACGGGTATGGCACAGCGCGCGAATATTGCTCGCACTGTGATTCATGATCCTAAGGTACTTATATTGGATGAGCCGACTACTGGATTGGATGTGATATCGGCTAAAACCATTGTTGATTTTATCGACTCTTATCGAGGTAGTAATGTATCAGTGATCTTTTCGACTCATCATCTTCATGAGGTGGAGTCGGTCTGTGATCATGTGACTTTAATTGATAAAGGTATTACACAATTTAATGGTTCACTGGCCGAGTTTCGCGCATTGGGTAACGGTGGTGACTTGTACTCATCCTTTTTAAGTTTGGTAGAGGGCGGAGTGCAGTCAGAAAGTGCTACCAAGCCAGAAGTTGAGACAGTGGAGAGCTAATTATGTGGGAAATATATAAAAAAGAGTTTTTGGAATTAGCTAGAGACAAGCGTACGCTCATTTTTACCATTCTATTACCAACGTTGATTATGCCAATGATTATTGGCGGTGTTGTTTTTGTCAGCGCGAAAATGGTCAAAAAAGCTGAAAGTGAAGTCTTAACTTACGCCATAGTTAACGAGCAGGCGATGCCCGAAGTTGCGGAAATGATCCGCGCGCAGGACAACTTTAAAGAAATAACCCTCGAGCCAGATGCCGACTTAACTTTGTCTATTCAGGAGCAAAAAATCAAGTTTGCCGTGGTGATTCCTGAAAATGCAAAGCAGGTTCTCGATGCTGGAGAACAAATTCAGCTTGAACTTTATTTTAATAATGCGTCAGTTACTAACCGCATTTATCAGCGGGTTAAAAGTGTAGTTGACGATTTCAGCGAAGGTCATCAAAAACTGTTGCTGGCGGAAATGGGGCTGAGCGATGCTCAATTTAAAGGGTTAACCAAGCCCGTCGACATTAAGCGGATCAACACGGCGGATAAACGTGAAGACTTTGGTGAGAAGTTTGGCGGATTTTTTCCTTATATTTTGCTGATCCTCACATTAACTGGGGCTATGTATCCAGCTTTGGATCTCGGGGTAGGAGAAAAGGAACGGGGTACTCTCGAAACGCTGTTACTGACTCCAGTTAGTCGTACCTCCGTAGTCTTGGCCAAGTTTCTAGTTATCTTTACCACCGGTTTTCTAACCGTCTTTATGACTTTGGCGTCCTTACTGATCTGGATGATTGTTTTTGGTCAGGTTATGGCGTTTTCAGTTATTCAGAAGTTGGCCGATATTGTCCACGTCTCGGATATTTTGCTGATGTTCCTGATGCTGACTCCTGTAGCTGCAATTTTTGCGTCATTGTTGTTATGTGCTTCTATCTACGCGAAAAACTTTAAAGAAGCGCAAAACTATATGTCGCCTATTATGATGCTATCGATTATTCCTATTATTTTCTCAATTTTGCCGGGCGTTAAATTGGACTCGACCTGGGCATGGGTGCCACTCACCAATGTAGCTCTGGCGATTAAGGAAATTTTAAAAGGAACCATCGACTACGGAATGATGGGTATCATTTTCTTATCCACAACTCTGGTAGCTGGCGCATTACTGTATTTCTGTAACCTTTGGTTTAACCGAGAATCAGTATTGTTCCGCTCCTAATTTAATCATAGGATCATTGGATAAAGCCCTGACTTCAGAAGGAAGTTGGGGCTTTTTTATTGAGGAATCACAATTATCACCTTGATTTCTTGTTAGATTTTTATTATCACTGTATTTACGTAATTACTTACATAAATAATAAGGCGAGATGGAAAAGCAGTTATCGGATTATGGCTTACTGGCTTTGGGCTCCTATTTAAAAAAGATCAGTGATGCGTTGTTTCGAGAAGTGGATGATATCTATCAGGCGATGGGGTTGCCCCTATCGGCGCGTATGGTGCCTTACCTGATGTTGATCAAAGATAATGGTCAGCTTTCCATCAGTGCTGTAGCTGAAAAGTTAGGACAGACTCATTCTGCAGTGAGTCAGGTCAGTCGAAAGCTATCAGCCGAAGAATTGGTATTCGATGCGCCCGATCCCCAGGATGAACGTCGTCGCATGCTTAGCCTGACACCTAAAGGATATGAGTTTCTGGACCGACTGGAAAAGTGCTTTGCTCAAATTAAAAAGCATCTGGACATAGATTTAGGAGGGAAAGGTGATGAATTTGTTCATTCATGCCGACAGTTGGATACCGCTCTGCAACAGCAGTCGTTGGCTTTCAGAGTGTTAAATGCTATGCAATCAACAGCAACTGACGACATTCAAATCGTAGATTTTGAATCCAAATATGCACCTTCATTTAAGCAACTGAATGTCGAGTGGTTAGAAAAATATTTTTATGTGGAGTCTATCGACGAAGAAGTCTTATCGAACCCTGAAAAATACATTATCGAACCTGGTGGTAAAATATTTATTGCACTAAAAGATGGTAAACCGGTAGGTACCGCAGCTCTGATTGCCGTGGACGATAACAGCTTTGAATTGTCTAAAATGTCAGTCACCCAATCAATTCAGGGGAAAGGAATAGGTCGCCAATTGGTTAATCGAGCACTTCGCTATTTCCGTGAAAGTGGACGTAAGCGACTGTTTCTTGAGTCGAACAGTAAGCTGAAGCCAGCTTTAAAGCTGTATGAGTCGGTAGGTTTTGAGCATAGGCCTAAGCCTGATGGTGACTCACATTATCAAAGAGCGGACGTCTATATGGAGTATTGTGGTTGAGCGGTTGGTGTTGCTAACGGCTAAACCAATTCGGTATAACTTTGCTCAACACGTTCCATTTCATCGATGAGCTGTTGATGTAATTCGCTGATATCCTGGTCTAGTCCGTACTTTTTAAGGTGTGTTTCGTAGTCGTAGGCACAGCGTGTGAGCTGTGGCACACCGACATAACAGGTCGCGCCATGAAATTTATGGACCACTTTTAATAAGTCATCCAAAGAGTTTGCATGTTTGGCCTGATTAATTTCTTCACGCGCTTCAGGGATATGCTGCACCAGCATATCGATCATATCTTTGGCGAGATCTTCTTTGCCACCTGCCATTTTTATACAAAGTTCCCAGTTAATCGCGGTATTAACATTTCTCGATGTGTTTACCGGTTCTGTTCTCGCTTTGCTGACAATTGCGGGCGTGCTCTTTTTAAGCTGGGTACGACTTTGAGTCCATTTAAACAAGGTTTCTTCGATTTGCTCTAAGCCTATCGGTTTGGTCAAGTAGTCGTTCATCCCTTCAGAAAGCAGCTTTTCGCGCTCTCCCATCATGGCGTGTGCAGTGAGAGCGATGATGGGAGTGCGTTGGTTTAAACGTAATTTACGAATTCTGCGGGTGGCTTCAATACCATCCATTTCCGGCATCTGAATATCCATAAAGATCAAGTCAAAGGGATGCTGACGAGCAAGATCGACCGCTTGCACACCGTTTTCGGCGGTAAACACATTAGCGTTAAAATCGTCGAGAAAGACCGTGATCAGTTTTAAGTTGGCTTCGTTATCGTCTACCGCCATGATATTGAGTGACTCAAAGGGTGAGCCTGTTTCTACGTCAGCGGCTTGCAGCCCCTGACGTTGCTCTTCATCGAGCAGCTCTTGTAAAGCGTGCTTCAGCTGATGATGCGCTACCGGGCGACTGACGCATTCATGCGCTCCGAGTGTTTTAAGTTGACTGATTTGATGCGCATCAGGAGTGGCAAGAATCGCGACTAAAGCGCAGTCGAGCTTGGATTTCGCCAGATTAAACAGGTGCTTGATTTCCTGATGGTAGGTATCGTAATTGGAACAGTCGATCAGTAGGTAATCGATGGTTTTATTGGTGTTGCTGGCGTGCTCAATCATTTGAGTAAACTCGTCAATTTCGCCAGTGGATCGAACTCGCATGGCCCACCGCTGCAGCATGTGTTCAATGGCCAAACGTGAATGCTCCAGTGCTTCATAGAAGAAAACACGTTTTTCTTCCAGGAAGTTAACGTCAGATTGCTGTTCGATCAGGGCTTCGAAGTCTCGATTGACTTTGATATTAAAGTAGAAGTTGGAACCTTCTCCCGGTGTGCTCTCCAGGCTAATGGCTCCGCCCATTTTTTCAACCAGCTTTTTGGAAATTACAAGACCTAAGCCAGTACCTCCAAAACGGCGAGTGGTCGTAGTATCGGCCTGACTGAACGCCTGGAATAGCACTTTTTGCTGCTCCGGAGACATACCAATACCAGTATCGCTGATGGCAAATTTCAGATTTACCTGTTGCTCGTCTTCAGCATCGAGCATCACTCTTACGATAACGGAGCCTTGTTCGGTAAATTTAACCGCATTGTTGACCAGGTTGGTGAGCACCTGCTTTAGGCGCACCTGATCGCCCATAATCGAATCCGGTACATCGGAATACACCATGGATACCAGCTCCAATTTCTTTTCCTGTGCCAGTGGAGCAATCAGGTTGAGAACGTCATCGACGCACTCACGGATATCCAGTGGCGCTTCGTCCAGCTCCATTTTACCGGCTTCAATTTTCGAGAAGTCGAGAATGTCGTCAATGATCGATAACAGGTTATTGGCCGATTTATGAATAGTCAGCAAGAACTCACGTTGCTTATCATCCAGCTCGGTACGCAGTAACAGGTTGGTAAAGCCAATGACTCCATTCATTGGAGTGCGAATCTCATGACTCATATTGGCAAGGAACTCAGATTTCACTCGACTGGCTTCTAGCGCCTGTTTACGGGCCATATCCAGTTCTACGTTTTGAACCTCCAAGGTTTCCAGTGTCTGGCTCAGGTCTGAGGTTGCCTGTTCAATTGCCTGCTGCATTTCTTCTCGGGCTTCATAAAGTGATTTGGCCATGTCGTTTACACCACTGACCAAAGTGTTCAGCTCTCCTGTTGCCGTACTATCTACCCGGGTATTCAGCTTGCCTTCTTTGATACGGTTTACCGCATGAGCCAGTTGAATAACTGGAATAGTAACGGCTCGTGCCATTCGTTGCGCCAGAAAGCCTCCTAAGGATAATCCGGTGATCAAAATAACGACCGAAGCAATGATGGTTTCGTACTGCCTGACCGCAGAAAAGTCTTTGGTCATGTGAATAGCGACATAGCCCAGAATGGGCTCTGCGATACGCATCGAGGGTTGGGTGTCGTTAAGGTTGAGGGGCTGACTGTAAATTGGGGCACGGATAATGACGCCGCTTTCAACCGGATACCACTGCTCGATATTGGGCAGCTCGCTGGCGCTTGCCTGTAATGATTCAACTTGTGAGCGAGTTCCAGTATGAGCAAAAAGCCGGTTGTGCTTGTCGTAAACTGCGATGGCGGTGATATCTTCATCACCATCGCGAGCCAAGTCGATAAGACGTTTTAATATTGGGTAGTTGGCAACCGAAACGCCATACTCGCTCGCATAAGCCAGGTTTTTGGCGACGGTCAGGCCTCGGTCGAGCTGAGTACTTTTTAAGTCCTGAACGCGAGCGCCAATAAAATAAACGCCCATTACCAATGCAATAATGCCCGTTGGCACCAAAGCCAGTACTAATACTCGTGTGCGTATACCCCAATCAAACATAGGTCGTTATCGACTCGCTATTGGTACTTGTTGTATCACCTGCCGAAGCGCTTGCATTTCGATAGCTTCAACTCCAAAAGATCTTAGTACATTGTAATTAACCTTAATCTCGAAGGTTTCAGGATACATGGGCGGTAACTTGGCATCCTCCGAGTCGATAAGTGGAAGTGAGTACTTAGCAGCTTGCTTTCCAAGCTCGAAGTTATCGGTGTAAAGCGAAGCAATGGCACCGACGTCTGAAAAATTACGGGTAACACCAATCATGGGGATTTGGTGCCGAAAAGCGGTGAGCAGGTGGCTTTTTATGTTTTCTGCGGTATAAATCTGTTCATCAAATATGGCAATCACCAGATCACTTTTAAGAGCCAGTCGCTCCAGCACCCGCTGTGGAAGGTCGTTGCTGCGAACAATTGTAACAACGGGTGTTAAGCCATGTTTGGACATGACCGAGTCAAACGTGGGTTTCAGGGTTTTGCTATTTTGACTCAGCAGTAGACCGACCCGCCGGTACTGAGGTAGCGCATTACGAATAAGGGCGGCGTAGCGCTCGAAGGGCTGATCGAGATATATCCCGGTAATCAGACGATTTTTCTTAAGTGAGTCACGATGGATGGCGCGCAGTTCAGACTGGTTAATTTTAATGGCATAAATGGGCAAATCTCCGTTGGCACTTTGAGCGGCTTTTAATGAGTCATTACCTACCGCGATGATAAGATCATAATTACGCGATAGCTCCTGGCGTAGCTCGGCCTGAGTTTGTCCACTATTGATGAGCAGATCGATCCGTACCAGTCGACCGGCATGTTTTCGTGTGTACTCACGAAAGCCTTTTAGGATGGACTGATTGCTGGTGGCCTGATCATCAAGCACAAACACCACTCTGGGGATATTGCGGGGCTCGGGCTCCGACGCCTGGCTGACATCGGGCAGTGAGCAAAGGATGCTGATCAGCCCCAGCAAAAATGTTTTGACGACGGTTCGCAATCTTTTTTCCCGTTTCAATCTAATCCTAGATTCTATTTCCAGATCTCGTTATCGCGACTGGTGACTGGCTGAACATAAGAGTACAATGCCTGCCGAAACCTCAATCATAAACTAAGCTATTGAAAATTAGAAATAATAGTCTTGGATTTCGGTTAATTAACACGCAATTTTAATCATGAATGTATTTGTATTTGATATCGAAACGGTTCCAGATGTGGAAGCGGGGCGGGTAATTTTCGAACTTGATGGACTGAGTGATGCCGATGCGGCCGAAGCCATGTACCAGCTCCATCGCCAGAAAACGCAGTCGGAATTTCTTCCTCACTATCTGCATAAGGTCGTAGCGATTTCGGCGGTATTTCGATATCGCGACTCGGTTAAAGTATGGTCTTTGGGAGATGAGAATTCATCCGAAGAAGAACTGGTGCGTCGGTTTTTTGATGGGGTCGACAAATACTCTCCAGTACTGGTGTCATGGAATGGTGGCGGATTTGACCTGCCTGTATTGCACTATCGAGCTTTAAAACATGGGGTTTGTGCGTCGCAGTATTGGGATATGGGCGAACTGGACTCGGGTTTTAAATGGAATAACTATATAAGCCGTTATCATGCCCGCCATACCGATGTGATGGATTTGTTGGCCATGTACACCGGACGGGCCAATGCCCCCCTTGATCACATTGCCAGTATGTTAGGGTTTCCCGGTAAGATGGGGATGAGTGGTGCCAAAGTATGGGATGCCTATTTGGCCGAAGACATTCGGGGTATTCGCAACTATTGTGAATCTGATGTGCTGAACACTTACCTGGTGTATTTGCGATTTGAGTTAATGCGAGGTCATATTGATGATATGACCTACCATAAAGAGTGCCGACTGCTGGCTGACTTATTGACACATAGCGAAGAAGCTCATTTGAATGAGTTTGCACGACTTTGGAATTACACCCAATCGTGATGCGGTAGGTAAACCTAAAATTCTTAACGAGTAGTTATAAATGGCAAGACGACGTAAACGTAGACCAGTTCCCGAGCAGCCGGTTGAGATAAGCATTGAAAAGTTGTCCCATGAAGGGCGTGGCATCGCACATATTGATGGTAAAACCGTGTTTGTCGATGGGGCTTTACCCGGCGAAGACGTTCGGATGAAGTATGCGGCGGTGCACGGCAAATATGACGAAGGTTATGTTATTGACGTGCTAAAAGCATCGGCCGATCGTGTCAAACCGCCCTGTGATCATTTTGAGCAATGCGGTGGATGCAGTTTGCAGCACATGTCGAATGAGGCTCAGATAAACTTTAAACAATCGATTTTGGCCGAACATTTTCAGCACTTTGGGCAAATTGAGCCCGAAGAGTGGCTGCCTCCATTACAGGCTGACACCCTCGGCTACCGCAAAAAAGCCCGTCTGGGTGTTCGCTTTGTTTCCAAAAAAGATTCCTGCTTAGTCGGGTTTCGAGAAAAGCGCAGTAACTTCCTCGCTGAAATCGAGCGATGCCCGGTGTTGATTAAGCAGGTGGATAATCTGATCCTGCCCCTACGAGAACTCATTGGTTCAATGGATGCTAAACAATCTACTCCCCAAATTGAGTTAGCTGCGGGTGACGATAAATTGGCTTTTGTGGTCCGACATATGGAGCCTTTGTCCGACAGTGATCAAACCCAATGGATTGAATTTGCCAAACAGCATGGCATTGAACTGTATTTTCAGCCAAAAGGTCCCGACACAGTTCACAAGGTATGGCCTGTCGATCAATATCAGCGTCTGAGCTATCAATTACCTGACTTTAATGTTGAACTAAAATTTCATCCAATGGACTTTACTCAGGTAAATGCGTCGATTAACCAGAAGATGGTGAAGTTGGCGATTGATTTATTGGAGCCGCAAGCCAATGACCGTGTACTGGATTTATTTTGTGGCTTAGGTAATTTCACCATTCCATTGGCAACTTGCTCTGGGCAAGTTGTTGGCGTTGAGGGCGTTGAAAGCATGGTTAAGCGCGGTTATGAAAATGCGAAACATAATGCTTTAACCAATGTTGACTTCTATGCTGCCGACTTACAGAAAGATTTTAGTGACAAGTCGTGGGCGCGAGAAGGGTTTAATAAAATTTTAATAGATCCTCCGCGTAGTGGCGCTCTGGATGTGGTGCAATATCTTCCCAAATTTGGTGCTTCTCGAATCGTATATGTTTCCTGTAATCCCGCCACTTTAGCGCGTGACGCTGGAATTATGAAAGAGCACGGGTATCGACTGACCAAGGCGGGTGTTATGGATATGTTTCCGCATACCGCTCATGTTGAGTCGATTGCCGTTTTTGAAAAATAATTATCGAAAGTAGAGTCTGCGATTAGTGCCGACTCACAAGACTTAGTATTTCATCATTATAAACAACCGGTGAAAGGTAAAATATGGTTAAAGTGGCAGATAATCATTTTGGTGATTTTTCTTATCGCGATGATCCACAACTGTGGATGTCGCGCCTGCCACTAAAATACAACGATAAACAACAGCAACTCATCGCCAAATGTTTTGAATTGGTAAAGCGATGTATTGAACGTGAAAAAAACTGTGAAAATCAATTTAAGGAAGGGTTGGCAATTGCTGATGTTTTAATTCATCTTCATGTCGATGCCACCACATTGGTTGCTGCACTTATTTACCCATTCTATCAAGCTGATTTTATACCTTCCGAGATTATCAAAGAACAGTTAGGTCAGGATGTTGCAAAACTGTGTCAGGGTGTGAAAGGAATGAATGCCATTTCCACTGTTCAACAGCGACAAAATACAAATGTTACCGACGGTCAACAACTTGATAACTTTCGTCGTATGTTGTTGGCAATGGTTGATGACGTTCGTCTGGTACTGATTAAACTTGCAGAGCGTTTATCAGCTTTACGAGAAGCAAAAAGAGCCGATCATGAGACCCGGGTAAATATCGCGCAGGAAATTCGTGATATTTACGCGCCGCTCGCCAATCGTCTTGGTGTCGGTCAATTGAAATGGGAAATGGAAGATCTCGCTTTTCGTTACCTGAATACTGCGCAATACAAAACCATCGCGCAAAGCTTGGATGAGCGTAGAGTTGATCGTGAGCGTTACGTACAGCGGTTAATTAAAACGATTGAGTCCGAACTTGAAAAGTCGGGTATTCACAATGCAGAAGTTATGGGGCGTGCGAAACACATCTATAGTATCTGGCGAAAAATGCAGCGTAAAAACGTGGGTTTTGAAGAAATTTACGACGTCCGTGCAGTTCGTATATTGGTTGATGAAATTCCTCATTGTTATGCAGCTCTGGGCATTGTTCATGGACTGTGGAAACACATTCCAAAAGAGTTTGATGATTACATTGCCACCCCCAAAGAAAACGGATATCGCTCCTTGCATACTGCAGTCATTGGTCCTCAAGGTAAAACCATTGAAATTCAAATTCGAACCAAGTCAATGCATCAGGAGTCCGAGCTTGGTGTCGCTGCTCACTGGCGTTACAAAGAGGGGGCTAAAGTTCAACAAGCTGGGTTTGAAGCTAAGATATCTTGGCTGCGACACTTGCTCGAGTGGCAAGAGGAACTGGCCGACTCTAATGAGTTGATTGAAAACTTTCGCAGCGAAGTAATTGAAGATCGAATTTATGTGTTTACTCCACAAGGTAAAGTAATCGATTTGCCGGTTGGTGCAACGCCTGTCGATTTTGCGTATGCGGTACATACCGATGTTGGTCATAGCTGTCGAGGAGCAAAAGTAGGCGGTCGTATTGTCCCTTTGACTTACCAATTAAAAACGGGTGAACAAGTTGAGATTCTTATAGCGAAAAATGGCCAACCCAGTCGCGATTGGTTAAACCCGCATAATGGTTATATTCGTTCTTCGCGCGCGCGATCTAAAATCCATCAGTGGTTTCGCCATCAAGACAAAGATAAAAATATTGCGGCGGGACGTACTATTTTTGATAAAGATATTCAAAGACATGGTTTGGAAAACATTGATCTTGATGCCTTAGTCAGTAAGTTTAACTTTCATCAGTCTGATGAGCTTTATGCCGCCATAGGCGCTGGCGATATTGGAATGACTCAAGTGCTCAACAGCATTCGTTCCATGCAGGGGACTCATGAGACTAAGAAGGAAAAACGTGTTTTTCAAAGTCAGGAGAGGCGCAAAAAGCACAATGCCGAAGGTATTCAAATTGAGGGGGTTGGTAGCCTGCTTACGCGAATTGCAGGTTGTTGCAGGCCCGTACCAGGAGACCAAATAAAAGGTTATATTACGCAAGGTCGTGGTGTAGTGGTTCACCGTCAGGATTGTAATTACGTGCTAAAAGCGATGGAGAAAACTCCCGAGCGGTTGCTCGATGTTTCCTGGGGGGAGAAAGATAACGAAATTTATGATGTCGATGTTCGAATCGTCGCTTTTGATCGAAAAGGCTTGTTGAAAGATATTACAACGGTGTTTGCGAATGAAAAAATCAGTGTTGAAAGTATGAGTTCGGCAATTGACAAAGTAAAGCAAACATCAACTATGCAAATTCGTATGAATGTAGAAAATATCGATAAACTTGCCCGCGTGATTGCCCAGTTGGCACAAGTCCCTAATGTCATTGAAGTAAAAAGAATGGGATGAACAGATTGAACTGTTTATCAAAAATGAGATTCAGTAAGGTAAATTTATAAACTGCAATTAGAGAGTGATGGATTTATGAAGCATAGCGTCGAACGTCTGATAAACATAATGGCGCAATTGCGTGATCCAGATACAGGATGTCCCTGGGATTTAAAGCAAAGTTACCAGACCATTGTTCCCTATACTATCGAAGAAACATACGAAGTCGTCGATGCTATAGAGCGAGAAGACTATGACGATCTTAAAGCAGAGCTAGGCGATTTATTATTTCAAGTGGTTTTTTATTGTCGGTTAGCGGAGGAAGAGCAGCGGTTCAACTTTGATGATGTGGTCAATGCAGTTAGCGACAAGCTGACGCTTCGCCATCCCCACGTATTTGGCAATAGCGAATTTAAAACCGATGAAGAGTTGCATAAGGCCTGGGAGTTACAAAAGCATAAGGAAAGACAGCAAAAAGACAGCAATGCCAGTTTAATGGATGATGTTCCAAAACACTTTCCGGCGCTTAAGCGAGCTCAGAAACTGCAAAAGCGCGCTGCCAAGCAAGGATTTGACTGGCCAACGATTGACGGTGTTTGGGAAAAAATCGAAGAGGAATTGATTGAGCTAAAACAGGAGTTGCAGCAGCAGGAATGCTCAAAAGATGCTATTGAGGACGAGTTTGGAGATGTTTTGTTTTCGATGGTCAATCTATCACGCTTTCTTAAACTAGATTCCGAGTCGGCGTTACGTCGGGCTACCGGTAAATTTGAACAGCGCTTTCGTCAAATGGAGCAGTTTATGGTTGATGATGGTGTTGAGCTGGGGCAATTAACCTTAGATGAAATGGAAAGCTACTGGCAAAAAACCAAGCAATTGAATAAGGGTGAATAGCCGCACAGAATTCAAACTTTTGGGAGATTAGTCTTAGACTAAGCCGCCAATAACAAAAGGCCAGTCAATGAAAACTTATCACAAAGTTAAATGGTTGATTGTTGTATACCTGACTTGTTTTTCCGCATTATGCTGGTCAAGTCGTTCGAGTGAGACTTTGTCGTTTCTTTTTAGCGACTACGTTGAGCAGCGCTTAAAGCTTGATCCCATTACAGCGACACTGCAGGGGGATACTCGATATTTAGCTTCTTTGCCTTTTGAATTCTCAGAAGATTCGCGTAAAGCTCGGCTCGCGCTAGAGCGAGAGTTTTTAGCTCGAGCTGAAAAAGTCACATCATTGAAGTTATCGAGAACAGAAAATTTAGATCTGAATATATTTAAGTATCAGCGGCGGTTAGCCATTGAATCGTTTGAATTTCCTGAACACCTGTTACCCATGCAATCACTTCAACGCATGGTTCAGGTATTTCCTTACTTGGGTTCTGGCAAGGGACCTCAGCCGTTTAACAGAGTGGCCGATTACGAAAACTGGTATAACCGAATGGAAGGGCTACCTGAGTATGTGGAGCAAGTCATCCAACGATTAGAAGAGGGTGTGAAGGAAGGTATCGTTTTTCCAGCGGAAATCGTAGACAAATTGATAACTGCACTACAGGGATTTCAGGTGGAGCTGGTTGAGAACAGTGTTTATTACCAGCCTGTTATTGATATGCCCTTATTTTTTATTCCTAATCAAAAGCAGTATGTCATTTTGCGCTATACCAAGATGATCAACAAAACCATTTTACCTTCATACCAAAAGTTGGAAAATTATTTAAAACTACATTATCGTCAGGCAGCAATCACTTCGGTGACTTTGAGTCATTTACCCCAAAGAGAGGATTGGTATCGGCATTTAATAAAACGACATACAGGATCCGCTTTAACGCCACAGGAGATTCATCAGTATGCGTTGGAGGCTTTGGTTAAAATTAATTTGAAAATGGAGCAGATAAAATTCCAGGCTGGCTATGAAGGCACACTAAAACAATTTTTTAAGTATATGGAAACCAGTTCGAAGTTTGCATTTGAAAGTCCTGCGCAAATGCTGGAGCAGTATCAATCGTTTTCTCACCAAGTTAATGAAACCATTCCAAAGGTTTTTTCAACCTTTCCTAAAGCAACTTATCAGGTCAAGCTTGCAGACCAGCAGGCTGCTCGTACACCACTGCTAACTTTCTCTAAAGCTGCAGATGCGAGCGTTCAGACTGCGGCGGTTTTTTACCTTAACCCATACCAGATTGCGCAGCATAAAAGCTGGATGCTGGAGTCAACTTTTATACAACGGGCTGTGCCCGGAGCCCTTTTTCAATCTGGTATTGAAAAAGAACTCGCGACGATACCTAAATTTCGTAACTTTAGCAGTGAGAACGTGTACCATCTGGGGTGGTCGTTGTATGTGGTGTCGTTGGGCGAGGAGTTAGGCTTTTTTATCGACCCCTTTCAACAATACGGAGCTTTGCAGTTGGAGCTTATCGATACGATCAAATTGCTAGTCGATACCGGAATTCATGGTCTTGGATGGCCGCGAACTCAAGCCCTGGCCTTTGTTCAAAATAACACTCCGATAACGGAGTCTCAGGCTTCTTCGTTAATTGATTTTGTTATCGCTAATCCGGCTCAATCAACGGCGGCAGGCATAGGGTACTGGGAGTTTAAAAAACTACGGGCAACCGCTCAAAACAAACTAAAGAGCCGTTTTAATATTAAAGAGTTTCATCAACAGCTATTAGAAGATGGAGCATTACCCATGCCAATTCTAGAACAAAAAATTTCGGCGTGGATTAAAAAGCAGGAAAGATAAAATAGAAAATCAATGTAGGGAAAAATGGCTCATCGAATGATGAGCCATAGTGCGGATGTAAATTACTCTTTAATACCTGCTAAGTCAGCAAAGAAAGCGTACTCCAGTGCTCGATCCTTATTGCGGCGGAATCGACCAGAGGCTCCACCATGACCTGCTTCCATATTGGTTTTAAAAACCAGCATGTTATTGTCGGTTTTCATTTCTCGCAGTTTTGCAACCCATTTGGCAGGCTCAAAGTACTGGACCTGTGAGTCGTGTAAACCCGTTGTAACCAACAGGTGCGGGTAGTCCTGAGCTTTTATCTGATCATAAGGCGAGTAAGAGAGCATATATTCATATGAGTCTTTGTTGTTTGGATTACCCCATTCATCATATTCGTTGGTTGTGAGAGGAATCGACTCATCCAGCATGGTGGTCACAACATCGACAAAGGGCACATGAGCAGCAACGCCTTGGTACAGTTCTGGTGCCATATTAATAATGGCTCCCATTAGCAATCCACCTGCGCTACCACCTGCGGCGAAAACTTTATCTTTGGCTCCATATTTCATTTCAACAAGAGCCTTGGTAACGTCGATGAAATCGGTAAAGGTATTCATCTTGTTAAACATTTTACCGTCTTCATACCAGGGGCGACCGAGCATTTGACTGCCGCGAATATGCGCAACGGCATAAACAAAGCCGCGGTCTAGCAAGCTCAATCGAGATGGAGAAAAGAAGGGGTCCATGGTTGCGCCATAAGATCCATACCCATATTGATACAGTGGATTAGTGCCGTCTTTTTTAAATTTGTCTTTTCGATACACAATGGAGACGGGAATCTCGCTTCCATCACTGGCTGTGACAAAAATTCGTTCACTGCTGTAATTGTCGGGGTGGAAGCCGCCTAAAACCTCTTCTTGTTTCAACAGAGTTCGTTTATCGGATGCTAAATTGTAGTCATAAGTACTCATTGGTGTAGTTAACGAGCTGTAATACACTCTAATAGTATCGGTATCGACTTCAGTGTTGCCACTAAATCCAGCGACAAACACAGGATCATCGAACTGTAGCTCTTTAGTTTTTTGAGTTCGTAGGTCAATGGCTCGAACTCGATTTTGACCACGCTCTTTTTCACTAATTACCAGAAAGTTTTTCAATACTTCTATATCGCGAATAAACACGTTCGGATTATGTGCAACAACTTCTTCCCAGGAGGATTTATCTTGAGTCTTTCCTGCTTTGGTTCGCATAATGCGGAAATTTTTAGCATCCCAATTGGTTAATATGTAGTACCACTCGCCGGCTTTTTCGAAAGCGTATTCGTGATTTTCTTCCAGCGGTAAGAATGGAGCGAAGTTATCTTCCGGCGTGTTTGCATCAATGATTGATGCACCACGTGTTGTTGTACTGTGGTGGTAGATGTAAAGAATGCTGTCGTCTTTGGTTTTTCCCAAGGAGGTGTAAAAAGATTTGTCCGTTTCTTCATAAACAAGAACATCTTCACTTTGAGAGGTCCCCAGCTTATGACGATACACTTTGTCACCAAGCAAAGTTTGCGGATCTTTTTTGATGTAAAAAACTGTTTGATTGTCGTTTGCCCAGACAATTTGACCTGATGTTTGCTCCAGTTTATCCGAGAGCATTTTGCCGTTACTTAAATCCTTAAATTCAACGGTATAGATTCGTCGACTTACGGTATCGGTAGAGTAGGCAAGAATATTCTGGTTAGTGCTTATTGCATAACCACCGATTGAAAAATAATCGTGACCTTCGGCCATCTTATTACCATCAAGTAAAATTTCTTCGCTTGCTTCTAAGTTACCTTTTTTACGAGCATAAATAGGATACTCTTTTTCGCCTTCATAGCGACGATAGTAGAAATAATCCTGATACTTATTGGGCACACTGGAGTCATCTTTTTTAATCCGATTAACCAGTTCATCATAAATTTTGTTTTGTAAATCGACAGTATGAGCCAGCATGGCATCGGTGTATTGATTCTCAGCTTCCAGATGCGCCAGAATTTCAGGATCTTTTCGCTCATCGTCACGCATCCAGTAGTAGTTGTCGATGCGTGTATGCTCGTGAACGGTGAGCTCATGGGGGACTTTTTTCGCGACTGGAGGAGTAGTTGATTTCATAGCGTTTTCTTGAGTTGTAGACGCTGACGCCTGGTTCGCAGTGTTCGGTTGGTCTTTAGTATCGGTTGAATCCTGACACCCTGACAGTGAGATAACCAGTCCCGCTACAATAAGGTATTTATTCATTTTAAGTTTCCTTGTTTCCTTACGAGTTACCATTTCTTCAATGCGGATTCGTAAATTTGTACTAGGGGAAATTTCAAAGACCGCTATATTAAGTCAATTATTGCAGGAATGTATAGAGGACAATTATCAAGGCCGGCGCACTGGAAGCCGGAGGTGGGTGGCTTCGAAACCGCCATATTGCTTGAATCGAGGAGATTTACTCGAGCCGTTATGGCGTCTTGCCGTAAAATAACCCTTGTAATGGATTTTTTGCTCGATTGGGTGGGTGTATCTTTGATATACTATTCTCCCGTCTTGATGTGACTCTTCACATAGATATTCCGATTTAACGTCAGCAACATTATTTATCCGAAAACCAGCTGCAAATTCAGTAGGTTAGCGGCGGTTTAACTATTTGTATAATCGAAGGTTGTCAGGCTTTTGACGTCTTCTGTGTGGCTCCATGTGGGCTGGTTTTAAGAATTCTGAAATTTGGGTGCGTGAATGGCTACAAAGTTTATTTTTGTTACTGGTGGTGTGGTTTCTTCGCTAGGTAAAGGCATAGCGTCGGCATCATTAGCCGCTTTGATGGAGTCTCGTGGCCTTAAAGTCACGCTGTTAAAGCTGGATCCTTACATTAATGTGGATCCCGGAACAATGAGCCCTTTTCAGCATGGCGAGGTGTATGTCACTGAAGATGGCGCTGAAACCGATCTTGACCTCGGCCACTATGAGCGCTTTGTTCGCACTCGTATGACCCAAAAGAATAACTTCACCACCGGGCGTGTTTACGCCGATGTGTTACGTAAAGAACGTCGTGGTGACTATTTGGGAGGAACGGTTCAGGTTATCCCTCATATTACTGACGAAATTAAAAACAAGATTTTAGAGGGTGCCGGTAGCGCAGATGTCGCCATGGTGGAAATTGGCGGTACCGTCGGTGATATTGAATCCTTGCCTTTCCTTGAAGCCATTCGTCAGTTAGGCTACGAATTAGGGCGTGAACGCGCCTTGTTCATGCACTTAACCTTATTACCTTTCATTAAAACTGCGGGCGAGCTAAAGACTAAGCCTACCCAGCACTCGGTAAAAGAATTACGTTCCATTGGTATTCAACCCGACGTTCTGATTTGTCGTTCTGAACAACCATTGCCAGCCGGAGAGCGGGCAAAAATCGCGCTTTTTACCAATGTAGAAGAAAAAGCCGTAATTTCGATGAAAGATGTGGATAGTATTTATCGCATTCCGTCGTTGTTACAACAACAAGGGCTCGACGATCTGATATGTGACCGCTTTAAACTTGATGTTCCAGAAGCCAACCTGGAAGAGTGGGAGCAAGTACTTTACGCGCAGGCGAACCCAAAGGGTGAAGTAACGGTAGCCATGGTTGGTAAGTACATGGACCTCACCGATGCCTATAAATCCTTGACCGAATCACTCATTCACGCAGGTCTTAAAAATCGAGTATCGATCAATATTGACTATATTGATGCCGAAGATATTGAGAAAAAGGGCACTCAATTGTTAGAACACGCAGATGCTATTCTTATACCGGGTGGCTTTGGTGAGCGAGGCGTCGAAGGCAAAATTATGTCAGCCAAATTTGCTCGAGAAAATAAAGTTCCATTTTTGGGAATATGCCTAGGTTTGCAAGTGGCCATTATTGAATATGCACGTAATGTTGTAGGGCTTGAAGGCGCTCACAGCACTGAGTTTAAACCCAGCGCCCCGCACCCGGTGGTTGGCCTAATCACCGAGTGGATAACTCAGGATGGTCGAGTTGAAACTCGCACCGAAAATAGCGATCTGGGTGGTACCATGCGTTTGGGAGCACAACCTTCTGAATTGGTGGCGGGAACGAAAATTCGTGATATTTATGGCGCCGATGTGATTAATGAACGTCATCGCCATCGATATGAAGTGAATGACAACTATATTGCTCAGCTAGAAGAAGCTGGATTAAAAATTTCTGGCTATTCGGCTGCCCAACATTTGGTAGAGACTCTGGAAATTCCCGATCATCCTTGGTACATCGCCTGTCAATTCCATCCAGAATTTACATCAACGCCGCGCGATGGTCATCCGCTCTTTACAGCATTTATTGATGCGGCTCGCAAGGCGCAAGGCGAGTAAACAGGCGCAAATTACAGCGAGGAAAAATTATGAAATTATGCGGATTTGATGTTGGAATTGATCACCCTTTTTTCCTGATCGCCGGTCCTTGTGTGATCGAAAGCGAGCAGTTGGCCATTGATACTGCCGGCTACTTAAAACAAGTGACCGATAAGTTGGGTATTCCGTTTATCTATAAGTCGAGCTTCGACAAGGCCAATCGTTCGTCGCATACTAGCTTCCGCGGTCCCGGCCTGGAAGAAGGCTTGCGTATTTTGCAAACCGTTAAAGAGCAGGTGGGTGTACCTGTATTGACTGACGTTCATGAAGATACACCGATTAATGAAGTGGCAGCGGTGGTCGATGTTATGCAAACACCGGCATTTTTAGTGCGACAAACTAACTTTATTCAGCGTGTGTGTGAAGCGGGTATTCCAGTCAATATTAAAAAGGGGCAATTTCAAGCACCTTGGGATATGGCGCACGTGGTTAACAAAGCCAAAGCGACTGGCAACGAGCAGATCATGGTGTGTGAGCGTGGCGCCAGCTTTGGTTACAACACGCTGGTTTCTGATATGCGTGGCCTGGCGATTATGCGTCAGACAGGCTGTCCGGTAGTGTTTGATGCTACGCACTCTGTCCAACAACCGGGCGGTCTGGGTGCCAGCAGTGGTGGTCAACGAGAATATGTTCCTGTTCTGGCTCGTGCGGCAATGGCCGCAGGTATTTCGGGACTATTTATGGAAACCCATCCCGATCCGCAAAACGCGAAAAGCGATGGACCAAACTCGTTCCCTATGCATCAAATTGAGTCGATGCTCAATACGCTCAAGCAAATCGATCAACTGGTCAAGTCGACGTCCTTTGCTGAAGACGCATTGATTCAGTCCTGATTATTGTAAACGACTAACTTTAACCTCTTTCGAAAAATAGGAATTGAAAGCCAATGTCAAAGATTGTTGATATTAAAGCTCGTGAAGTTCTGGATTCACGCGGAAACCCAACGGTAGAAGCCGACGTTATTCTTGAATCCGGTGTAATGGGCAGTGCCTGTTCGCCTTCGGGTGCCTCGACTGGTTCACGCGAAGCGCTGGAGTTACGCGATGGCGACAAGTCTCGTTATTTGGGTAAAGGCGTTTTGAAAGCGGTAGCTAACGTCAACAATGACATTCGTAAAGCATTGGTAGGTCAAAGCGTTGACGACCTGGCCGTTCTGGATCAAATGATGTTGGATCTGGACGGTACAGAAAATAAATCCAAATTGGGTGCCAATGCGATTTTGGCTGTTTCTTTGGCCGCTGCAAAAGCCGCTGCATCAGAGAAGGGTGTGGGGTTGTATGAACACATCTGCACAGGCAAATTTGCCATGCCCGTTCCTATGATGAATATCATCAACGGTGGAGCGCATGCCGATAACAATGTGGATATTCAAGAGTTTATGATTTTACCCGCTGGCTGTGACAGTTTTTCTGAAGCACTGCGCTGTGGTACCGAAATTTTCCACGCTTTGCGTAGCGTATTGAAAGAAAAAGGTTTGAACACTGCCGTTGGTGACGAAGGTGGATTTGCTCCGGATCTGGGATCGAACGAAGAAGCTTTGGCTGCGATTTCTGAAGCGGTATCTCGCGCCGGTTACGAGCTTGGCAAGCATGTGTGGTTAGGTCTGGATGTTGCGTCATCCGAGTTTTACAAAGACGGTAAGTATCATTTAGCTGGCGACAATAAAACATTAACCTCCGCAGAGTTTGTCGACTATCTGGCCGATCTGGTAGATCGCTATCCGATTATTTCTATTGAAGACGGCATGGATGAAGGGGACTGGGACGGCTGGAAACTTTTGACCGACAAAATTGGTGATCGCGTTCAGCTGGTTGGTGATGATTTGTTCGTGACCAATACAAAAATCCTAAAAGAAGGTATCGATAAAGGCATTGCCAACTCAATTTTGATCAAAGTGAATCAAATTGGTTCATTAACTGAGACTCTGGCTGCGATCAAGATGGCTCAAGATGCGGGCTACACGGCAGTTGTTTCCCATCGTAGCGGTGAGACCGAAGATGCCACCATCGCTGATTTGGCTGTTGCTACTGCAGCGGGGCAAATTAAGACCGGCTCTTTGTGTCGTAGTGACCGAGTTGCAAAATATAATCAATTACTTAGAATTGAAGAGAAGTTAGGCGATAAAGCAGTTTATCCCGGTAAGGCTGCCTTTAAATTTTTGAAGTAAGCCATTAATTGGTAGAGCCTTTGGCCAAACAATAGGTTCCCAAAGGCTCTTTCAATGTTAAAGTACAACAGGTGCTCCATTGAGTATCGGTACTGAGGACGAGTTATGAAGTGGTGGGCAATACTGTTATTAATCATTCTGGCCGGATTACAGGTTCGTCTGTGGTCTCCGGATGGTGGTATTGCCGAGCTGCGCAAACTGGAATCTCAGGTGGCGGATCAAAAGCACGCCAATGAACGACTTAAACTTCGCAATGCCGAACTTTTCAAACAAGTTAAAGCGCTACGCGATAATGATGAAGCCATCGAGCAGTACGCTCGACTCCATCTTGGAATGATTAAACCCGGCGAAACCTTTTATCGCTTCATTCCTTCCGAAAAAGAAAACATTTCTCAATAATTTATCATGACGATGTCAGCTAAAAACTTCTGGGTGGTGATCCCGGCAGCAGGTTCTGGCAGTCGTATGCAGCAATCCACGCCTAAGCAATACCTCTCTTTGAATGGTCGACCTGTGCTCGACTATTCGTTGAATGTGTTTTATCTACATCCGGCAATTGAGCAAATTGTTGTGGTAGGCGATCAGCAAGATGTTCGACTACTGAAGATCATTGAGCCGTATCAAGATAAAGTGTTATTGGCACCCGGCGGAGAAACTCGCGCTGAGTCGGTGGCGAATGGCTTAAGCCTTGTTGCTGAAAAGTCTGCTGTTCAGGATTCTGTATGGGTGATGGTTCATGATGCAGCAAGACCCTGCTTAACTGACATTGATCTTAATGCGTTAATTGAGAGTAGTGAACGGTTTACCGATGGGGCACTCTTGGTTGCCCCGGTGGTGGATACCTTGAAGCAATGCTCGGAGGAGCGGGTAACTCAAACTCATAATCGCGAACAGTTTGCCCTGGCGCTTACTCCGCAAATGGCACCGTTAAGTCATTTGCGTGAAGCCTTGTCATTGGCTTCGACACAAGGTGTTAGTGTGACGGATGAAGCTCAGGCGCTGGAGCTGGCAGGGTTTTCG
>JBFHVL010000012.1:0-28374 GCA_041589565.1 Kangiellaceae bacterium | reverse complement strand
CCATGCTCGATAGCTTGATTGTATTTAGCCAAGGCATCGGAAGCGGAATGAGCGACCACGACATCACAGCCCCACGATGCAGTCATATCGAGCAGCCATCGTCGATTAACTTCATTGTCGTCAACAACTAAACAACGCGCACCGCTTAACGCTTCAAATGAATCCTTCCAGGGAACTTCTTTGACATCGACGTCTACCATTTCGCCCATTTTTAATGGCAGTGTCACCACAAACTTGCTTCCAATGTTGGGTTCACTTTTAACTTCAATATGACCATTCATGAGCTTGAGCAGTTGCTTTACAATGGTTAACCCCAACCCTGTTCCACCATATTGGCGAGTAGTCGAGGTGTCCGCTTGTTGAAAGGGGTCAAATATTTTATTTTGCTGTTCTAGGCTTATACCTTTACCCGTATCAACAATCTCCATAACGATTTCAAATGCATCACCGACTTTTTTAGGTTCTCCTTTGCTCAGTAAAACTTCTACCGTTACGCCACCTTTATCAGTAAATTTAATTGCATTGCCAACCAGATTAAAAAGAACCTGCGAAATTCGTAAAGGGTCGCCAACCACACAATCGGGAATACTTGGCGATATATAATAATCGAGCCCAACACCTTTGCCATGAGCGGTCGGTGCAAAACTTTTCAACACATTTCCGATGCGTTCGCTAAACGCAAAGGTAACTGGCTCGATCTCTAGCTGCCCTGCTTCGATTTTCGATATATCCAAAATATCATTAAGCAAGGTTAACAGTGCGTTTGCTGAGCTGGAGATCATTTGCAAATATTCGTTTTGTTGCTTGGTTAGCCCGGTATTCTGCAACAGCTCGGTTATACCAATCACGCCATTCATTGGCGTTCGTATTTCGTGACTCATATTAGCTAAAAAGGCACTCTTAGTTTTACTCGCCAACTCAGCTTGTTCTTTAGCCTCTTTAAGCCGTTGTTCAAGCTCACGCTGGTGAGTAACATCCATATTACCACCTACCACGGTCTCCACTTCACCTTGCTCATTAAACACAGGCCGCGCACTGGCTTTTATGTGTTTGATGCGTTTGGCCGGAGTAATAATTCTAAATTCATAATCCCACTCTTTTTGCTGTTCGAGAGTTTGCTGCAAGGATGACTCGGTGACAGCAATATCGTCTGGATGCACACTGTCGCGCCAAAACTCATAAATTAGGTTTTGCTTCTTATCCTTGGGAGTCTCATAAATTTCATGCATTTGTTCATCCCACAACAGCTGCCCAGTACTCACGTTCCACTCCCACACACCTAACTTTGACACTGACGCAGACAGCCGGGTTCGATTACGCTCGATCTCTAACTCGTCGTGCATGCGACGACGTTTTTTGGTTTCGCGTTTTAAAAAGGAAGCTTGGCGTCGCGTGACAAAATAAAAATAAATCAAAGTCCCCAGTAATAAGCTAAAAACCATCCCAACAAATAGGATAAGCTGTCCAATATTGGTAATGTTGGCAGGTCTATCCACAGGTCTGTAAGCTAACTGAGATTCCAATACTGTTGTGTTTTTTAGAATTCTTTGCCAGTCGGTTTTTATTTTTGAGTCTTTAAACCCATGAATCACTAACTGATGGTTAGGCAATCGAACATTAATAAAGTAGCCTTGCTCTGCTAATGGTTCTAACAATGGTGCCCATAATTGCTGCAGGTTCATTAATGTTAAAAGATAGTATCTGGCCCCTTTAGGCTGATGAATTTCGTAGACAATTAAAACCTGATCGCTATTTAATATTGGTAATTCGTGAGCTAAAAAGTAAAGTTCAGTATCATTCATAGAAATGACTGATAAGGACCGATTTAATTTTGACTTTAGTTGCGAAAGATCTAAAGTTTTCTTTTCACCCTTATGCCAAACGGTTTCAAAATTGGAGTCAATTAGCAACAACTCTTCAATGGACTCGAACTGATACGTATAGTTTTCGGCATCATGTTCATGAGAGCTTAATCCTGATTGATGAGAGTTTAGTTTAATTCGCTCTCTCAAGCGTGAAATAGCTTGCCAAACACTGGTCCAGTGAAGCTCAAATTTTTGCGATAAGTGATTATGCTCAAGCTTCAATCCATTCATTAGCTCTCGTTGCTTTTGAGATTCGACTGCCTGATACAAAGTAAACGACAAAGAAAAACAAGCAATCGCCAAAGTAATCGCATGATGGTATCGCAGGCGATTGCGGTAGTGCTTAACACTATTACCAATATAAACTCCCAACGAGAGCAGTAGCACATACACCGCTATTTGAGGAGACATTGAAAAATATTCTGCGAGTACGTAGTGCTCCTCATGGACATTACCAAGTAAACTGGTCAAAGATAAACCAAACGCCAATGCCGCCAATAAATCCCGCAGAACTTCCCATCTGCGCGAATCCAGCTCCGGAAACAACAACACAAGCAAACTCAGACACAGTGCAGAGGTAGTATGGAAATTCACAGACAAACTGCGAACAATCGCCCCTGATGTCACAGAAGACATATCATTATAAATAGGTAAAACGTGCGCGAAATATATGATCAGTAGCGCCAATACCGCTAACCAGACCATCACCCGGCGTAACGGAGTGTCCTTCTGCCAGTGCCATAATGCTAGCCCACTACCGATGATCAACACGAAATAAAGCAAGTCGAAAATGGAAATGGTTAACATGAATTTACCCACAATTAATTGCTTCCCGTTGTAAAAATATTTTAATTTAGAATTATAAGTTAGACTGCCTCAATCTATTTTTATAGTTTATTGTTATAAATTAGTCCAGTTTTTCAGGCATCGGTTTTCATGCTTAACTAACGAGTTTTGAACACAAGCGCCATAAGGGAAATCCCCTAGTTTCAAAAACCTTTCCAGTGGCTCTATGAGTAATAAAGCGACAATGAAGAACTTATAACTGGCTTGAGTTTAGCGGCTTTAACTCAACGTGCCGAAAACCATTCAGATAAAAAAACGCCCAGACAATGCTGGGCGTTTTGTTCGCTGGATGCTTATCTCGCATTTAGCGTCGACGAACCACCGTTAATACGCCCAGCGCGAGTAACACCATCCAAGGTAGGCTACCACCGCCGCCACTGGAAGGAGGTGCTGTTACGGTAACTGATCTCGTGATTGTGTCAGTATTATTTTGCGAATCCGTTACCGTTAGCTCAACCGAATAGGTTCCAGCAGCAGTGTAAGTATGATTCGGTGAGCGAGCTGTTGATGTCTGACCATCACCAAAGTCCCAACTGTAAGACAAGTTACCTTCTCCACCAGTAGTACTATTAGTAAAGCTCACCTGTAAGTTAGTAACTGCAAAAGAGAACCCAGCAACTGGCAAGTTAGCTGGTGCCCCACTGACAGTTACATCCTTGCTTGAAGAAGCCGTATCGTTGTTTTCATCGGTTATTGTTAAAGATACTGTATACGTACCTTCACTAGCATAAGCGTGAGTTGGCGCTACAGAGGTACTACTATTTCCGTCTCCAAAGTCCCAAGCGTAGGTTAGATTTCCCTGGCCACCATAGGAGTTATTGATAAATTCAACCGATAATTGAGTCACTAACGTATCGAATGCAGAAGTTAGTGCGACAGGTACTTTTCTCAACTGGATACTCGCAGTTGCATCGTTAAGTCCCTGAGCGGTCACTTCCATTTCTAATCCATGCACAGGAAGAACTAAGCCAACTTCGGGAGAATTCGGTTTCGAATAGTCCGTAGTATCGCGGAAAGTATTTTGCCCCAATAATTTAAACGCAGCATCACGTAGTTGTGTCGTATTAGAGCCGGTCGAAGTATTTAACCCAGCATCAACAACGCCAATGAAGCCATAACCCGGATGCTCACCGACTTTATTGTCGCTATACCCTTCGTTACGAAGCCACACCACAACACCAGGTTGGAAATTGCGAGAGTTTAAGCCAACATCGACGCCATTGTGACTGCGTAGCTGAATGTAGTAATTCATTGCATCGCCTTCTACAGTAGCACCAACACGACTAAAACCGTTCAGCGTAACTGTTCCGTCGGACTCTGCCCCATCGAATACAACCTCACTGCTATCAGCTGTAATCGTGATATCGTCGGCAACAAACCCGTACTCTTTGACGTAAGTGTCAGTAATGTATGCAAACTCAATTGTCACCGTTTGCCCCGCATAACTACTTATATCAAAAGTTAAATCAACCCAGCCTTCAGCACCTTGCGCACCAGCCAACACTGACGATTGGTTAGAAATATAATTGCTTACTCCGCCATTATAAGGATTCGAGCCACGAGTATGATTACCGCTCAATGCCGTTCCATTTACCATCACTTGAGCATAATCATAATCTTCTTCTATATTCCAATGTGCTTTCATCGTTAAGCTGATACTTGATGCAGCAGGTAGTGCCACGTCAAAACTCATACGATTGTCTATGCTATCGCCCTGCCCAGAATAATATTGGTAATTGCCCGTAAAAGGAGGAAAGAAGTCTTCCAGTCGTCCCGGTAAATTAACTTTGATCTGGTTCGGCTCAACCGCGGCATGCTCAACCGCTTCAACCATATTGTGGTCCTGAACACCGGCATTCAAATCATCAACGTGTAATTCAACTTGGTCAACCCAGTCTCCGCCAAACTTTTGTTGAAAATAATCTCGACCTAATGGGCTAAAGCCAACAGGTTCAGTTCCTGGAATATTCGCACCTGCCCAACTGCCAGATGCCATAACCGACCAAAAAGAAACAGGAGAACCATTAGTAGACTCTCCGGTATCATATTCATCAGCTAACCCCAAGTCATGACCAAACTCATGCACTACCACTCCAATAGCCGCATCGATGGGCTGAATGGTATAACCAAACAGTTTGATCCCAGAGTTATCGACCGCTTCGCCCATGGTGCTAAAACTGCCTGTCGAGTTAACAAAGAAACGATGAGACCAAATGGCATCATCTCCTAAGTTACCACCCCCGGCTTCTTCACCAATACTGGAGTGATAAACCATCACATGATCGATAAAACCATCCGCTTCCAATAAATTCCCATCACCATCACGGTCATAGGGGTCTTCTAAATCGTATTGGGAGAGATCAATATTATTTTGCGCGACCGCTTTAGTGACCGCTTCGACTATCAAGGACTCAGGATCAACATCGTTGTCATTATTATTGGCGTCATTAGCGCCATAAGTCGCTGCATTATTATCGGCGGTTACCCAGCCAAACGTATTTCCGGTAAAAAAGAAGGTACCTCCAGACTCCGCCTGATAATACTGATAAGCCGACATCAATTGCTCGCCACTAGGCCCATCGTAAGTTGTTGTTTTAAACTGCATGTCCTGATAATGCTGAACATTATAATCTGAGTAATACATATCAGTATCATTCGATGACAATCCATTGTTGTTATAACGAAGGTCCGGAAAGTCAATCAATACGGAGAGTACATTTACCGTTGTATTCATTGATTTTGAGCGCTTGCCTTGTACTTTCAGCGATCGTTTTTGCGCATCTTTCTCAAACTTCACCAAAACCTTCGGTTTTGTATAGCCTTGGCCAGTATTCTTTAGATAGTTTTTTAGTGCATCCTTAATTTCGGCTTCGGATGCATCTTGCTCTAATTCCCCACGTTTCTTTAACCAATAAATAATTCGCTCATTATTGATTACACCTGGGTCTCTCAAAGAAACTGAAGTACTATCAGCTGCATTGGAACTTACAACGCTTGTCGCTAATATTGCGCCACAAAGCATAGTTAACATGGATGGTTTCATAATCAGGCACCTTTACTGCAGTTTTCAAATTTCGCATTTTTCTTGCGAATATATTCTCGAATAGCACTTTCTCGCTGTTCTTTACTCATCTCTTCGGTAATAAGCCCTTTTTCAAGCAACATCGGCTCCAGCTTCCAGATATCATTGACCGGAGGCGGAGCAGAACAGTTAAGCTTTGGACCTTTTATAGTATTTTCGGCAGCATTCTCATTTTCATTAGAATTAGTTTGACAGGCAATTAGCGCCAAGCATAAACCGGCAGTACCAACAAGTTGCTTTAAAAGCATATAAACCTCTTTACCAATTGAGATGGGCTTGATTATACAACCAGTATAGGATAGTACATCTGTTAAATAGTACCGATTTACCAGTGTGAATCTTCACATTGTCTAACTGAACAAAAGCTGAAACCATCAATAAAAAAGGAGCTTGCTGAGCTCCTTTTCTTTTATTATTCAATACGTTAAGTCAAATATTATTGGTTGGGTTTCCTAAATAGCAGAGTCATCCGTGAAGACTCTCCAATGGCCATCATCTGGGCTTTAAGCTCATCATTATCTCGGCTGGTGGCCAAGCTGGGCGGGAGGCGCCAGACCATGTCCGTTTCAGACGGCTGATCTTTCAGATTTAAGTTAATGTCATTAGAGCCGACAAACTCAAAACCAACCTCCTTCAACACCCTTTTCACAAAAGACTCTTTTAGGTAACCATTTTTACCACTGGCCCAAATGTCGGAGCTGGATTCTGGGGCAGTATGTTGAACGATACCCACAATCCCTCCTGGTTTAAGCGCCTTATAAGCATCATTCATCGCAGTAGTGAGGTATCCACCGTCACCTTCGAAACGAGCTAGATTATGCAAAGCCCGTATAAACAGCACCGCATCAGCAGAACCTTTCATTGACTCAGGCATGGAACCAAAATGAAACGCAGCAACCGTTGCACTATCTTCATCGCGCCAAGATTCTGCTCCGTTAGTCCAGTCGGTAACCCAGGTTTTCTTTGCCTCTAAAAACTTATCATCAAAGAATCCAAATTTGGGGTACATTTCAATGGCGTAATCGGCTCCTATTAGATGGCCGTCGGCTCCCAGATAGCTCAACAGTATCTTAGAGTACCAACCTCCACCCGGTAACGCTTCAACCACTGTCATGCCTGGCTCAATACCAAAAAACGTTAAAGTTTCGAGCGGATGTCGAGCACTGTAGCGCGCCTGAACCTCCTTGGGTTGAGCATCGAGAATTTGTTGCAGTCGAGAAGCTGGGTCTTGCGAGTCGTGCGACGTCATTTGAGATAACTTTTCGCTTTGTTTCAGTTGTTCCGATGACTTATCGGCACTATCTGATGACTGCTGATTACAGGCAAAGAGTACACTGCAACTGGCTATGACTAATATTTGTTTAATATGCAATTTCATTTTATCCCTCCAAACGACGCTAAAGTAACCTGTTTGTTATTTAGATTGCACAGGACGACAGGACAGTCACAATCTTATCCACTACCTTACTGGACTTGACAGACTTCGTCCAACCAATCCATTGGTGTTTTACTGTGATTTGATATACTGCAGGCAACAATCATTAAAAAATCAATACATACAATGAGCGATTCTTTAACAAATACTGGTTTAGCTTTAAAACTGTTACCAGACGATAAATTAAAATCATCTGAGCGCCTTCAACTCATCGATAAAGCAATTCCCTCGTTAAATCATGGTGAAGTCTTAATTAAAGTGATAGCAGCCCCAGTGAACCCATCCGACCTGGTGTATCTAATGGGCAAATATGGGGTACCGCCTAAAGATGGAAATTATGCCGGCTTTGAAGGATGTGGCATTGTCGTAAAAGCTAATGCAGGAATCTATGGACGCTGGTTACAAGGAAAACGGGTTGCCTTTTTTGCGACACCAGGTAACGATGGCAGTTGGGCCAAATATATCATTACTAATCCCGCCTACTGTATTCCACTGCGCAAAGATCTTACCGATGAACAAGCGGCAACACTGGTTGTTAATCCATGCACTTCCGTTTGCTTAGTCGAGCGTGCGCGCGAATTAAATGCAAAAGCCATCGTATTAAACGCCGCAGCGAGTCAGGTGGGCAAAGGCGTCATTCGCTATGCCAGGCAAGTGGGCGTAAAAACCATTGCAACGGTACGCTCAGAATCAAACAAACAAAAACTTTTAGAGCTTGGGGTTGATGCCGTACTGAATACTAATGACGAAGATTTTACTGAGTCGCTCAAAGCACTGGCTAAAGAAATGCGAGCCACCGTATTTCTGGATGCCGTTGCCGACGAAGAAACGGCTTTAATCAGCAAACTATTACCTGCAGGCTCAACGGCTATTGTTTATGGCCGCCTAACCGAAACACATGACCCTATTGGCGGGAAATACAGCGTTGCCGATGTGATATTTCGAGATGTAAGAATTGAAGGTTTTTGGCTATCCACTTATGTTCGAAAAGCAGGACCAATAAAAACATTGTTACTCACCCGTAAAGTGCAAAAATTATTTGCGGAGGGTATCTTTAATACCGATCTGTATGGCAGCTTCGGATTTAACGAATTTTTAACGGCTATCGATCACTACGCTGAACATAAAAGTGACGGCAAAGTCATATTAAAGCCGAATGAATCACATTAACCGCTAATTATCCATCTAGCAAAAGCTTCTAAGAGTCTAAGAACGCAAAGGTCTTAGACAAGTTAACTTACTTCTAGCTGCAGTACGAAGAAAGTGAGCATCCACGTTGAAGCACATTTTTAATACAGCTTAATAATTGATCGTTGGTAAAGGGTTTTTCTAGTATTGCTGAAGCCCCCAACATTTCAGCCGATTTTAAATTAAACTCAGCCGTTATCTTTCTTCTCCCACCAGACATTGCGATAACTTTAACATCCAATCGTTCTTTGCGACATGCATTAATGACTTCAATACCGTCAATTTCGGGCATTAAGATATCGGTCAACAATAGCTGTGGTCGTTCTTGATTAATGATGGAAACAGCTCTCTTTCCATTTTCGCCGGTAATAACCTGGTACCCACTTTGTATAAGAACAAATGATGTCATTTTCAAGATTTGAGGATCATCATCTAATATCATTATTTTATTCATCAGAAATACTCACTTAAAACTAATGTTAACATACGATTTAATGCAAAACTTTATCCACGAGTTTCACATTAGAAATTTCACTATAAACGACCGGCAAGGAAATATGAAACTCAGTCCCCTTACCCACCTCAGAAAGGACCTCGATCTCTCCTTTGTATTGCATGACTAAACGCATTACAACACTCAATCCCAGCCCACTACCTTTACCCACATCTTTTGTAGTATAAAATGGTTCAAATACGTTTCTTAAGATCTCTTCACTCATGCCACAACCATTATCCCTAACGGTAACTCTTAAATCTTCACCCAGCACTGAAAATACAAGCTCTACGACACCAGACCTCTTTACTTCCTCTATTGCATGCTTTGCGTTAATACATAAATTAGTCAGCAATTGACAAAGATGATTTTCACTTACTAATACTTTTACGCCCAGTTCACCAACAATAGTGATAGCTATATTTTCACCCACTGCTGCTTTTAACATTGTTGTTAAATTCTTGATGGCATAACTAAGACAAACTGGCTTCTCTACTTCAATGCGATCGGCTGCAAATGAAAGAATCTGCTTGTTTAATGCGACCCCTTTTTCAACGGCCATCAAAATCTCCTCGGAAAACTCTTTAGTAAACGCCCTGTTTTTTTCATTCCCCAGGAGCTCCGCAAAACCAGATATGATAAGCAATATATTATTAAACTCATGAGCAACGCCTGACGCCAACTCACCTAAAGTAGTTAGCCTTTGATTTTGCTCCAGTTTCCTTTTGGCAATTTGTTTTTGTGTTACGTCCTCAACTACAAATACAAATTGACTTAGCTGAAAATCATCTTCAATCATCGGAAAAGCTTTTAGAGAGATAACCAAACTCTCTCTATCACTGGAGATTAGGCATATTTTCCCTTGCCAACTTTTTCCAATCGATAGCTCCTGCCATAAACTAGATATCTTTTGGGCTTCTTTATTGTCTTTTGCTGAATACTGTTCAAATAGATTACCAGCTGAAGCATCAAAGTACTTCTTAGACAGTGAGTTCGCATAAATCACTTTTCCCTGAACGTCAGTTAGAAACATCAAATCACTTGCCTGCTCCATTGTCTGCACCAACTGATGCGAACTTCGTCGCTTTTGCTGTGCCATTTGGTTGCGGTATTGAACTCCGTAGGCCATTGTCACTTCTAATAACGGCAAAATTTTTTGATATTCGTTAAATCTTGACACTTCAACATTAACTGAAAGCTCATTCAACGCTGCAGCATGTATTTCTGTGGCTATTTCTGGAGGAATTCCAGAATGACATAACAAACTACCTAACTCGTTAAATTGAAGCAAAATCGACTCGTCCTGCGAACCGATATATTCTACATACAACGTTTTGTAGTAATTTAAAACGAGTTTAGTTTCCTCAGAGGAAACTGTATTGATTGACGGTTTCGCATTCATGAAATAACCACAACCGAAGCATCGTCCTTATCTTTTGACCAATGCTCTACGATCCATCGAGCCATACCATTCATATTCGGAAATAAATTACGCGCATGCTTTTCTAAAGGAATATTGGTTCGTATACCATCTGAGTGCATAATAAGTATATCATCACCAACATGAAACTCTCTGTTATCAACTGATAATTGCAAATCAAACTCATTACCTAAAATGCCATAATTATTGTTCAAATGCTTTACTGTTCTTCCTAAAATAAAGCACTCTACATTTCCGACACCACAATAACTAACCAGGCCTGAAAATGGTTGAACCAAAGCGAGAGAAACAGCCACACCACGAGTACCTAGAAGTTCCTCATTGCACGCTTCTAAAATATTACTTAGGTTTTTATTTTTATTTTTATCGACAACATCGAGACACCGTGATGACGCTTGATAAGCCAGAGGACCATGACCAATACCATCTATAAGACATATCAAGTGAGAGCCACACGATAATGCCCAGTGACCGACTTGATCACCACAGCATTTTTCACCCGGATAGTTCCTACTTGCATAACCGGCGTCAAGGTAACCCTCACAAGCGGGCGT
The DNA here is from genome assembly GCA_041589565.1 of Kangiellaceae bacterium. Taxonomy (GTDB): domain Bacteria; phylum Pseudomonadota; class Gammaproteobacteria; order Enterobacterales; family Kangiellaceae; genus Pleionea. The sequence goes on along the minus strand of JBFHVL010000012.1, from coordinate 17,470 downwards.
TTTTAATTTTTCCATAAGGTTGCCATTACTTTGGTGCAATAAGCATTACTGTCTATTTCGAAGTCATCCATTAGCCGCATTACGCTTGGAAGCCCGAAGCCGAGACTATTTTTCGATGAATAACCATCTTTACACGCTAGATTAACATCACTAATTCCTGGCCCTCGATCGACCGCTACAACTAATATTCCGGACACACGGTTACATTCTTTCTCAAAAGAGCACTGGCTCACAATCGAATAAACAGTTAAATTTCCGCCATGAGAATGAAAAACAATGTTAGTTGCGAGCTCGGTAATTGCAGTTTTTAAGTACATTGCTTTCTCTCTATTGAAACCATAATTCATTGCAAACTCATAAACGCCTCGCCTTGAGTCAAAAACATCCATCTCAGAATCAACAGCCGTATCTTTAATTACTTCAAGAGAGTAATTAACAGCTAAAACCTGCGGCATTTGGACTTTCGTTTGATTAACGGCTTGCATGTAATTCCACCTTTACTCGGGTACCTTTATTGACATAAGAAACTATTGAAAAAACATCCATCAAACGCTTACAGCTAGAAAGTCCAATTCCTAAACCTGATCCAGTAGAGTAGCCTTCCTGAAGAGCAGTTTGGATATTTTCAATGCCCGCTCCAGAATCTATGACTTCTACAATAAGAATACGTCGCTCTGCGTTTGAAAAATCATGAATATGGCTGTATCCCTCACCCGCATATTGAATTACATTTCGCGCCAGCTCTGAAACCGCTGTTGCTAGACGTGTTTGATCTGCCAAGCCAAAGCCCATTTTAGCCGCAAACTCACGTGCAGCACGCCGAATAGAAACTATGTCGTCTACCGTTTTTATTTCAGCAAAGTCTGATTTAATAGGCTTGTATTGGGTGAGCGAGCTATTCATATAGCGTCTCTTATCTTGCGCTTAATAGAATTAAGCGCCTGCTCCAAATTGAAAGTGCTAGACACATCAAAAAAGCCGCCTCCCATTTCAACCAGTGTCATCGCAACATAAGGTTGAATACCACAAATTATGACCTCGGCTCCTAACAGCTTGATTGCTTTTGTTGTGTCATTGATTACTCGCGCCATAAAAGAGTCCACAGTATCTAACGCCGATATGTCGACGATAACACCTAGCGAATCTTTGTCTTTAATCGCGTTCACAATGTTACTTTGAAGTTCAACTGCTTGTTGATCTGATAAATCAACAACAATAGAAGTAATCAAAACATTGCCAAGCTCAAGAATGGGTGATTTATAATTCATGTGTAGGCTCTTCTTTTATTATTCTAAATCCAAGCCGTTTTAATCCTTCCTGTACACCAAGGTATAAATTCCCTCGCGTTGTTACCTCACTAAAATCCATACCCAGCTTTGTTAGCACCAAAGCTCCTTCTGGACTGATTCCGGTCATAATTACTTTGCATCCCAACATACTAGCTGCTTTGACAGTTTTCATTAGGTGACCTGCAACAGCTGTATCGAAAACTGGTACACCCGTTAAATCCATGATAGCAATGAGCGCTTGCTTATCAGCTATCGTAGTTAAAAGTGACTCCGTAATTTGTTTTGCTCTTGATGTATCAATTACTCCAATTAGGGGCACCAATAACAACTGCTCCCAAAGCTTTACTACCGGAGACGATAGTTCTAGCAATGCCATGCTTTGTTGCTTTATTAATTTACTTTTACTTTCTGAAAACGCCTCATGGCACATAACAAGAATGCGATCAAAAAACAAGTTAACGAAATTCATTTCCGTCGCCAATGCTTGATGCTTATTATCAAGCATGTTAGTAAGTTGCTCGCACAAGGTATTTTTTAGAGCCAATATAAAGCTTGATGCTTCGTTAGCAGCCAGGCCCTTTACAGCCCATAACTCACCAAACTGATTCAACAGTAATACTAGCCGAGACCCTTCATCCGGAGTCCACCGGATCGAGTCGCTGTTGAAGTCATCTATTACTGCATCTATTTCGTGTAGCAAAACCTCGCATTGATGATATAAATTAGTATCCTTCGCAACATCACCACCTTTGTCCCAACCTCGCTCTAGCTTTTGCATCCAAAGCTCAATAATTTTAGTTTGGTATTTCAAAATACTTTTAATATGTTTTGCATTCATTATTTGACTCACTCAGATCACTTAAAAGAGTTCTATTTTCGCGATTGTGGCGTCTAATCCACTATCATTATGATGATTCGAATCCAGAGTTTCGAACTCGGATACAACGCTTCCTATTTCTCGACTTAACGCTAATAAAGACTCTTCTGTTAGGTCACTAGAAAGCAATCGACCAATCACTTCAGTCATTTTATGATTAAGCTGATCTAGACGTTCTACCTGTTGCTTAACGACATCCTGAAATTGAACGTTACCCAACATATCGGTCAGCCCCATAGCTATCTCATTGTTGTACTCAGTTACCACCGTCAACATAACTTTGTAATACTGGCGAATGTCAGAATAGTTTTTATGTACAACATCAATGAATCCAGGAAGGCTTGCTGCAGCATGAATTTTCTCTTCAACATCATCTTCTCCAGTACAGCAAAAGTTTTCTTTAATAATCAGATCAAAATTAGCGATTTTATCGGTTACGTGCTGCGCCACATCGTGGGTTTGATGAGCCAATGCGCGTACTTCTTTTGCTACAACTGAAAAACCTTTACCATAATCTCCTGCTCTAGCAGCTTCTATAGAGGCGTTCAGTGACAACAATTGTGTCTGATCAGATATCTGCGAGATCTGAGCGACCGACTCTTTTAATATCGACAGTTCACTTGTCAGTGTTCCCATAGCTTTTTTCTGATTTTTCAAGAGTTCAGGAAGAGTTTTTAGATAGTCAGCCACCAATCTAAGTCGCTCTTCACTGTTATCAATCTCACTTTTTAGATCTATCGCATCAAAATCGGCATTATTTAGGTACGCTACTAATTCCGCTGCTTTCGAATCCAACATTGACGCTTGGGTTAAGATTCCATCTGCAGCCTCTAAAGAATGAGTGGCAACCGAATCTAAGGGCCTAGATGAAGAATCAATAAATGCTTTGACCCCGTGAAAAACAAGATCGATCGACTTTAGCAATGTGGTTTGAGCGTTTTTAATTGACCCCACTCTATTTTCGATATTATTTTTAAACGCCTCATTCACCTTTTGACAGCCGAGCATACAGCAGGTGGAAAAAAGAAGATTTGCAATAACCAAAATCAACACGAAGAAAAACATTACTACACGTTCATTATTGGCAAAATCGAACAGAAACTTATCAAACTGAAAAGCGAATAGCATAGACAACAACATCAGGGTTGCGCAGGCAGGGATGATGAAAATCTTTAACCATAAGCTAGCATTGGTCGGCAATTTGAAATCAGCATCACGTAAATCTTCAGTTGATTTAGTTTCATTTTTCATAGGTAATTAAGCCCAAGTCTATTTCTACAGAAGTCAGCAGTTAATACATATCAACAAACTGAGCCTGGAAGTACTTTCTTTAAAACGTCCACAAGCTCCTGACTTTTCACAGGTTTTACCAACCAACCCGTCGCACCACTGCTTTTGGCTTCTGTCCTTTTGCTTTCATCATATTCGGTGGTAAGCACCAAGATAGGAGTAAATCGACATTGAGGTTTTTTCTTGACCTCTTTTATCAGCTCAAGTCCGTTCATTTTGGGCATATTGATATCGGTAATGATTAAGTCGGGCTTCAGTCCCGCATCAATGCGAGCCGCAGCGTCTGAACCGTCCACAGCTTTTTCAACACACAACCCATGCTTTGACAATATTTGTTCCATACTCATCAAAATGGTACTTGAGTCATCTACTATTAATACTGTTTTCATGCCACTTTCAACCTCATGCGCTTTACACTATTTGAATATCTAAATATTAAACCTAGATACTCTTTTCATGTTTCGTTAAGTCTATTGTTATGCAAAATGACGTTTCTGTAACTGGGGCGATTCCGGATATCTAATCAGGAAAATCCCGACAGAAATAAACATGATGATTTCACAAAATAAGCGACAAAGTGGGAATAGTTATCGTTTAGATACTTAATGACTATATCGTAGATGTATTGGCAAAAAACAACTCAAATCCGAGATGTTCTTTACCAAGAGTAAACTTATATTTTTTGCTTTTTTGATTACATTGTTAAACCAGCAGACAGTAAAGCTTCCTGTAACCCTAAATCAGAAGGTGGAGTGGAGACAATCACTTTAGCTGCGCAAAGGACCTGTAATACAGCGGTATGCAAATGCGAGCATTTTTTCAAGTTAACTTTTCCTTTGGGCTGTTCAATTAGCCACTGTAAGATTTCCTCTGCGTCTTCGGCCGCACAATTATCTACCAAGTGGATTACCTTAACTTTTTTAACTACAGGCATAAAGCCACCTCTTTTGGATTAATGACTAATAAAACACGACCGTCACCAAGCACAGCCGCACCAGAATAGATTGGAAATCGAGCCATAACGCCATCAAGCGGCTTAATGATAACATCGACGCCTTCTAGAAGCTTGTCCACCATAAACCCGACGACCTGGCCGTTTAAATTTAAATTAATGACCGGTATATCTTCGCTCTCGATTTGGCTGTGAACGTGCAAAACCCGCTCCATTCGATGTAATGGAATTAATTGATTACGTAACACGTACGCCTCACCGGTTTTGATTGTTCTAATTCGTTCAGCACCAATCTTGATCGTTTCAACTACTCCTTCTACAGGAATTCCATAAACCTGACCGGCAATCTCAAACATCATGACTCGTGTAACCGTAATTGAAGCGGGCAACGACACTCTAATCACAGTTCCTTGACCTGGTTCACTGTCCAAACTTATGACACCACCAACTCGACTGACTGAAGTTTTTACAACATCCATCCCAACCCCTCGACCAGATAAGTCGGAAACCTGATCACAGGTCGAAAAGCCAGGTTCAAATATTAGGTTATACGCATCTTTATTTTCAATATGAGCCGCCTGCTCTTGACTAATCAAGCCTTTCTCGATCGCTTTCTGCTTTACTTTTTCGACGTCAATGCCTTTTCCATCATCATGAATTTCAATATGTACAGAATCTTCGTAATTTTTAGCCACCAGACGAATAGTTCCAGCGGCACGCTTCCCATGTGCCTGTCTCTCGTTCGGTAATTCAATACCATGATCTATACTATTTCGCACCAGGTGAATGAGAGGTTCGGCTAATTGCTCAACAATATTCTTGTCTGCTTCAGTATCTTCACCCTCTATCACCAATTCAATTTCCTTATCAAGCTTTCTCGATAGATCTCGAACCAACCGAGGAAAACGCTGAAATATCGTAGACACAGGGATCATACGAATTCGCATCACAACGCCCTGAAGTGACTCGGTAATTCGATTTAATACCGCATGTTCTGATTTTAGGTCACGAGACAAAGCCTTGATACCGTATTCTTGTTCGACCCGACGCGCCAGATGTTGCATACTATTTTTCGCAACGATCAATTCTCCGGCTAAATCCACCAGCTGCTCAAGCCTCTCCTGATCAACCTTGATGGTTTTAATCTCCTCGTTTTTCTTTCTTGAAGCCCCCTGTTCACTGAGCTCGCTTACATTGTCAAAGGTCCCTTTCCCAGCGGGATGACTGTTTGAATCCGTAACCATTAGAGCAGAGATGTAACTCATAGCACTGTCAATTTGCCTTGATGAGTTTTGAGTATGGATATTTTGGACTTTACTGATAGCCGCATTAAGTGACTGCAAAAATTCAGAGGATACCGATTCAACTTCTGCCTCTGGAATTGGAAGAACAACTTCGGGTATCGCAACTGCAATGCCAGACAATACGTTACGAACCGAGTTTACTGTTGTTAAAGAACCATTACCTTCTGGTAATTGTCGCAATACTTCCAGTTGAGCTTTCAATATTTCAACAAACTCACTTGGGCAGTCACTACCTCCCACGCTTCGGGAATGTTCACTTCCTTTTTGAGACCTAGTTGCGGGCACTATTTCGACATTATCCATAACGTACTGTAAACTGTTTTCTATAACACTTACTGGCTGATCGGTTATACCCACAAACAACATCTGACATAGATAAGGGTCGAAATCAGTAAGCGATGATGATTCCGCTAATGAATGATTGAATAAAGGTAAAATTCGCTGCCAAGAAATACCAGGAACCTGACGCCAAAAATTGAGTGGATCATCACCACTAAAAAAGGCTTGCTCTTCAGGCTTATAAAGCACGAAGTAATGATTCTCAGAGCATGTGGTCAACTGCGCATTGAGCTGATTAACAATTTCATCATCAATATGGGGAAAAGCCTCGGTAATCAGCTGCAACGGTGTTCTATGGTTGGTAGTAAGGTCTACAGTTCCTTTACCCTCATCGTTATTGTCATTAATAGTCGTATTAAGAATCTCTTCTTTAATGGCTTTGACAAGCACACCACTCTTTGCAGCAGCGCAGGATGGCAAAGACTCCTGTTCGTCGAGAATATCTAGCCAATCATTAACCTGATCGAGAACCCTAAAGAAGACATCAATACTGGCTGCATCAATCACTATTTTTTGTTCTCTTGCCCTTGACAGAGCATCTTCTGCAACGTGAACCAATTCCGTTAAAGCAGAAATCTCAAAGAGCCCAGAAGCGCCTTTTATAGTATGTACATAGCGAAACAGTGCGTTAAGTAATTCGGGAGACGTTGGACTTTTTTCCAGCTCCAGAAATGTATCATTACATTCGTGCAGTAATTCTCTTGACTCTATTACAAACTGTTCTAATAAGGCGTTCACTTCATTGCCTCACTTAGCTTACCGCTCATCATTATCTTGCAATAGGATTGTAAAGTTTTGGGTTCAGCTGGCTTTACCAAATATAAATTTGCACCACATTGATAACCTCTATTTTTTTCAATAGGATCTGACTCAGTAGAGATCATTATAACAGGGCAGTCAGGTTGACAGTCGCCGTGTCTAAGTTCTGATACAAAGGCAAACCCATCCATTAATGGCATATTGACATCGACCAAACACAATGAAAACTCCTGGCAGACCATTTTCTCCAAAGCCTCCACACCATTTTCAGCTTCGATCACTTCGCAGCCAAGCTCTTCTAATAAAGATTTATGGTATTTTCTTATGGTCAAAGCATCATCTATCACTAAAACGGTATTCATAATAACTCTCACTTTACAAAATCTTTTTGATACGCTGTCGTTTGATTGTATCGTTTAACTTTAAATAAACTCGAAACTCGGCTCATCGATTCAGAGTGCCCGAGAAATAATATTCCACCTTGGTTTAACGCATCGTAAAGTCGCGACGCCGCTTGACGTCTTGATTTATCATCAAAGTAAATTAAGAGATTACGACAAAAAACAATGTCAAATTGGTTGAATGATTTCATCGAACTGTCACTATTGAGATTTACAGCAGAAAATCCGACACATTCAGACACGCCCTGATCAAGCTTATATAAATCTTTAGAGCTATCGTATTTAAAATATTTCTGCTTGATAAATTTAGGAAGATTTTTCACCGACCGAGCATTATAAGTAGAGCGAATAGCTTTCTGTAGAACATGGGTATCGATATCTGATCCAATTATTTCAACATCATACTGCTCTAAATCTGGCCAGTACTCCAGTAGATAGAGGGCGATACTGTATGCTTCCTCACCAGTAGAACAAGGCAATGACCAGATGCGTATGGTTTCGCCTTTTTTCTTATACTTCACAATATCTTGTAACGCACCATACACCATAGCTCGCAACTGATATTCTTCTCTAAAAAAATACGTTTCGTTGACAGTCATTAAATTGACAAGGTGCTGTAGCTCTTCATGACCTTTTTGAAACCGGAGAAAACTAAAGTACTCTCTAAAACTATCATGTTCCGTTGCACGAATTCGACTGATGACGCGTTTATCCACGAAATACCGTTTTGAATCGTCAAAATAAATGCCACAACGTTTATAAAAGTAGTCTCGTATTAACCGGTATTCAGCATCCGTAATTTCGCTAACCGACGTTTCCGGCCGAACAGCTATGCTAGCGGCAGGCTCATTAGTGTCGTATTGACACAAAGAATCATCATTAAGTGTCATTCGACTCTTCCCAAACGTTCCAATGCCATTTGCACTGAAAATTTAACCATAGGTTCATCATTAAACCTTGGAAGCGCGTTGCGAATAACATCGATCAGAGTAGTACAGCCCGCTTCTCCCGCGCAATCGATAGCGCTCACAACAACATTGGCTTCTTGCTCATGTTCAAGCACATAAGTAAGCCAGAAAGGAATGTCCGGATGGGCCAGTCCTCGTATAATGTCCAAAGCGTAAAGGCGTATATCATGACTGTTATGCATAAGTAACAAAGGTATCTTATTTGCGACCACCTCAGGAAACTCTGTCAAAAATACAATAGCCTGAACCCTAATTTTCGCCTCTCTAACAAAAAGCAGGTGAACAACTTCACTCACAACACGCTCAGTAAAATCAGCAATTAATGCAAAATTCATCAACTTATCGAAAACTGCATCAATAACCAGTGTATGCTCCTCTCTTTTCGCCAAAGCAATTAAAATGGGTAAACAACGCGACTGAGTATCGAAATCATTGACCGCTTTTCTTCTTACCATCGGGTCATTATCAACTACTTTATTGAGGAGCTCATTAAATTTGGGAGCGGTAAATGATTCAGCTAAAGCCCCTTCTACTTGGGATTCAGTTTCTTGCTTACTGTCAGGCTTAAATTTCATTAACCCCATTGTGTAATTACTCCTCTTCGAGCTATTTTCTCAGCGGAAGCCGATATAGCATTAAACATATTCGCAAGCTCAACAATGCGGCTGGCACCATTGAGTTCGATTAGAGCTTTAGGCATTCCAAAAACAGCACAGTCTTTTTCCGCTTCTGCCAAGGTTATGGCACCGCGGTCAAATAGTTTTTTCATCTCTGCTGCACCATCATCTCCCATCCCCGTTAACATCACAGAGACCACGCGATTAGCAGGCACAAACTGAATCACTGATTGAAGTAAGCGGCTGACACTGGGATGCCAATTAAATTCACGACCAGCAGGTTGAGATACTAAATACGGTTGTTGACCGCGAATACTGATAGCGCAATCTGCATCCCCCTGTGCTACGTATACCCGCCCAACTTGTAAAGCCATGGAACGCTTAACTTCAATCACTTCGAGTTGACATTTCGCATTTAAACGCTGTGCAAAAACGCCGGTAAAACTTCCTGGCATGTGTTGACAAACAATGACTGGTAAAGGAAAGTCGCTGGGTATCTTGGGTAAGATATACTCGAGTGCCGAAGGCCCGCCTGTTGACACTCCAATAACCACTAATCCGGGTAAATCATTGGTCAACGTAGCCGGATTTGATATCTTTGGACTAATCTTCCTGGCAATTCGCTTGATGCCTTTTTTAAATTTGCTTCTTTGCCGAAATGCAGCTCTTACTTTGATTAGCAATTCGTTTCTGATGGACTTGATGTTTAATGAAACCGTGCCACCTGGTTTTGGAATATAATCGACAGCCCCCATTTCAAGCGCTTCGAAAGTTGCCATCGCACTTGACTCGGTTAATGACGACACCATCACTACTGGCCTTGGGAAACTCGTCATAATGTGACTTAGACACGTAAGACCATCCATATTAGGCATATTAATATCTAAGGTTACGACATCGGGATCACTGCGTTCGATCTGCTCTAACGCATCAACACCATCGCGAGCCGTCAGGACCGTGATACCAACAACACTACCTAACATGTCTGAAAGATATCGGCGCATAAGCGCCGAATCATCAACTATCAGTACTTTCATGGACTTCTTCTACCAGCTTTTGCTGCTCTTGAGTTGATAAAAGTTGTTCAGGCTCCAACACAGTTATAATGCGTTTCTTTTTTCGTAAATTTACGATTTTACCCATCATTTTTACTTGTTCATCGGATAGGCAAGGTGCATCTTCAACTTGGTCGGCTTGCAACCGTAACACTTCAGAAACACTATCGACGATATAGCCGGTCAATACATTTTCTTGATTGAGAACAAGAATACGTTGTCGGTCATTTTGCTCTTGCGATGGCAAATCAAAACGCTTGCGCATATCAATAATCGGTAAAACCGCACCACGTAAATTCACCATCCCTTCGACAAAGTCATTCGTTTTGGGTACTTTGGTCAAACTGTCTGGTAGCCTTAGAATTTCTCTAACTGACTCAATCATTACACCAAACTCTTGATCCATAAGATTAAAAACAACTAACTGAGGCTCATTTTCGGAATAGTCATTAGCCAGATGATCCATAATGGAGCCCTCCTCGGCAGATTGCTGATCAACAAAGGAATCTTGAACACTATCCAAATTGTCAGCTTGATTGACACAATCGACAGCATCCAGAACATCATCTCTTTGAAACAGCTTTTCTGCTGATAATAAAGTAACAATACGGCGACCATCGTCTAGTTGACAAATCCCTTCAAGCTCCTTGGAATCGTCACCATCTAATAACAGTTCCGGAACAGATTCGATTTGCTTTTTGTGGATTCTTAAAACTTCGCGAACTTCATCAACAACCACGCCTACCATGCTAGAACCCCCACTACCTGGTAGGGTAACAACAACAATACGATTATTTTCGTTGAGTTCGAGCTCTGGTAAATTGAATAAAGTTCGCAGCTTAACCAGCGGAAGTACACGATTCCGTAAGTTAACCATGCCTATAACATGTGATGGTGCTTTTGGAACTGTACTAATAGTTTCTGGAAGCCGAATGATTTCCTGAGTCGCTTCAATTGAAAAACTGTACTCTTGATCGGCAACACTAAAACTTACCAGTTGCAAAATATCAGAATCTTCTACAGTCAAATGTTCATCACTATTTTGCTTTACTTCAGAAAAGGTCGTGTTACCCTGGACGACACTGTCGTTACTGGCGTTAAATTGAGCATATTCCAGTTCGGTAAGCGCATCGATATCGACCAGCTGAATAAGCTCTTTGTTGTCTTCATTTTTAATCACACCAGACAGCAATTTGGCGTCAATATTCGAACGAGCAGAGTTCATTGGCTCAATACATTCAGACGCAACACCCATCACACGGGTTACTTTATCGACAACAAAACCCAGAGGCTTACCGCAATAATTAAGCACCATTACACGAGTGGCGTCGGTTGCTTCGACATCTTCCATTCCAAGAACGCGTCTTAAACTGAGTATTGGTAAAATCGATCCCCGAAGATTAGCAAGTCCCACTAAACTGGAAGGCGTTAATGGCACTTCTACGGTAATTGGAAGTCGAACGATTTCCATCACTCTGTCCATATCGAAAGCCATGCTCTCGCTGCCCAGGTGAAAAGTCACAAACTGACGCTTAACTTCTTCACTTTCGCTCGAAGGCGCAGCAACTTGCGCCTCATTTTGATTTGAAACTGACATATAACTTGTCCTTTCAAGCTAGGTTATCGGAAAATAAGCGATGCTTATGCACTTTGTAACTCGTCTGCTATCGAGGCAATCTCTTCAATGGCAGTAGCAAGCTCTTGCGCTCCTTCAGCCTGTTGCGCAGCTGCGGTTGCCGCTTCTTCCGCTGCTTTAGAGCGCTCTTCCTGACCATCAGCAATCGCGGTCAAACCTTGCTTGGCGACCAATGCTGCCTGCTTAATTTCTACGGCTGCATCGCGAATGGACTTATTCCCATCTAATACGTCTTGCATGTGGTTTTGAATTTCTTCCAGGCTTTTAGTTGTGACTTTAGCTTTTTCAACTTCTTTACGAACATCGTAAGAAATGGTTCCTAAATCCGAACGCACTAAAGTGATTTGGTCCTGGATTGCTTTTACTAGATCTTTGATTTCTTCCGCATTTTCTGCAGCATCATTTGCCAGGTTTTGAATGTCTGTAGAAACAACAGCAAACCCTTTACCAAACTCACCCGCACGGGCAGCTTCAACGCCACCATTAACGGCCAACATGGAGGTTTGGATAGCCACATTGGCGATACCATCAACGATCTTATCGATTTGACGACTGATTCTTTCTAGCTCAGCGATCTTATCTAAATTTGCATCAGCACTGTCAGTAGCGATTGAAATGGCTTTGATCATTTCGTCGACGGTTGTTCTATTGGTTTGTAATGTTGTTTTTAAGGACTCACCTTTTTCAAGAGCTGTACTGCTACGCTCCTCGCCCAGTTGAGCGGATTTTTCAATTTGCGCGAGTGCCGCAACGCCTTCTTCGACCGCAGAAGCCTGCTGAGCAGCTGCATCATTAATTTGTTCCAATGCTTTTCCAATTTCCGATGATGCGCGATTAATTTCTTCCACTGCGGCAGATAGCTCTTCGGATGCAGTCGCGACATCTTCAGCACTTTTGGCAATATCTGGACTGGTGCGTAGTTCATCGGAAAGGTCTTCTAAAGATTGCGAGGCAGCTTGAGCTTGCGAGAGGGCCACTTCCTGCTCTCTTAAAGTCTTTAAACTTTCTTCGCACGCAGCTGATTGCTCTTCAGATGACGCAGCTATATCTTCGGAACCTTTTTGCGATTGCGCAATTGCCGCTGACATCTGCTGTGCTGCGCTGGCAATCACTTCCGAACCTTCATAAACAAAGTTTACGGTTTCTTGAACTTCAGTTAACTGTTCATTGACCAGTTCACCTTTCTTGGCTTCTGCTCCTGCTCGCTCGGCAGCATCACGCACACCTTCGCCAATTTCATTCGCTCCAGACTGCACTTTTTGAATCAACTGCTCAATATTGGCGGCATTACTTTCGGCTCGTTCTGCCAGGGTACGTACAGTATCAGCCACAACAGCAAAACCTTTACCATGCTTACCTGCGCGACCCGCTTCAATGGCTGCATTCAAGGCTAAAAGATTGGTTTGGTCGGCAATTCGTATAACTTGTTTAACAGACTCATTAATCTTAGCGGCCTGAGCTTCTAGTTCAGTCATATACTTTACCGACTCTTGTTGACGTCTCGAAGAATCACCGACATTACTCACCATCAATTCAATATCATTAGATATGGAAGCAATTACTTTTTGCAGGTTTGCGGTCACTTCTCTTGATTTTTCCGCAGCATCAGACTGACGCTCTACGCGTTCATTAATTTGTGTTACAGCTGCCAAACTCTCCTGACAAGCGCTCGCAGATTCCTCTGCCCCACCAGCAATTTGAGTCATGTTTGCAGTTAACTGATTCACAGCTGATGAGGCTTGACTGACCCCAGCCGCCAACTCGGTTGAAGCCGAAGCGACTTGTTCCGCGGCCTGTTGCTGCTTGGCCATTGTGCGAGCTTTTTTACGCTTTTCGTTCGCTTCTTGCTGATGACGTGCGTGGGCACGGTTATCATTCGCAGGTTCAATTAAAGGTTCACTTGCGCTTACTGCGGCGGCATGTCGTTTAAGAGCCATAATGTTTCTCTACCTATAGTTGCTAATTAATAAAATTGTCTTCAGCGGGAAAGCAGCACCTTCATAAAGACATACAAACCGCTTTCAAACTGTGAAGTTTATTATTGGCGAGGTAGGCGATTTTTAGTATCGGGCTACTCCTGAAAATTGGTCAGTCAATCGGTAAGAAAAATCTAGGGGAATTCCCGATAAGAATTTTAAGTTTAAGGATTTAGAGGGCTGTTAATGAGTGACTAGTTTTAAATATAAATAAATGAGATAAAAAGGAGCCCATCCCTGGACAAAGTGACAGCAATTGAGTCAAAAGCTAACTGACCTCTTGCTTTTGCAAGAAGTGAGTATTCTCAAAGTCGGCAATTGGTAGTGGCCGACTAAAGTAAAAACCTTGCAATAAATCACAGCCGGAGTTTTTCAACAATGTCCACTGGTGCTTATTTTCAACACCTTCCGAAACAACTAAAATACCTAATCGATGCGACAGCTCAATGATCCCCTCTACAATACTCAAAGATTGAGCATCGTGCTCAATTTCATCAATAAAACATTTATCAATTTTGAGTGTATTAGGCTCGAAACGTTTTAAGTAACCTAATGAAGAGTAACCGGTGCCAAAATCATCGATCGCTATTGTAATACCTAATATTTTAAAGCGATTGATGAGCTCTTCCGCAATTTGCGGATCGGACATCAGCGATGTTTCGGTTAATTCGAATTCAAGCTTATCCGGTGAAATAGAACTTTGTTTCACCAGAGATTCGACGCGATCATAGAAGTGTAAACTGGCCAATTGACGAGACGAAATATTCACAGCAATAGATATGTCATTCTTGCCTCGTGACTGCCAGACCTCCAGCTGTTTTACCGCCTGTTCGATGACCCAGTCGCCAACAGGTACAATTAAGCCCGACTCTTCCAGAACCGGAATAAACTCGCCCGGGCTAATCATTCCGTGACTTTCACTATGCCATCGAATGAGAGCTTCACACCCTTTAATTTGTCCCGAGCGGCAGTCGACCTTTGGCTGGTAGTAGAGCTCGAATTCTCGATTTTCCAGAGCCTGTCTGAGCTCACTCTCTAAATGAAGAGCGAGCTTTTCATTGGTCACCGAGTCAACGTTAACGACACGGAAATCATTACCACCACTTTGTTTTACCCAATTCAATGCAACATCGATCGCTTGAGTCACGTTTTCAATAGATGCATTATGTTGCGACGACCAATAAACCGCGCCAATAGATACTGTCATAAAAATGGGTCGTAAAGAGACTACAAAAGGCGAGTCGAACACACACTTTAGCGATGATAAAAACTTTTCAAAATCGTGGTCTAAACGATCAATCTCGCCCAACAAAGCAAACTCATCGCCGCCGGTTCGAGCCAGTATCGCCCGCCCTTCGATAAAGTATTGAAGTCGTCGCGATATTTCTTTAAGAATCAAATCGGACTGTTGAGGACCAATTACTGTATTGACCTGACTAAACCGATCGATATCCATAAAAACAACAACGTATTGTTTATTATTGATGCGACTGTCTGATACCGCTTTATACAGACTGTCCATAAAGGTCGTCCGATTTGGGAGCTTGGTTAAAGAGTCAAGCTTAGTAACACTTCGCAATTTCTCCTCAATACCTTTAGAGCGAGTAATATCTCTCGCACTGCCAACCAAGCGCACAACTTTACCAAACGAATTTTTAACCGGAAAAAATCGACTACCGACCCAACGAAGTTCTTCGTTCACCAAAATTCGATATTCGAGATAACCGCTTTCACCGGTTTGTACAGATGACTCATACAGATTAATAACACGTTGCTTATCCAGCTCTGACACCGTACCAATCCACCAATCAAGCGACGCTCCATTCGCCTGTTCCACAGATAAGTTCCACACTTTTTCAAAAGCAGGACTGACATAAATAAACGATTGCGACTTCAGGTCAAAATCCCAGAACACATCGGGTATACTTTCGGCCATCTCTCTAAATCGTCGTTCACGATTACTCACTAAATTTAATAACTGGCGGTTTTCTTCAATATCCATTAGTGAACCTGCAAAACGCACCGGTTTACCACTAATAAATTGTGCCTTACCTCGCAAACGGAACCAGCGCGTTTCTCTACCCTCGGAGTCTGTATTGATCTTAACGGGGCATTGCACATCGAACGGCTGTTCATTATGTAAATGGTCGTCTAAGGTCTCATTAACAAGTTGTAAGTAATCTTCCTTAATAGCTTCAGATAACCAAACTTTAAAACTGGGCAGCTGACGATTTTTTCGACCAACCAACTCAAGGAAACGTTCGGAATAATAGGTCACATCGGTATCGAAATCCCAATCCCAAATGCCATCATTGGTGGCTGCGGTTGCCAGATAAAGTCGGCTTTGCTGGCTTTGATAAGTCGCCAAAAGCTGCTTTTGATGCGTGATGTCTTCGTGTGAGATCACCAATAAGGACAGGTCTAATGATCCATCACTATTGAGCATTGGATTGACATACACTTTAAACCAGTGTTCTTTTCCATTAATCGGCATATGGTACTCGTACACAAAACTTGTTTCATTTCCACGTAATACATCCAGAATGCCATCGTATACCGCAGTCGCATCTCGACAGCCCGCAGCGGCCGAGGTTTGGCAAACGGTTAAATAGTTTTGTCCGCGCCCATTAGATGTTGGGTCCTTAGTCGCAGAGCCCGAAAAATCCATCCAGGCTTTATTTACACTAATTAAAGTACCATCGCGTTTAATGACACAAATTTGTCTCGGTAGTGCATCAATGACTCCCCGTACAAAACGCTCCGCTTCTTCAAGATAGGTTTCTCTTGCCTTTTGTTCAGTAATATCTTGCAGAGAACCAATAATTTTAGACACATCGCCTTTACCGTTTTTAAGGCTCCGCATGGCAATTTTAACACTCATTAAACTACCATTCTTATCAACCAAATTACTCACTAAAGAGACCTTTCGATCGTCTTGCGCCACATCTAAAAAGGCCTTGGTAAAGGTAATTCGATCATTTTCATTAACCAATCGATTGATTAAGGAGAAGTGATTATCTCTTGATTTCCCGGTTAGATTGAGAAGAGCTAATGCCTGAGGAGAAAGAGTCAATCGTTGTGCTTTTAAGTCGTATTCCCAAGTAGCAAACGACTCCATTTGCTGTGCCATTTCTGAGCTGACCAAAGCTTGTTCTAACTCAAGTTTTTGCACCATATTGCTAGTGATATCGCTAATATACAAGTTGGTTCCTTTAACTTTAGGAGACACCTCAGCGCAAAACCACTGATCTGTTTCAGGATTGTACACATTGATCGACTCTTGGCACTGAGTCTGCTCTACCCTATTAAGAATTTCGCTCACTTCCGCCATCAAAAAGTCCGGTAAAACATTAAATAAACTCTGACCAATGAGTCCATCCTCACAGGACTTTAGCATCGACTCGGCCAGCCGATTGGAATAAACGATTTTTTGATTTGCATCCAACCCAATAAATGGGCCATGCACACTATCCAGTAGCTGTGACAAGTCATCATTTTTATCTGCCAGGGATTTATGAGTATTAACTGAATCGGTGATATCACGAGAAATCACTAACATATATTTAATATCGTTTGATTCACTCATTACTGGTGAAAAGACGATGTACCAATGACGAACTTGTTTTTTAACGGTAGCTAATCGACCTATATATTCACTGTAGCCTTCAACGAGTGCCGTTTCCCAGGCATTATTCAACTTAAAGCGCTCATGCTCATTTAACTGAGAATACCAGTCATACTGTTTTAGCTGTTCTTTAGAACTCGCCTGCATTAAGCGAAGTCCTGCGGTATTCACAAGCTCCAGACATCCCTCTGGATCGAGCAGTTTTACGCAATCACGGTTCGCTCTAATTAAAGCATTGGCTAACGATTGTAACGACTGTAACCGACTTCTTTGTTTAAAAGCCTCTGTGTGTAAACTTCGTATTTGTCGAAGTAACACACCAATCCCTACCCCCACAAATAAATAAAACGTAAACAGTAAGGCTTCAACCTCGTTATCGGTG
>JBFHVL010000011.1:0-29108 GCA_041589565.1 Kangiellaceae bacterium | reverse complement strand
TCGCCAACTTTAAAGCCGTCCTTTTTCATTTCAGGACGTTTACGCAGCATTTCGCCGGTCACTTTAAACTCTTTATCCATGATAGGCGCTGCACCTTTTTCTTTGGCCAGATCCAGTGCCGTACGCCAGCCTTCCAGAGCCAGTTCTTTGGTAACTTGCTCGGTAAAGTCGACAGATTCTTCAGAGCCGTATTTTTTGCGTAGCATGGTAAGGGTTGAGCCAAGACCTAAATAACCCATGCCGTGACGGCGTTTACTTAAAATTTCGTCGCGCTGTCCTTCAAGAGGTAATCCGTTGATTTCGACAACATTGTCCAGCATGCGGGTGAAAATGCGTACCGCTTTGCGGAATTTGGCCCAGTCAAACTCGGCTTTTTCGGTGAACGGGTTTTTCACAAATTTAGTCAGGTTGACTGACCCTAACAGGCAAGAGCCGTAAGGTGGTAATGGCTGTTCGCCACAAGGGTTAGTGGCACGAATGTTTTCGCAGAACCAGTTATTGTTCTTTTCATTCACTTCGTCGATTAATATGAAACCAGGCTCAGCGAAATCGTAAGTAGAAGACATGATCATGTTCCACAGGTTTTTCGCTTTAACCGTTTTGTGGATGCGACAAGCCACTCGGCCTTCTTTGTCTGTGATGTAACCGTCTTTGTTTGGCCAGTCACGCCAGATAACTTGTGAAGTGTCTTTAATATCGATGTTATCCACTTCGACTTCTTTTTCCGAAAGCGGGAAGGCCAGATGCCAGTCAGCGTCGGCAATAACAGCTTCCATAAATTCGTCAGTGATCAATAAAGAGAGATTGAATTGGCGTAAGCGGCCGTTTTCCCGCTTGGCGCGAATAAAGTCCATGACATCGGGGTGACCTACATCAAAGGTTGCCATTTGAGCACCACGACGACCACCCGCACTGGATACGGTAAAGCACATCTTGTCGTAGATATCCATGAACGACAATGGACCAGAGGTGTAAGCACCTGCGCCAGACACATAAGCATTTTTAGGACGGAGTGTAGAAAATTCGTAACCTATACCGCAGCCAGCTTTAAGAGTTAGGCCAGCTTCGTGAACCTTGGACAAAATACCGTCCATTGAATCGGCAATAGTTCCCGATACGGTACAGTTTATGGTCGATGTAGCAGGTTTGTGCTCCTGGGCACCTGCGTTGGACATAATACGACCGGCAGGGATCACGCCATTTCGCAATGCCCACAAGAACTGCTCGAAACATTCATCTTGCTTATCTTTTAATTCTACATCGGCTAATGCCCGAGCAACGCGTTGATAAGTTTCATCAATCGTTTTGTCCACAGGACTGCCATCTTTCGCTTTCAGACGGTATTTGGTATCCCAGATGTCGACGGAAGTGGATTGAAGTTCAATTTCGAAGTTACTAGCTTCTATTTGTTTTTTTAGCGCAGTCATGTGCTCCGATCCCTTTGATTGTGTGAATAACTAATTTTTATGTGTGTAAGTCTGTTAAAAACCGGTGGTCAAACTGTGCAAAGCCAGTGAATACAGAGGAATTTCTGTACAAGATATGGTGGCCTGCAGCGGAATAATCACAATATATAGGATCTGTTTTTCCTAGACAAACAAAAAAATCGCTAGATATGGTGTTGCTATGCAAGAAAATGCGCTATATCTTTGAATATTAGGACTTTTCTCGCTTTTTTAGGATTTGAAATTATTTTTATTGACATTTTTAGACGATTTTATCTCAATTTAAGCATATTTATTTGAGCTGATTTTATTGCAAATCGTCGTTGGGTAGGCACCAAAAATGCACTAAAATGGGCGCACTTTTAATCAGGCCGATAATTGCTGTAGATTCGTGTCAGAAATCGAAAAGCTCACCGCACTAAAACATACCTTTGATGCGTTATTCTTTGCTACCCATCAAACGCGAATGTCGTTCGGTCACTCCGAGCCGTTTTATCGTGCGCAAAAAGAAGGCGCTCCGGCGGAAATTCAGTCGCGCGAGGACTTTTTATCGAGCGCTTTACACGAAATCGCCCATTGGTGTGTTGCTGGTGAAGAACGAAGAAAGCTGGACGATTATGGTTACTGGTATGAACCCGATGGTCGGTCCGAAGAACAGCAAACTGAATTTGAACGGGTTGAAGTGAAGCCACAGGCCATCGAATGGGCCTTATCTTTGGCAATGAATCACCCATTTCATTTTTCTGCGGATAACTTGGGTGCCGCAGTTGGGCCATCCTCCTCATTTAAGCTCCGAGTATACCGGCAACTCAACGATTATTGGCAGGACGGCTTACCACCCCGTGCTCAAAAACTGTTTAATGCATTAATCGAGCGCTTTCGTCAGGGTATGAAGCCTGATCTACCAAGTTCCGAGTTGGACGGGACCGCACAAGAAAAATCTGGCACCATCTCTGGCCATAACCTCACACAGGAAGCACCATGTTTACCTTAGGTCTGGTAGTTAATCCCTTTGCCGGAATCGGCGGAACTGTCGCATTAAAAGGCAGCGATGGAGCGGAGATACGCGAAGAAGCCTTAAAAAGAGGTGCGGAACAACTTTCACCAGTAAAAGCTCAAACTGCGCTGGAAGAGATTCCTAAGTCAGTACGGGATCAGGTACGGCTTTTAACTGCGTCCGGTGATATGGGCGAAATTTCAGCTCGAAAGGCTGGCTTTGATCCCGAAATTATTGCAGAAATATCTCAGCCCAGTGAAGCAGAGGATACCCAGCGACTGGTCCGGCAATTTCAGCAACGTAAAGTCGACGTTATTCTTTTTGCTGGTGGTGATGGAACTGCGCGTGATGTATTTGCTGCTTTAAACGAGGATATCCCGGTACTGGGGATCCCTGCCGGGTGTAAAATTCATTCAGGGGTTTATGCTGTCACCCCCAAAGCTGCTGGTGTTTTAATTGGTCAGCTGGCCTCCGGCGAACTTTTATCGTTACGCGAGGCTTCGGTGATGGACATAGACGAAGAAGCTTTTCGTGCTGGACGAGTGAGAGCGCGCAATTTTGGCAGTATGACCGTTCCTGATTCACTGCAATTTGTGCAAGCGACTAAGCAGGGCGGCAAGGAAGTGGAAGAATTGGTCCTAGAAGATATTGCCGCTGATGTGATCGAGTCTATGGAGCCTGGCGTATATTACGCTATAGGATCGGGTACTACCTGTGCCGCAATTATGGAACAGTTGGGATTAGACAATACTCTACTGGGTGTTGATATAGTGAAGGACAGCGAACTCGTTGCCAGTGATGTAACGGCTAACGATCTACTGGCTTTGGTAGATCAGGGACAGTCACTCGAAATCTTTCTAACGTTGATTGGTGGACAAGGTCATATTATTGGTCGTGGTAATCAACAAATTTCTCCGCAGCTTATTCGAGCCATAGGCTGGGAAAAGGTCCATGTTATTGCGACCAAATCAAAACTGAAAGCTCTGGAAGGGCGCCCGCTCATTATTGACAGTGGTAACAACGAGCTGGATGAAGCACTTAAAGGTACTAAAAGAGTCATCACTGGTTATCACGATGCTATTTTGTATCGAGTTGGCCTAGAATATTAACCAGTTTTCATCCAAAAGTTTTGGTTTTAGTCGAGTAAAAATTCTGGCCGCTAAGCTATCTTTCCATGAGCGTGTAAGCCATATCTCAAAGCGACTGGCGACTTTTCCGAGTTCTTTGTACAGCCGTAATCAATCATTTACTGCATCTGTTGAGTAACCTACTGAAATTAAAAGAAAAAACATTATTGGTTCTAGTGTACCAAAACGAAAAAGTGTGACCTGCTAGCTTGTGAAACTTTCTCTAAGGATTAACATATCTCTTGTGCACAGGGAGTGCATTTCACGGAAGAACAACACGGAGTTTCAGGACTTAGGGATAGCATCAGCTAAAGGGAAAAGGGACTGACTAGGCATTTTTGATATGAGGTAAAGGCGGCAGGATGCTGCCTTTTTCAATTGCGCGGAATTTATAGTCTCTAAAAAAACGCCGAACTAATATGTTCGGCGTTTTGCATTTTACCTTAATACCAGCCAAGCCGTTAAAGCTGGGCATTGCTCCAGCCGCAAGCACGACCTTCGTTTTGTTTATCGAGCCACTCTTTTAGCGGTGCAAAGTAGTCAATCACTGCTGTTGCATCCATTTCAGAGCTTCCCGTCATAGCGGCAAGAGCTTCCTGCCAAGGACGGCTTTGTCCCATTTCCAGCATGGCAATTAACTTTTCACCCGCTTCTTTGCTGTTGTAAATCGAGCAACGATGCAAGGGACCTTCGTGTCCGGCAATTTTGCACAGTTCACGATGGAACTGGAACTGGAGAATATGGGCCAGGAAGTAGCGAGAATAGGGCGTATTGCCCGGAATATGATACTTGGCACCGGGATCAAAGTCTGCTTCGCTGCGTTCTACCGGAGCCATAACGCCCTGATATTTTTCGCGCAGTTCCCACCAGCCTTGGTTGTAGTTATCTGGCGTATATTCACCACTGAACACTTTCCAGCGCCATTGATCCACCATTAAGCCAAAGGGTAGGAAGGCCACTTTATCCATTGCCATACGCATCAGGAAAGGCAAGTCACCGGAAGCATCAGGCTCTTCATTAATTAACCCAATTTGCTTTAGATATTTTGGAGTGATGGAAAGAGCTATGGTATCGCCGATGGCTTCATGGAAACCATCGTTTGCGCTACCTCGATACAAAATAGGTTGCTTCAGGTTATAAGCGCGCTGGTAGAAGTTGTGCCCCAACTCGTGATGAATGGTGTTGAAATCTTCTTCGTTAACCTGAATACACATTTTTATACGGTAATCATCGGGTGTAATGTCCCAGGCGCTCGCATGGCATACCACATCCCGGTCGCGTGGTTTTACAAACTGTGATCGAGTCCAGAAGGTATCAGGGAGAGGTTCGAAACCGAGAGACGTAAAAAAAGTTTCCGCCTGGCGAACCATGCCTTTGGGATCGTAGTCCTTGGCTTTCAAGCGGGCGGTAACATCAATACCCGTTCCACCTTCAGGAGCAACCATGGAGTAAACATTGCCCCATTGTTGTGCCCACATATTGCCTAACAGGTGTGCTGGAATAGGACCCTGGTTTGCGACTACATCATCACCGTATTTTTCGTTGAGCTTTGCCCGAACGTGGCAATGTAATGACTCATACAATGGCTTAACCTGCTCCCACACGCGATCCATCTCCTGAGCAAAAGCGTCAGGTGACATATCGTATTTAGAGCGCCACATGGCACCCAAGTCTTTAAAGCCGAGGTCCTGCGCGCCTTCATTAGCTATCTCTACAAGTCGTTGGTACAAAGGCTTCATCTGGGGTGATACCTTGCGCCAATTAGTCCATGCGTTCAGCATGGCTTGAGGATCATCTGAGTTGGCTAGAACATTTGAGAGAGCGATCAAGTCATGCTGGTTGCCGTCGGCATCGATTCCGGAGCCGTACATGGCACTGAGTTTACTTTCGATTTTTGCCAGTTCGGCCGCTTTATCGGGCTGATTAACTGGAGCCGGTAAGGTTAGCCCCAAACGTAACATGGTTAGTTTGCGGTCTACGTCGTAGGGCAATTCCAAATCTTTAAACTGAGTTGCGCCATTGGCCAGCTCTATCCCCAATAATTTGAACTCTTCATTAGCTTTGGCCTCAATGTATTGAGAGTCTTCATTAATATAAGTTTGAGCAATCCAGGCCGACTTGGCTAAATATTCGTAAATGTCTTCAATTTGCTTTTCTGCATTTTCAACGTAATGTGCGGCATCTTCTGCAGTTACTTTTGCTTTGGCTTCAATTTTGGGTTCTGGCGTATCTGAAGGCTGTTGGCAGCCTGCCAGCGATGCCGATACAGCCGTGGCCAATAGCCAGCTTTTTACACGGCAGCTCGAACTTTTGCTTTCATTATGAGTTGTCATAGTGCACCTGTAGTTTTTTCATCAACAGCGCAAGAGTATACGAAGCTGGTAAACCACATCAAGTCACCATCGCGATGGTTTGAGCACTTGAGTGCTCAACATTAGTACTAGATTAGTGGTTTTCCATGTTTGTATTGCGGTAAACCGCCTCGATTCGGTAGCATTAGCCCACTTTTTAAAGAAGGTAGACATTTTTATGCAGCAGCCAGGACCCGTGATGGTGGACTTAAAAACGACCACCATCGACGCTGAAGAAAAAGAGATGCTAAAACATCCCGCCTGTGGAGGCGTGATCTTATTTGCCCGTAATATTGAAAATCCGCGACAGGTTTTGGATTTGAATCGACAAATCGAAACCCTGAATTCTTCTTTGCTTCTGGCTGTCGATCAGGAAGGCGGGCGCGTACAACGATTGGTTAATGGATTTACCCGATTACCCGCTTTTCGAACCATTGAGCAAATGAGCACATCAATGGATCAGGCCCGGTTGCTAGCGAAACACCATGCGCAGGTCATGGCTTTAGAAACCTTATCGGTTGGATTCGATATCAGTTTTACGCCAGTTTTGGATGTATGTACTCAAACCAGCCGTGTGATTGGAGATCGGGCATTTCACGAAGAGCCCGAATTGATTATTGAACTGGCCAAGATATACATAGAAAGCATGAAAATCTGTGGAATGGCTGCTACGGGCAAACATTTTCCCGGACATGGCAGTGTCGATGCCGACTCTCATGTGGAGCTGCCGCTCGATGCACGAAGCTTTGAGAAAATCGAGCAGCATGATTTAAAACCTTTTGCCAAGCTGGCTTCTATGTTGTCGGGCGTTATGCCCGCCCACGTAATTTATCCAGCGGTCGATAAGTTACCTGCTGGTTTCTCTGGTCGCTGGGTTAAAGATATTTTACGGCAGACTTTAGCGTTTGATGGGGCTGTTTTTACCGATGACTTGAGTATGAAAGGTGCAGAAGTCGTCGGAAACTTTATTGATCGAGCGGAAGCTGCCATGCAGGCCGATTGCGATATGGTATTGGTATGTAATCAGCCTAGCGTAGCTGGAGACGTTTTGGAGTATTTGCGTAATCGAATAAATACACAAAGTAGTCGCAGAATTTCAGCTATGAAAGCGCGGCAAAAACATAAACTAGATTTATCGACTTTAAAAGAAGATACACGTTTGATTGAGAGTCGCGCTTATCTAGAGTCTTTGAGCTAATTTTTAGTTTTGGTTAAAAAAATTTAAGGTATTGGCATGGAGTATTTAAAACAGCAGCTATATGATTTTCAGGGCGAGTCGGCCTGGATCACGGAAATATTTATTATTGTATTAGCGACGCTTTTTATAAATTTAATCTGGCGTTATTTTCACTCCAAGTTGTACTCTAAAATTATTAAAACACGAACTTTTTGGGATGATGCTTTTTTAAAAGCTTTGGCCTCGCCAGTTACCTGGGCAATTTGGATCACTGGAATTACATTTGCGATTGAGTCATCTGAGTCGAATTACATAATTGATATTATTCAAATACAGATGGGGAAAAGCTCAGAGCCAGTCATGTTACATGATGTAGCGCTGATTGGCTTATTTGGTTGGTTTTTAACACGGCTGATCCGTGAAGTTGAATCCCATATGATCGACAGCCAACCGGCACGCGATCCTGATGAACGGGTTGATCAAACTACCATTCATGCTATCAGCAAGTTATTACGTATTTCGGTTATCATTACATTTACATTAGTTGTGCTGCAAACAATTGGTGTGAGTATCAGTGCAGTATTGGCATTTGGTGGCATTGGTGGACTTGCTATTAGTTTTGCGGCTAAAGATTTGTTAGCTAATTTTTTTGGTGGACTAATCATTTATCTTGATCGTCCTTTTGCGGTAGGAGACTGGGTTCGAAGTCCTGATCGAAGTATAGAAGGCACCGTAGAATATATCGGCTGGCGTCAAACGCGTATTCGAACTTTTGATAAACGTCCACTCTACGTACCTAATTCCATTTTTAATTCCATTACGGTAGAAAACCCATCAAGAATGTCCAATCGCCGTATTTATGAAACAATTGGAATTCGATATGACGATCTACATCAAATGTCGGCAGTTGTGGAAGCTGTGAAAGCCATGTTGAAAGAGCATCCTGATATAGAGCCGGAACAAACCATGATAGTGAACTTTAATGCATTTAATGCCTCTTCTGTTGATTTTTTTGTTTATGCATTTACCAAAACCACTGACTGGATTAAGTTTCACGAAGTGAAACAGGATGTGTTGTTGAAGATCGCTAAGATTATTGAACAGCACAAAGCTGAAATTGCGTTCCCAACATCAACGTTGCATGTAAAAATGGAATCGCCAGAGCTGGCAGGAATAGTACAAGACTCAAGCCCTTCAAAAGGTTAGAAGGGCTAATCATTGATGCGTGTTAGACCAAATTGGATTTAACGCTTAACCACGATGCTTTACTGAGTGAATGACGCGGTCGTGCTCGAAATACACGGTGAAGTCTTTGTAAACCCAGCGGGTAATTGGTGGTTCGCCGATAGCAGGTGCTTGTTGCTCCGGTTCGCCAAAACTTTCTCGTACCTTTTCCATGCTTTGACCTGAGCGAGGCGTTGTTACCTGTTTGGCGCCTTGCTCACCAACAGCCGTTGGAGTAGTGGCTGCACTTAGACTCAGTGATGTTAATAATACACTGACCAATAACCATGATTTCATAATGTGCTCCTTAGCTTTCCAGCCGTTCTTTGCGCAGCTGTTCAGATTGTAACTGAGTAATATGTTTCACCAATGCGTCTTGATCCTGTTGCAGGATATCGCAAAATTCTAACGCTACTTCAAAACCCTTTGCTGCAGGCTCGCAACTAACCACTTTGGCAAGGCACACGAACCCAACGCAATCTGGAAATAGTAAAATACGTAACCGCCAGACTGAATCCATGACCATGGGCTGCTGGCTGTTAAATTTTAGACCGTTCCCACTGATGTTAACTCTGTGTTGTTGAAAGTTACCTTTAAGTTGACTGGCTACTGCTCGAGCCAATACATCAATTTTCTTATTTTGAACTTTCAGATAAGCCGCCACTTCACGATGCTTATCTTGTATAAGCCTTAATAACTGCTGACTTTCAGAGTCCAGTTGTCGCAGTTGACGCAATGTTTGAATTGCTTCAGGTAATTCTTCGCGCGCGTTAGACAGTAACTCGGACGACTCTCCATCAGCAACGGGCGTAAGCTCCATTGTGACTTCATCTTCGATGCGATAAAACTCGCGCTTTTCGTTATCCAAAGACATGGATGTTGTATTCTCCTGCCGTTTCAGGGGGCTCGAAGCCAGAATTAACCGCTATTCGCGAAAACCTTTGCGCTGTTTACCTGTCCTAGGTAGCATATAGCGCTGCTCGTCACCGACTACTCATACTATAAGGATTGGTGACGTTGCATGGAAGCCGTTATCTGAGGAACCTGTCACAGATTCCTTAATATAATAGCTTAAAAAACTGTGATAACTTACTAAAAATAAGCGAGTTTTTAAATTTTTCTATGAAGTTTCCCTTTTCCTGGTTCGTTGGCCTGAGATACACCCGTGCCAAGCGCAAGAATCACTTTATCTCTTTTATCGCTCTGGCCTCAATGCTGGGGATTGCTTTGGGCGTTATGGTTTTGATTACCGTAATGTCCGTTATGAATGGGTTTGAGCGTGAACTGCGAGAGCGTATTTTAGGTACCGTTCCTCATATCATCGTTGGTGAGCGGGGCGACGGTATTTCCGACTGGAGGTCGTTGGAGCAGCAAATCCGCACGGAGCCGTCGGTAGTGGCAGTGTCGCCTTATATCGATTCGACGGCCATGTTCAAAAGTGAATTTGCGGGCACTGAATACGGCATTTTGCAAGGCGTACTTCCCGAAAAAGAAGCCGAAGTTTCGGTGATCGAAGATTACATGCTAAGTGGCTCCCTGTTTGACCTGGAAGCCGGCAATTACGGCATTATCATTGGCTCTGGGATGGCTCGTAACTTAGGGCTATGGGTGGGTGATAAGATCACAGTATTAGTTGTGGAAGGTTCAACGGTTTCGCCCGCGGGTATATCTCCACGCTACCGTCGGTTTACCATCAAAGGTTTGTTTGAGACCAAGTCGGAACTGGACTCTAGAGTGGCCATGATCCATATCGATGATGCTGCTCGTCTATTGCGAAAAGGCGATAAGGTCAGTGCTGTCAGGGTTAAAGTCGAAGAAGTTCTTAAAGCGCATATATCTTCGGAACATTTACGCTCGATTGTTGGTATGGATTATTGGGTCAGCGATTGGAATCGAACCCAAGGTCCGTTGTTTAGAGCCATACAGATGGAAAAGAACATGATGTTTATTTTGCTAACACTGATTATCGCGGTGGCCGCATTTAACATCGTTTCTACTATGGTGATGGTAGTTACCGATAAGCAATCAGACATAGCAATCATGCGAACATTAGGGGCTTCGCCTTCCACCATAATGAAAATATTTATGGTTCAAGGCAGTGTGAATGGGGTGTTTGGTACAATTTTGGGCGTTATTTCCGGCATTGCGCTGGCCACCAATTTACCAGATATTGTGCAATGGTTTGAGCAACAATTCGGTGTCGCACTGGTTCCGGGTGATGTTTATTTTATTGGCTTTTTACCCAGCGAACTCAAATCCTCTGATGTCATAAATATTACGATTGCCGCTTTATTAATGAGTGTACTGGCAACTTTATACCCGGCGTGGCGAGCGTCAAAAACACGACCAGCGGAGGCCTTGAAGTATGAGTAATTCCGAAGTGTTGACTTGTCGTGAGTTGGCTAAACGTTATCAGGACGGAAATCGTGAAGTTGAAGTATTAAAGTCCATTGATATAACTATCTCTGCCGGGGAGAGCGTTTCGATTGTCGGTGCGTCAGGCTCGGGCAAAAGTACCTTACTGCACTTGCTAGGCGGACTGGATGAAGCCTCATCGGGTGAAGTTTTAATCATGGGACAAAATATCCATCAAATGAGCCGTCGCCAGCAAGGTGATTGGCGAAATCATCATTTAGGCTTTATTTATCAGTTCCATCATTTATTGGCCGAGTTTACGGCGCTAGAAAACGTCGCTATGCCTCTGTTAATTCGCGGCATGAAAAAGAAGAGTGCTTTAGCACAGGCGCAGGAAATGATTGGTATGGTGGGGCTAGAGCAGCGTATCACGCATAAGCCGGGAGAATTGTCGGGCGGTGAACGACAACGCATCGCCATAGCCCGAGCATTGGTAACCAAACCGTCCTGTATACTGGCCGATGAGCCAACCGGAAATCTGGATGAAGAAAACGCTCAAAAGGTGTATCAGCTTATGCTGGATTTGAATCAGCAACTGAATACCAGTCTGATTGTCGTAACCCATGATCGCAGGCTAGCAGAAAGGGCAGGAAGGCAACTTCATCTGGTTAATGGACATCTTTCGGAGTAAGCGCAAGCCCCAGCTGAGTTATCAGTTTGGGGTAATGGCAAACCAACGCCTCAATCTATGAGTTTGTTGACTCTGACTGTTGATGAGCGCGTTTGAGCGCTCGAACCTTCCACTGATTGACCACATGGATTCGCCAGAATAAACGAATCGCCACATGCCCTAAAATAGCGGCAATGACTCCGCATACCAGGCAACCTAATAAAAAGGGCTGCCATATATCCCCCAAGCTACTACCTAACCAATCCCAAGTTAACTGAAATTCGATGGATTCCTGTGAGGCCGGGAAAAACAGAGAGCCGACGTAATAGGCAAAACCAAAGATAATCGGCATGGTAAGTGGGTTAGTGACCCAAACCAAAGCTACCGATAGCAACAGGTTTGCGCGAAATAAAATAGCACCGCCAGCAGCGATGAGCATTTGGAAAGGTACCGGAATGAAGGCGCAAAACAAGCCTAACGAAAAAGCATGAGCTACGGAGTAGCGGGTTAAATGCCACAGTTGCGGATCATGAATTGCTTGACCAAAGACTTTTAAATAACGATTATTTTTAACCGAAGTTGGATCCGGCAAAAAGCGTTTAATCAGTTTACGCGCCATAAAACTATAAATCTAACTTTTGGAATCGGGTATTGTAGCCTTTGAAGGCGATGGTTATCTACCAAAACTCCAAAACGAGGGACAACGTTGCGTAGTTTTGCATTTGGATGCTTAGTTGGGTGCAGTGTGTTATGGATTCAACCAGCACTGCTACCCTTGACTCTGTGTTTGCTGCTGAGTTTGGCTGTATTGGCTGGCTTCGTCTGGCTGAGAGATTTAAAAGAGTGGCATCCTCTTATATATTTTGGATTGGGATGTGGGTTGGCGATAGCCTGGGCCAACATAATTGCTGAGCGACAATTAGCTCACAGACTGCCATTATTAGAACAGCGAATCGAACGAGATATCGAAGGCTATGTCTGTTCCGTGCCTCGTGAATCTGAACGAGGCGTATCCTTTTATTTTTGCCCTTTAAATCAGTTAACACCGCAAATTGAGTTTAATGACCTTCGCCAAGTTTATCTTTCCTGGTATTTCCCTGAAGTCGAGATTGAACCTATGCAATCCTGGCGATTTAAGGTTCGGTTAAAGCCTATATACGCACAATTTAATCCGGGTAGTTTTGATACGGAGCGTTGGGCACTTACTTCAGGTATTGATGCCACCGGCTATATTAAAAACGGAGAAAGGACTCAGGCCAATAAGTCCTTGAGGTGGTTTTTTGAGAGTTTCCGGTTTAACTTGGTGTCGAGCTTTCAGGATCTTACTCAAGATAAGCTTTATCAGGGGTGGCACCTGGCGTTAACTACCGGAGAGCGGATCGCGTTAGGCGAAAGCGACCGACAATTACTAAAAGATTCGGGTACCGCTCATCTTATTGCGATTTCCGGTTTGCATGTTGGCTTGGTATTTCTTTGGAGTTACGGAGTATTAAGCTGGTTATGGCGGCGCAGTGTGACATTGTGTTTATGGTTACCTGCGGAGAAAGTCGCATTGCTGTTTTCTTTAATGGTGGCCTGCTTATTCGCGTTTATTGCCGGATTTGAGACACCCACTCAAAGAGCATTAATTGCTTTAACGCTTTATGTATTAAGTCGTTTTATTTTAGTGCGTTGGTCGCCGTTTTATTTGCTCAGTATAACGCTGGTGATTTTACTGTTATTTGACCCACTTGCGGTGTTGTCTGAAGGCTTTTGGCTTTCACTAGTTGCATTAGCCACCATATTTTGGAATTTGCCACATTTAACCGGAAGCAAACCTTTTTGGGCGTGGTTAAAATTACAGGGTGCGTTGTCGTTAGGTATGGCTGTTTTTAGCTCGTTGCTATTTGGAAGCCTTAGTCTTAATGCTTTGTTTGCAAATATTGTTGCCATTCCCGTAGTAACATTTATCGTGTTACCACTCGATCTCATAGCTTTTGCTTCTCACGGTATTAATTCGTCTTTCGCAATATTGTTAGTTTCAATAACTGATCACGTCATAAATTGGTTGTCGGTGTTTTTGTCGGAGTTAAACGCCATTTTAGCGCCTGTTCCTTTGAATCGAACACTTGCAATTTATGGCGCCGTACTGATGGCCAGTATTTTCCTATTAACCAGACTCCGGCATAAGCTGATCGTAATCGTATTGTTCAGCAATTTAGTTTGGCTGGGCTTAATCGTTTTAATTCCATGGAAGAGTACTCCATTAGATATTTATTTTCTTGATGTTGGACAAGGCTTAAGTGTCGTTATTCGATTAGATGACGATTGGCTAGTTTACGATACGGGTTATGCGGACGATTCTTTTTCCAGCGTTGATGCATATTTACTTCCATTTTTAAATCAGCAGGGTGTTAGCAAATTAAAGTATTTGGTGCTTAGTCATAGCGATCTTGATCACAGCGGAGATTGGCAATCTCTGGTAAAGAGAGTTCCTGTAGAACACATTATTCTGGGGGAGCCGGTTAATAAACGGCCTGCTAACTGTAACTCTCGGCTTAATCTTAGACATGCCGTTGAACTGCATTGGTTTCAAGCAGAGCAGTCTAGAGCAAAAGGAGGCAATAATGCTTCCTGTTTATTACGAATTCAATACGGTGAACGGTCGGTTTTGTTGACTGGTGATATTGAACGCAGTGCCGAAAAGGAACTGTTATGGAATCAAACGTCGGATTTACAGTCAGAAGTGATGTTGGTACCGCATCATGGCAGTAAAACGTCTTCATCCTGGTCATTTTTAATGCAAGTTGATCCCGATATCGCAATAGTTACCAACGGGTATCTAAATCGATTTGGGCACCCTCACTTCGATATTGTGGAGCGTTACCATAAGGCCAATATCCGACTACTTCAAACCAGTGATTCAGGCATGATTCACCTGACTTTGGATAGTAATCGACAATGGCAGGTTATTCGTTATCGACAGAGCTCTGCAAGATTCTGGAATCATGCTCCAGAGCGCAGAAATTTAGATAAGAGTGTGGTAAATTAGCCTGCAAATCTGCTCTTTGCAGAAAATGAATAAAATTTAATAGATAAATACGGGTAACCGTATCGTTTTGGGGAGTTTTTCTGTGTTATTTGACATCATAAAAAACGGCGGCATTGTCATTTGGCCAATAGTCATTTGCTCGGTGGTAGCGCTGGTAATTTGTGTTGAGCGTTTTTGGACATTGCGACGTTCTCAAATTACGCCTAGACATTTGGTTGCTCAGGTGTGGACATGGATAAAAAATAATCAGCTGGATAAGAAAAAGCTCAAGTCACTGAAAGACTCTTCTCCTCTTGGTGAAATTCTTGCCGCGGGTATTGTCAATCATGCCTATGGCCGGGAAACCATGAAAGAAGCTATTCGCGATTCTGGAAGGCAGGTTATTGTTCGGCTGGAGCGATTTTTAAACACTTTAGGTACGATTGCCGTTATTACGCCATTGTTAGGTTTGTTGGGTACAGTAATTGGTATGATTAAAGTATTCACTGTTATCACCATTCAAGGAGTAGGTGACGCTAATGCGCTGGCAGGTGGGATCAGTGAGGCACTATTAACCACTGCGGCGGGATTAACCGTTGCCATTCCTGCACTTATATTTCATCGATACTTTGAACGTAAAGTGGATGAGCTTGTAGTGATTATGGAAGAAGAAGCGCTCAAAATGGTTGAAGTGTTGCATGGCGAACGCGATGCAATGGAAAAGCAATAGGACCGGCCTGTGTTTCATACTCGACGTAAACAAGAAGTCTCAGTGAATTTAACACCGCTGATCGATGTGGTGTTTCTGCTGCTCATATTTTTTATGGTGTCCACCAGCTTTAATCGCGAAACGCAAATAAAATTGGAGTTGCCGGAAGCCAGTGGCGACCCTTTGGAAACGCAACCAGAGCTTATCGAAATTAGTGTCGACAGTGAAGGGCGCTATTTTGTCAATGCAAAGCCAATCGTTAATACTCAACTCGAAACTTTAATCAAAGCAATTAATATTGTTGGTAAAGGCGATAAAAACCTTCCTGTTGTGATTAGTGCTGATGCTAATGCGCCTTATCAATCGGTGGTTACTGCAATGGATGCCTCTCGCAAAAGTGGCTACTTCAACTTTACCATGGCAACTCGAAAACCAAAGGGCGATAAGCAGTGAGTATAACTGTGAATTCAACTTCTGGCTGGAGCATTTATAAGCGACTGCTGGGTTATACGCGTCGTTATTGGCCAATATTTGCTTTTGGTTTAATTTGTACAGCGATCGTTGCGCTTGTCGAAGTCGGGTTGATCGCTCAATTCGAAACTTTAATTGATAAAGTATTAAACGTAGATAATTTGGATCTTCTAAAATGGGTTCCTGTCATTTTGATTGGCGTCATTGCACTTAGGAGTTTAGCTGCATTTTTATCAACTTACTGCATGGAGTGGATTGGACGTCGTATTGTTCATGAACTGCGCGTCGATCTATTCAATAAATATCTTCGTTTTCCAGTGAGTTATTTTGATTCCAGCAATAGCGGAGATTTGGTTTCTCGGATAACGTTTAATACCGAAACAGTTTCAACCGCAACAACTCAGGCTGTTACCAATTTGGTGCGGAGTATTGCTGGCATAGCTGCAGCTCTCATTTATATGTTTGCTACCAGCGTTACTCTAACGCTAACGTTTCTTATCGTTGGTCCTTTCATTGCTTACGTGGTTAATGTTACCGCAAGGCGGTTTCGAAGAATTAGCCACAGCATGCAAGACAGCATGGGATTGGTAACCCAGGATACCAGTGAAGCGGTTGACGGAATTCGTGTGGTTAAATCATTCGGTGGTCACCGCTACGAAAGCGAATCTTTTACCAACATCAGTAATATTAATCGTCAGCAGTTTATGAAAATGGTGGTTGCCAAGGCTTTCTCGTCTGGGTTTATACAATTCCTGGCGGGCGTAGGTATGGCAATAGTGTTTTACGTGGCCGTTCAACAATTTATTGACGGAATCATTACTCGCGGAGAGTTTGTTGCCTTCTTTATGCAAATTATGTATCTGCTAAAACCATTAAAAGACTTATCCAATGTAAACAACGTATTGCAACGAGGTATTGCTGGAGCAGAAAGTATTTTTAATGAGCTGGATAAAGCGCAAGAGTCCGACAAAGGTTCGATATCGCTTGAGCAGGTAAAAGGGGAGATCGAATTAAAAGATGTCTGTTTCAGTTATAATCCAGAACAACCCGTCTTAAAAGATATTAACCTGACTATCCATCCCGGGGAAACGGTAGCTCTAGTTGGACCTTCTGGAAGCGGTAAATCAACCATTACTAATTTATTACTGAAATTCTACGAGCCGTCATCAGGTGATATTTCTTTAGATGGTCACTCATTAAGTAACCTGCACCTTGATGATTTAAGAAATAATATATCTTACGTATCACAACAAATTGTTCTATTTAATGACACCATTCGAAACAATATTGCCTATGGCGAGCTGGCGGACAAGTCGCAACAGGAAATAAACCAAGCAATAGAACACGCTCACTTAACTGAAGTTATCGATGCATTGGAAGATGGCGTTGATACCCATATTGGCAATGCTGGAAATAAACTTTCAGGTGGTCAACGACAGCGGATTGCCATTGCCAGAGCTTTACTTAAAGACTCGCCTATTTTAATACTCGATGAAGCTACCTCGGCTCTTGATAATGAATCGGAAAAGAAAATTCAAAGCGCGCTAGACAATTTGATGCAAGGGCGCACAACGCTGGTGATAGCCCATAGACTATCCACTGTTGAAAAAGCCGATAAAATTATTGTGCTTAAAGATGGCAAAATTTGTGAAGTTGGCACCCATCAGGAGCTGATTGATGCAAAGGGTGAGTATCGTAAGCTTTACGAAATGCAATTTTCGGATGCTTAATGAAAGGCTCGATTGAACAATTTTGGTATCGGCCATCGGTAATGCGATGGCTCTTTTTGCCTCTCCACCTGTTGCTTTACCTTCTCGTAGTGACTCGTCGCTCTCTTTATAGTTTAGGCTTTAAAAAAGTAAGAAAACCTAACGCAAAGGTCATCGTTGTAGGAAATATCACTGTAGGAGGAACAGGAAAAACGCCATTTATTGTCTGGTTGTCAGAGTATCTTTTGAGCAAAGATAAGTCGATTGCAATTATCAGTCGAGGATATGGCGGTACAAGCCCAAGTTATCCGCTCGAGGTCACTGCATCTATCCCGGTTCAACAAGCGGGAGATGAGCCTAAATTATTGTCCGAGCGACTTAATGTTCCCATTATTGTTGATCCTGACCGGGTGCGAGCGGCTTTCTATGCAGAACAAAAATATCAGCCCGATTACATTATTAGCGATGACGGTTTGCAACATTATGCATTGGGTAGAGATTTCGAAATATGTATTATTGATGGATTGCGTAAGTTAGGTAATGAGTTTTTAATGCCCGTAGGGCCCCTCAGGGAACCTAAATCACGTTTAACTTCCTGTAATTTGATATTGCAAAATGGTGGAGATGAGTGGCTTGAGAATCGTTTTGAGGTGCAGCCATTATTTTGGGTTAATCTACAGGATGGTGAAAAGATTGACCTAAGAACTGCGAAGCTACCCTTTGATAGGTGCAATGCCATTTGCGGTATTGGCAATCCCGAAAAATTTTCGAGAACACTTCAGCAGCAAAATCTAAGGTTCGATTTAACGGTATATCCGGACCATCATAAATTTAATGAGTCCGATTTTGAATCATTTAGCGACAGTCCACTTATTATGACAGAGAAAGACGCCATAAAATGTCGCGCGTTTGCTAAAAGCAACTGGTGGTATTTGACCATTGGTATTGAACCAAACTCTAGCGCAATTACTGCTATTGACGATTTCATTGAGAGCAAATAAGTATGAACAAAAATTTATTCGATATCTTGGTATGTCCTGCATGTAATGGAAAACTGGCCCTTACTCGTGACAAAAATCTTCTGGTATGTAAGTTTGATAAGTTAACTTTTGCCATCAATGATGAAATACCCAATATGGTCGTTGAGCAGGCCAAATCTTTAACAACCGAAGAGTTAGAGCAATTGGAGCTGTTATGATTCGTTTTCATGTCATCATTCCTGCTCGGTATCAGTCGACCCGTTTACCGGGCAAGCCATTACGTGACATTTTTGGCAAAAGCATGATCCAGCGAGTGTACGAACAAGCCAGTCAAAGTGGTGCAGTATCGGTTACGGTGGCAACCGACGATCAGCGGATATTCGATCATGTCATTGGTTTTGGTGGTAATGCGGTAATGACGCGAGCCGATCATGAGTCAGGTACCGATCGAATTTTCGAGGCCAGCGAATTACTTGCCATAGATAACCAGGAGCTTGTCATCAATGTGCAAGGCGATGAACCATTCATTCCTTCGGAAAATATTCTTCAAGTTGCAACGCTTTTGCAAAAAGAAGGTGCTGTAATGTCCACTCTATGCACACCGATTATTGAAAGGGCTGAATACTCGAACCCGAATGTTGTTAAAGTTGTTTTGAGCGACAATGGTCGTGCTATTTACTTTTCTCGCGCATCTATTCCTATGGACAGAGATAATCAGTGTGATGTATCAGACATCGCGTTTCGCCATTTAGGTATTTATGGTTTCAAAATGGAATACTTGAGAAAATTTGCAAATATGCCCGTCGCTAAACTGGAATCGATCGAGAAACTCGAACAGCTTAGAGCCTTAGCCAATGGTGATTCAATTGAGATTGTTGTGGCGGAAAAAATCCCTCCTGCTGGAGTCGATACTCCAGAGGACCTACAAAGTGCCATCAATTACGCAATGCAAATCGAATCTTGATAAGAGGTTGTTATGGGTGACGATAAGATTAAAGTGCTTTTTGTGTGTATGGGAAACATTTGTCGTTCACCAACCGCCGAAGGTGTATTTCGTAAACTCGTAAATCAAAAAGAACTTGCTGATAGATTTCATATCGATTCTGCCGGCACTATTGGCTACCACGCTGGAGAAGCTCCTGATAATCGCGCACAGATAGCAGCAAAGAAACGTGGCTATGATTTAAGTTTTATTAGAGCACGTCAGGTTGTTCAAGAAGATTTTAATATCTTTGATTATATACTGGCAATGGATAGCGAGAACCTCAGAAATCTAAAGGCGATAGCTGATGACAGGCATCACCATAAAATAGAGTTGTTTCTAAAGCACGCAGATGGCGCAAGCACTAAAGAAGTACCTGACCCCTATTATGGCGGACATGACGGCTTTGAGAGGGTGCTGGATTTAATAGAACAAGCGTCAAACGGTTTTATCGATAAGTTGAAGTTATAAATTAAAATTTATTATTTTAACGAGAAATATAAGTCAGCAGAGATTTTGCTTTTCCTAATCTAGCGATTTGTTATTTAGAATACATCAGATTGAGCTGTCTCTAAAATTAATGCTGTGCAGCAAATAGATGAAGCCGGTTTTTGTTGTATCACGATACAAGAGTCAGGCACTCGTCGGAAGAGCATCACGTCTGGGCCTCCTTTCCTTTTAGTATAGTAATATCGATATTATTCTGATAAAGGTTTACTGAATCATTTGGAATACCATCTATTATTTGATTTACTTATCTTATGACGTAACTCTTTTTGTAGAAATCTCGAAAAAGTAATAAGGTGAACAAACTAATTTTGCCGACAGTTAACGTGTTGGTTTATTGAAATGTTTTTAAGGGAACGGTTATGTACTGTCGAATCGCGATAGTTTTCACTGTGTTCATGGTCAAGGCGGGCTTTGCATCGCAAGCCCAAAATTCTACTCAGGCAAAGCAGATTGCTGAATATGTTGCTCAGTCATATGCCACGGGACAGCTTCACGGGGCGGTACTCGTTGCTCGAGAAGGGAAGATTATTTATGAAGGAGGAGTTGGTGAAGCGAACTCGACTTGGGGAATCCCAAATGGACCTGATGTAAAATATGGACTCGCCTCAATTACAAAGACGCTGACGGCGATTCTTGTAATTCAGCAAGCCGAGCGAGGGGTGATACGTTTAGATGACCCTGTTAAGAAGTTTCTTCCGAAGCTCGCGAGGCTCCTCGACTCACGTATCACTATCGGACACCTGCTATCACATCGTTCTGGAATCGTTGACTTCGCCAACGACCTTTCTTGGGCAGAGTACGAAGCGCGGTACCTAAGGAAGCGGGTTCCACCTGCTACTATTGTTGCTGATATGCTCGCACTACCGCTTGAGTTTGAGCCTGGTGAAAAGAGTGACTACAGTAATACTGGTTATGTACTGCTTGGCGTTTTGCTCGAAGCGGTGACAGGCCAGTCGTATTGTAAGCTGTTGCAAGAAAAGATATTTGAACCCGCGAAGATGACAGACAGCGGATGCCGCTCGTTCGAAGCCGTT
Source organism: Kangiellaceae bacterium (assembly GCA_041589565.1). Lineage (GTDB taxonomy): Bacteria > Pseudomonadota > Gammaproteobacteria > Enterobacterales > Kangiellaceae > Pleionea. Next base: position 8,357 of record JBFHVL010000011.1, on the reverse strand, counting down.
ACTACACGTATGGCTACACAGTATGTAATGGAAAATGGCCAGCCCTTGCACGTCCAATACGACCATTCGGTTTACGCAGATGGTATGGCTTATTCGACAGTGCGAGATTTACTTCGTCTGGATATCGCTCTCCGTGAAGGCCGATTATTACCTCCAGACTGGCAAGCTCGAATGGCGAAGCTTCGGGTGCAGGACGGTTGGATTAAAGAGCACTATGGCCAGCGACCTTCGCTTGGCTATGGGTACGGAATGGCGATCTGGAAGATGGAAGGTGCCAAGTCGTCCGAGAAGGTAACCGTCATCGGTCATGGAGGAGCTGGCGGTGGGCTGACAACGGTTTATTGGAGAGTACCTGAGGACGGCATAGTTGTAGCCGTAATGAGTAATCGATCTATCAGGCCTTTTCCTACTTACGATGCCTTGCTCAATATTGTCTATGGGCGGCTACCAACTCAGCAAATTAGTGCAAATGAGTGAGAATTACTACTTGCATTGAGTCAAACTGACTAATGCTTGGTTTCAGTGTTATAGGCAACATTGCCATAAACTATTAGCGTGCAGATTTAGTCGAATTCGATTTGTTAGGCAAAAAATTAGCTGGGATCGATAAAAAAAGCCGCTAGAAATAGCGGCTTTTCTGTTATTACATAGCGCTTTTTAAAACAGCGTTTTTTGCTCGCTGTCAGTAGGTTTTTCAGGGCTTTCTTCCTGTTTGGAAGAATCTTCTGATGTAACTTCGGCACCGCCAGGTTTTTCGCTAGACTCAGTGGTTTTGCCTGCCTGTTGTTCCAGCTCTTGCTCCAAAGAGGAGATTGATTGTTCCAGTGATGCAATTGAGGCTTTCGTCATAGGGCTTTCACTTTTTGACTTGGCGTTACTATCACTGGCTACCGTTTGTGTGATCGGCGGTGTTAAATCTGCGCTTGATTCAAACTTTAGCTCTACAGGTTGTAACTCTCCAATTGACTGAGGTTTCGCCATTGGGCTGGAAGAGTGTCCAATAAACTGCTTAGGTTTTTCAACCGGCTTAACAGAGCTTTGCTTTTCTTCGGTTGCCGTTTTCTCTTCGACTGCTACTGTATCCGCAACTGTCGGCTTTGCTAATTCTGGAGTTGATGCCTCATTAGTTTCTGACTGTTCGGATTTTTCTGAAGCTTCTGGTTGCTTCGCTGCGCTTACTTCAGACTGCGCTTCTTCAGCTTTTTCTTCAACTTGAGATATTTCTGTTGAAGCTTTCGGTTTAGCTTGCTCTGACACATCTTCGGTTGAAGCTGCCTCGCTTATTGCCTGATCAAAACTGGGAACAAAAGGCTTATCTTCAGCTTTAGACTCGTTCGAGACAGAAGCTGAAGCGTCAGTTTTATTCTCAGTGATTTCTGACATGATTGCTTTGTCGGCATGAGTATCGCTAGCTTTTTCAATCGTAGCCGATTCCGGTTTCGCTGGAGACTTTTGCTTGATAGTTTCTTTCGAATCTGTGGGCTTTTGAGTTTCTGCAACCGCTGCATTAGCTTTTGGAGTCACAGCGTTATCGGTTGATGCCTTCGCTTGAACCTCCACTGAAGAATGTTTATTTTCATCATTTGCTAAGGCGCGCTCGGCTAACTTTCGGTTTTTCTCTCTCGCAACCTTTTGCTCTTCAAGTCGTTCAGCTCGTGATACTCGTTGCTCGCGTTTAGTATCAACAGGAGCGGATTGCTGATCTTGTGATTTTTCCGAGCGCTGGCGTTGAGACTGGCTCTGACGTCGCTGATCTTGCTGTTGACCTCGATTAGTATTATCGCGACGACCCCGGTTACTCTGAGTGTTGTCGCGGCCACTGGTTTCACGATTCGAAGAATCGCGATTATCGCGGTTGGTATCATCGCGATTGGATTGACCGCGGTTACTTTGTCCACGACGAGGTCTGCGGTTTTTGCCTCCACGTTGATTTTGACGGCGGCCCCGATTGCCTCGGCCTTGGTCATCATACTTTTTCTTTTTCTTCTTTTTATCATCGGAACCAAACAGAAAACCGAAAATACGAGCTAGCAAACCAGGTTCGCTTTTCTTCTTTTCTTTTTTCTTTGGTTTTACCGGTGCAGGAGCCGTTGGCGCTTGAATAGCCTGAACCGCTGGCATTTCCGTCGAAGTTTTCGCTGCAGGAGGCGCGTAAGCTTTGGTGCCGGTATCTTCTTCAGGCGATTCAATTTTTAATTCAAAACTACGATGATCGGTAACATCTTCTTCTCTTAATCGAAGAATATCGAAGTGGGGTGTTTCAAAGTCTGGGTTTGGAACCAGCACAACCTTAACCTTACGACGCTTTTCGATAGCTGCAATGATCTTTCGTTTTTCGTTGAGCAGGAAAGTCGCAACTTCAACAGGAAGGAAAGCTTGTACTTGAGAGGTTGACTCTTTAGCCGCTTCTTCTTCAATTAAACGGAAAATTGATAGCGATAATGATTCAATTCCACGAATTCGACCAACGCCGCTACAGCGAGGACAGGTCTCCTGGCTTGATTCACCCAGGGAAGGCTTAAGGCGTTGACGCGACATTTCTAACAGACCGAATCGGGAAATGCGGCCTATCTGAACTCGTGCGCGATCTTGCTGTAAAGCTTCGTTAAGGACGCGTTCAACTTCGCGCTGATGTTTAACGGGCGACATATCGATGAAATCGATAACAATTAATCCGCCGATATCACGTAATCGAAGTTGTCGAGCAATTTCCTGTGCCGCTTCAATATTGGTATTTAAAGCTGTTTCTTCGATGTCGGAGCCTTTTGTTGCGCGTGCCGAGTTAATATCGATGGAAATCAATGCTTCAGTCGGGTCGATTACAATGGAGCCTCCAGAGGGAAGTTGCACTTCGCGCTGGAACGCGGACTCAATTTGCGACTCAATTTGATAGCGATTAAATAAAGGGAACTCGCGATCGGTGTAGAGCTTTACTCGATTAACAAAGTCTGGACGAATTAATTGCAGATAGTTTCGTACTTTATCGAAAGCTTCTTGCTTGTCGATGATAATTTCACCAACGTCGGGACGCAGATAATCACGAACTGCACGGATTAGAACGTCGCTTTCCTGGTGAATCAAGAAAGGAGCGGGGCGCGCTTCGGCTTCTTTTTGAATTGCTTCCCAGATATTGAGTAGTACACCGAGATCCCATTGCAGTTCTTCGGCGTTGCGGCCGACACCGGCAGTTCGAACAATACAGCCCATACCTTTAGGGACTTCAATGCTGCGTAGAGCTTCTTTAAGCTCGTCGCGCTCCTCACCTTCGATACGACGTGAAATTCCACCGGCACGAGGGTTGTTGGGCATTAAAACCACATAACATCCGGCAAGACTGATAAACGTAGTTAAGGCTGCGCCTTTTTGACCACGTTCTTCTTTATCAATTTGCACGATCAGTTCCTGACCTTCGGATACGACGTCCTTAATATTCAGGCGTCCTCGTACAGAGGGGTCTTTGAAATAACTGCGGGCAATCTCTTTGAGTGGTAGGAAACCATGGCGTTCTGCGCCATAGTCAACAAATGCGGCTTCAAGACTCGGTTCAATTCGAGTAATTTTTCCTTTATAGACGTTGGCTTTCTTTTGTTCTCTTCCAGGAAGCTCAATGTCTAAATCGTAAAGGCGTTGTCCGTCGACCAGAGCAACTCGCAATTCTTCTTGCTGAGTTGCATTAATTAACATGCGTTTCATTGTTGTAATGTCTCTCGTTCTTTTTTAAAGAACAGGGACAACCGAGGGAGATTGGTGGATAAGGAATGCAGGATCAGAAAAACACACCAGTTAGTGCCTTTAATGCCAGCACTAACGAGTGTGAATGTAACCTACTGAAAGTATTATCAAACGTTACTTTCCTTGATAGATAATCCTATCGTCAGCACTGTTGGAGAGTGTCTCTTGGACGGGCGTGTTAGTGATGCCCAGTTCTCTAAACAACAATGCTCAAAATTCCCGCGGGCTGCTCATGTTTAAGAGTCTTATGCTCGCTAGCCAATCACCTTTCTGGCAGTCACCTGTCGTGTTATTGCCATGTCATAGTTACCTGTAGCTCATGGAGTGGAGGTTGACGATCAGCCTCCTTTCATGAAGGGGCGTAGTATTAACCCTTTTTCTCTTAGATGCCGTTTTGCCTCTAAGGCTACAGGCGAGTAAATCTTTCAATTGTTCTGGAGCGTGCGCTCCGGGCGCTTTGCGCCGTATTTATAACAAGTGGAATATAGCAGGGATGCAACGCACCATCAATTTATTTATTAATTGATGCTAAAATAGCAATTCGATAACCTTCTGATTTGCTTAAAGAATAGTCAAATTGAATAAAGTCCAGTTAATTACAATAGATGATAGCCATGAAGGCCAGAGAATTGACAACTTTCTGGTCACCCTGCTGAAAGGCGTACCGAAGAGTCATATTTACCGTATTTTGCGAAAAGGTGAAGTGCGGGTGAATAAAAAGCGGGTGAAAGCTCCCTATAAACTCGTGTGTGGTGATGAAGTGCGAGTACCGCCAGTCAGAGTCTCGGAACAAACACAGGCGCCGGTAAATGTAAAACTCGATAAAGTTCAGGAGCTCGAGCGGCATATAATTTATGAATCTGACGCAGTAATGGTGGTTAATAAACCATGCGGTTGGGCAGTACACGGTGGTAGTGGTCTTTCATTCGGTGTTATCGAAGCCTTACGTCAGCTAAGACCTGATGCACGGTTTTTAGAGTTAGTTCATCGACTCGACAGAGATACCAGTGGCTGTTTGCTGGTCGCTAAAAAGCGCAGTGCGCTGCGATATCTGCACGAGCAGCTTCGAGAAAAGACACTTTACAAGGAATATGTAGCTTTGGCTGCCGGTCGCTGGCCTAAACGAACTCGAAGAGTGGACGCTCCTCTATTAAAGAACACATTAAAGTCAGGCGAGCGAATTGTTCGAGTCGATAACGAGGGCAAACCTTCGGTAACGGAGTTTGTGGTTGAGCAAAGCTTCGACAATTGCACTTTGGTTCAATGTAGCCCAATTACCGGCAGAACCCATCAAATTCGAGTTCATGCTCAATTTGTTGGCTGTCCACTGGCGGGTGACCCCAAATACGGTGATGAAACATTTAATCAATTATTAAAAGAGCGTTATGGATTTACACGTTTGTTTTTGCATGCTCGCAAACTTGAGTTCTTTGAGAAACGTGAAGGCAAGCGGATTAGTGTAAAAGCTGAATATGATGCGGCAATGTTCGACTTGCTCTCTAAGTTGAGTTAGCCCAGCCAAGGATTATTATGCAATCGATTAAGCACCTAATTTTTGACTGGGATGGAACTCTGATGGATTCAGCCCCACGAATAGTCTCTGCAATGCAGGAAACGGCGAGGGTACTAAAACTTCCGGTACCAGATGAAAGCGCCGTTCGTCATATTATCGGTTTGAGTTTGGAGCACACTTTTGAATTGCTCTTTCCTGGAACAGAAACGGCTGAATACAGTAAGCTGTTCGAAGAATATCGCTATCAGTATGTGGAGGGAAATCACGCAGATACACCATTATTTGAGGGCGTAGAGGAGACACTCTATTGGTTAAAGTCTCGCGGTTATGAGCTGGCGGTGGCAACGGGTAAACGACGACCCGGGCTCGAGCGTGTTATGAAAGATCTCCCCATAGAACAGGTCTTCACCGATTCGATTTGCGCGGGAGAAGCGGAAGGAAAGCCCAGTCCTGATATGCTGCATCAGCTGACGCATCGTAATTGCTGGTTAAAAGAACAGTGCGTCATGATCGGCGATACCTCACATGACCTTTTAATGGCCAATAATGCTCAAGTCGCGAGTATCGGAGTATCCTATGGTGCTCATACCGTGGAAAGTTTAAAAGAATGCTCGCCCGCGCTTATTATCGATGATATCCGCGAGTTGCAGCAGGTGTTTAACCTGTGATAAATCTTGAAACACAATTAAGTAGCCTCTTTCCTAGCCATAAATATTCGGTATTACATTTCAAGCACTTGGCAGCAGACAGAGTTGGCAAGTTAACCAAGGAACATCAATGAAGCCTATTTTAAGGATCCTATTACTCGACGAATACGAGGAGTCGCGTGACGAGCTTACCAAGAGTTTTCGTCGCACTGCCGATAGCTTTGAGCGCAACGATATCGAAATCGATGTCATCGAAAGCGAAGATCAGGATGATGCGATAGCGCAAGTGACGAATGACGGTGATATTCAGGCCGTTGTTTTAATTTGGGATACCGAAACTGCGAAAGACAGACGTTCATTGGCTCACATGGTGCAGCATATAAAAACCATTCGAATCGAGCTTCCGGTCTATTTGGTTGGTGATGATGCTAAAGGGCTTGAACTTATTGATGAATCGAGTGATATCGAGTCTTTCTTTTTTAAAGATGAGGTGTTTTCGGATCCTGAACAAATCATTGGTTACCTGATCAATGACTTTGACGATCGAACACAAACACCATTTTGGTCGGCTTACCGAAGATACGTTGCCGAGTCTAATGATTCTTGGCATACACCCGGACATAGTGGTGGTAGTAGCTTTAGAAATTCGCCATACATAAACGACTTTTATCAGTTCTATGGACGAAATGTATTTGTTGGAGATTTATCCGTTTCAGTCGACTCACTAGGTTCGCTTTCAGACAGTACACATTGTATCGGTAGAGCTCAGCAGGCAGCTGCGACAACGTTTGAGTCAAAACACACTTATTTTGTTACTAACGGTTCTTCGACCTCAAACAAAATAATACTTCAAACTTTGTTACGAAGCGGTGATAAGGTAATCGTCGATCGTAATTGTCATAAGTCGGTTCATTACGGTGTTTTGCAATCTGCAAGTTTGCCGATTTATTTAAACAGTGTGTTTGATCCACAGTATGGAATTTTCTCTCCACCTACACTGGGTGAAATAAAAGAAAAAATTGAGCAGAATCCTGATGCAAAACTAATTGTATTGACTGGATGCACCTACGATGGTCTGTTACTTGATTTGCATCAGGTGGTTGAAATGGCGCATGCCAAAGGTATTAAGGTATTTATTGACGAAGCCTGGTTTGCATACTCGTTATTTCATCCAGAATATCGCTATTATTCGGCAATAAATTCGGGAGCTGATTATGTGACGCATTCGGCTCATAAAGTAGTTTCGGCTTTCTCGCAAGCATCCTATATTCATATTAATGACCCAGACTTTGATCGAGACTTTTTTAGAGAAATTTATAACATTTATGCCAGTACATCACCCAAGTATCAAATCATTGCCTCGTTAGATGTTTGCCATAAGCAGTTAGAGATGGAAGGCTACAAAGTTCTTAATAGTCTTATGCAGCATGTGGCTGAGTTTAAAAAGCAGATGAGTTCACTATCTAAGGTAAGAATACTCGGGCCAGAGGACTTTAAAGTCATGTTTCCGCATTATGCGGGAGATAATCTTGGACATGACCCGCTTAAGATATTAATTGATATTTCAGCATTAGACTGTGCGCCGAGTGAAGTTCATAACTTCTTACTCGATGAGATTGGTCTTGAGATCGAAAAGTATACACACAGTACTATTCTAGTATTGCTAACACTTGGCGGAACTCGTTCCAAAATAGTCCGTCTTTACAATGCACTGAAGAAACTCGACTCTGGAAAAGTTAAGTTAAGTCGCTCCAGTCGTAAGCCTCAATTACCTGCTGTTATTCCACCGGTTGAACTCGCTTGTTTGCCTAGTGAAGCCTTTTTTGGAGAGCGCGAATCAATCCATTGGGCTGAAGCAGAAGGGCGCATTTGCGCGGGGCTAGTAACACCATATCCACCGGGAATTCCATTGCTCGTTCCTGGACAAAAAATCGAACAAGCTCATTTGGATTACTTAAAAGCATTGAGTAACCAAAACCTGACCATACAAGGCAGTTTTGGTGGTGATATCTATGTACTAAAGGATTAACCCCCTCAATAAAGTAATTAGATATTGTGACTGTTTACAGGACGCTAGTGTGGCGAGGAAATAGATAAAGCTAACGTCAGCATTAAATAAAGAGCAGACATCTTGTTTCTTGAGTTGGTGCGTTAAAAACGCTCTCTACGAAATTGTCGAAATTTGTGAGATTGCTTCGCTACGCTCGCAATGACATGTGGATTCTGCGTTCTAGTCGCAGAATGACAAGTTTGATAAGTTGGCGGTGTTTATGGAAGCAAAAAGCTATACGACAAGTAGAATGTGATCTTAGCCAGTATCGACAGCTGTATCAGGTAGCATCAAATCCGTCAGTAGAATTGACTTATTTTCGATAGACTCTGAACGAATGGCCAGCGCAGCGAAAAGCGTTTTGGGTTACCTTTGTCGCGTTTGACAAAGGTGACTCGCACACAGCGAAGCGGTG
>JBFHVL010000010.1:0-30307 GCA_041589565.1 Kangiellaceae bacterium | reverse complement strand
TGGCCCAGCTGTCAATCATCCACTCCACTTGCCAGTTGTTCTTTTTAGCAATTTCATTCACCACCTGAGGTATAACACCGTCTACTTGACCATTGTCATCGACAAAAACTAAGGGTGGCATTGGGGCGCCCCCCATACGAATGGTTCGCGTGGGTTGCTCGGCAGCTAAAGCCGGCCACCCTAACACTAAAAAGGTCAGGCAATAGAGGAGGCGCACAGATGATATCTCATTTTGATCTATTTTAACCCTAGATCAGATTTAGCGGTTCCGAAAGCATTTTTCGTATAACGAAATTGAATATTCTAAGTTGCAACCTGCTTAAAACATTCCCTTCTAAAGTGACCACTTTCAAAGGCGATTCAAGGTGTGACAGGCGGCACGATTAGCCAAATGGTTGGTTGACAGCTAATCTGGTTGCAAGACAATATAAACCTCTAAAATGTTAAATCTGAACGCTTATGACTCACTTGTCACTCGAACTATGCAAGCAGGCGCTGGACAAAGCTCTTGATATTGTGATGATTATGGAAGCCAACTTCGATGACGTTGGCGGATCTAAAATTGTCTATGTAAACCGAGCTTTTTGCAGCATTTTTGGCTACTCTGAAGATGAAATATTGGGCCAAAGCCCGCGCATGCTACAAGGCAGCGATACAGATAAAATGACACGTATGGAAATTCGAGTGTCGTTAAAACATAAGAAGCCGGTTAAATCACGGATCCTAAACTACACCAAAAGTGGTCAGCCCATTTGGCTGGAAATCAATATGGTACCACTGGAAAATGACCAAGGAACCGTCACGCATTTTTTTGCCACAGAGCGAGCGGTCGATGGGCCAGAGAACTCATAAGCTAATTATTATAAAAACTATAACTACATCAATGTTGGGCAGGCTGGTAGTTGTTTCCAATAAAACAAACCGATTAGGCTATAAGTATGGAATTACCCGACGCAATTTTTAAGCAAGCGCTCGATAATGCCCTTGATATAATTATTATCACCAATGTTAATCAAAAAGATCCCGGCGATAATACTATTGTCTATGTAAATGATGCTTTTGTTCGTCATTTTGGCTATTCAAAAGAAGAGATCATTGGCCAAAGCCCCAGACTACTGCAAGGAGAAGAAACCGACATGGAAGCGCGCAATCGCATAAGGGACGCATTGCGAGAGGGCCAGTCAGTACAATCAGAAATCATTAATTATGATAAACAAGGCAACAAATACTGGATTGATTTAAAAATGGTTCCTTTATTCGACAATAACGGAACAGTCTCTCACTTTTTGTTTATTGAACGCGATCTTTCTCAGCGCAAGAAGCGTGAAAAAAAGCTTTATCAGGAAGCCACCATTGATGGTCTGACTCAAATTTATAATCGTCACCATACCCATCAACTGGGCCATAAAGTTGTAGAACATGCAAATCGCTACAAAGGTCGTTTAAGCGCAATATTGTTTGATATTGATCACTTCAAACGGGTTAATGACTCTTATGGACACCCCATCGGCGACAAGGTACTCGAGAAACTGGCTGACACTGTCAATCAACAGGTGCGTAAAGCCGATATTTTTGGCCGTATTGGGGGCGAAGAGTTTTTAATTTTACTTCCTAAAATTAGCATTAATAATGCGCTTGCGTTTGCTAATCGAATACGAGAGAAAGTATCGCAAATAGACTGGCAACCAATCGGTATTCCCCACTCCATCACCATCAGCTTGGGCGTGGTTCAGTTTCAGACCGGCGAGAGTTTTGATACCTTTACCACTCGTGCCGACCAGGCATTGTATAAAGCCAAAAACAGCGGGCGTAATCGAGCGGTTGCCCTGTCCTACGAAGAGCAAACATTACAGTAAGCAACACATAATGCACCGGGGTCGTTTCCGCTTTACCTTGATTCACGTTACACTGCGCAGTATCTATTAGCGTAAAGTGATTTCTATTTGTGAAACCCACTCGACCGATTACTGATCCCACCGTTAAACTGGCTCGCTTGACCAGTGAAACCTTACAGCAAGGACAAAACCCTAGTTGGCAGCCTGATGCAATTGCTGTTGAAGAGCCATTACAAATTCGGCTTAACTGGCCGCAGGATAACAGCGAAGTTCTGGCGGTCACCTTACGTACGCCTGGCCACGATGAAGAGTTGATTATTGGACTCTTATATGCCGAAGGGTTAATTCATTCATTCGATGATGTTGCTGCAATTTCGCTCGAGTCTGATGAAAATCAGTCGTTTAGTAATCAATGGCAGGTGGATTTAAAAAAAGCACCGGACATCAATATTCAAACTTTATCACGTCACCTGATGGTTAATTCTGCTTGTGGTCTTTGCGGAAAAACGACATTGCAAGCGTTAGAAATGAAAAATCCACCCGAAGTTGAAAAACACTCGGGTATTACTAGTTCCAGTGTCATTCTGGGCCTGAATCATACAGTGAAACAGACGCAAGAAGGTTATCGTAATACCGGGGGGATTCACGCCAGTGCTCTTTTTGCTACTGACGGTACACTTATCGCGATACGTGAAGATATAGGCCGACATAATGCGCTCGACAAACTGGTAGGATTTCAGTTGAAGCAGGGGAATTTACCCGCTAAAGATCGCATACTATGGGTAAGTGGCCGTGCTAGCTTCGAGCTGGTTCAAAAAGCAGTGATGGCCGGTTTCCCGATATTGGCATCGGTCGGTGCGCCCAGCAGTCTCGCCATTCAAACAGCTGTGCGATTTGGTATTACCTTGATCGGCTTTTTACGTGAAGGGCGATTTAATATTTATCATGGTGAGTGGCGACTGAACCAATAAATAACACTATTAGCAGCGCCAGTTTCAGGGACTACTATAAACCGCTACAGGACTCGATTATGTCTAAAAACATCGCGGCATTAGCACGACGGAAAGGGCTTGATGATGGCCTTTTCGAGCGTATTCGCGAGCAGAAATCGCATCAACAAAAACAGCAAATCGCCAAAGACTTTCTCGTGGGCGATGCTATTGTTCAAGGCAGCGCTTCATTTTACGATTTTATCGAGGGCGAAAATGCCCAAAAAAAAGCCTACGTTTGCAATGGCTCATCATGCTTGTGTGCCGGAACCCAACCTCAAGTCTTGTCTGGTTTATTACAGCACTTCCATCAGGATGATATTGGTCATGTGGCCTGTTTGGGTCGCTGTCACGAAAACGCCTCATTTCAGATTAGCGGTGAAAATTATTCCGGAGATGATATTCATCAGCTCGATCGTATACTTGATCAACAAGCAGAAAGTGGCGAAGACTATGCCGTCGTTGCCCTGTGCGACAACCCGATTTTAACCGCAAAAATTACTGATACTGCCAACTACTACCAGTTAATTGAACACCTCATCACTCAACAAAGCCGTGATCAGCTTTTACAATCCATCATCGAGTCAGGATTACGCGGACGAGGCGGAGCAGGTTTTCCAACCGGAATAAAATGGAAGGCCTGCGCCGATGCCATCGGTGACGAAAAATATATCGTCTGTAACGCTGACGAAGGTGATCCCGGCGCGTTTTCCGATCGCTATTTACTCGAGCGGCGACCACATGCGGTATTATTTGGAATGTATGTTGCCGGCTACTTAGTTGGCGCCCGTACCGGAGTGCTTTATATCCGTGATGAATACCCAGACTCAATTGATCTATGTGAACAGGCTATCGAAGAATTTGAACAACTCAAATTATCCTATTCGTTCCGGTTTAAAATAGTGCGCGGTGCAGGTGCTTATATCTGTGGCGAAGAAACGGCACTGCTACGCTCTATTGAAGGACAACGCCCAATGGTTTCTACTCGCCCTCCTTTTCCGGTTACTGAGGGATTATTTGGCAAGCCCACTGCACTCAATAATGTCGAAACCTTTGCTTCGATTCATTGGATTTTAGAGCATGGTGCGCAAGCCTTTAATGCAAGAGGTAATCGAAAATCCACCGGAACTAAATTGCTTTCACTCGATAGTGTATTTAAACATCCGGGTATCTATGAAGTGGATATGAATACATCGTTATCGAAAGTCATTGAAGCAGCAGGTGGATTTAGCAAACCCGTTAAAGCGCTTCATATTGGTGGTCCACTGGGCGGGTTGGTGCCGGTTTCAAAAATCGACGATCTCACTATTGATTTTGAAAGTTTTCATGAACAGGGATTTTTGCTGGGCCATGCTTCTATTTTGGGTATTCCAGAGTCAATGCCGTTAATTGAATATATGGAGCATCTATTCGACTTTACTGCTGCCGAAAGTTGCGGCAAGTGCTTTCCTTGTCGTCTCGGAGCAACCCGTGGAAAAGAAATGGTGCGCAACGCCATTGATCAAAAACAGGCTCTTGACTCTGAACTTCTCACTGATTTACTTGAAACCATGGAGCTAGGATCACTGTGTGCACTGGGTGGCGGCGTGCCATTACCCATTAAAAATATTTTGCAGCACTTTAGCGATGAAGTTCGGCCCTTTTTTCAATTAAAAAATCAGTCCAGCATTCCGGTTACGGAGGTTCACTAATGGCCCGCAGTGAAGATCAAAAATCATCGCAACAAGTCGCGTTTATCGATGGACAACCCTATGCTATTGAAGCTGGCGAAACTATTTTGCAGTTTGCTCGCAGGCTGAATAAACACATTCCAACTTTGTGTGATGATCCGCGTATGGAAGCTTACGGTTCCTGTCGTGTTTGCTCAGTAGATGTTGCACTAACTGTCGATGGTCCGCGTAAAGTGGTGGCTTCCTGTCATACCCCTATTGCCGAAGGCATGCACATAGAAACTGAAAATTCGCGGATTCAAAAACTGCGACGCAATATTGTCGAGCTGGTGCTAACCGATCATCCCTTGGATTGCTTAACCTGTGAAGTGAGTGGTAACTGCGAATTGCAAGATGTCGCTGCCGAAGTGGGCATTCGACAAGTGCGTTATGCAGAAGGAGAGAATCATCTGCATTACCCAAAAGATACATCACACCCTTACATGCGATCGGATCTATCCAAATGCATTAACTGTTATCGTTGCGTTCGCGCCTGTGATGAAATTCAGGGCGAATTGGTGTTGAGCGTTGCTGGTCGCGGATTTGATAGCCGAATCATAAAAGGTATGGATACCAGTTTTGATGACTCACCTTGTGTGTCCTGCGGCGCTTGCGCACAAACCTGCCCTACCGCTGCGATCTCCGATAAGTTCTTTTCCAAGTCGGTAGAAGCAACGGACAAAGTCCGCACCGTTTGTTCCTACTGCGGCGTGGGATGCAACCTGGAAGTGTCGGTTAAAAACAACGAAATACTTTCAATTCGTGCCCCCAACGACGCTGAAGTAAATGCCGGTCACACTTGTTTAAAAGGTCGCTATGCGTGGCGCTTTTACAATCACTCCGACCGACTGACCCAGCCTTTAATCCGGAAAAATAATCAATTAATAGAAGCCACCTGGGATGAAGCTTACGACTTTATAGCCGATAAGCTCATATCCATTAAAAAGCAATACGGTGCTGATGCGATTGCCGGAATTTCTTCTGCACGCTGTACTAATGAAGAAAACTATTTAATGCAAAAATTAATGCGCGTTGCGATTGGTACCAACAACATCGATAGCTGCGCGCGAGTTTGCCATTCACCCACAGCCTATGGGATGCAGCAAAGCTTTGGCACCGGTGCCGCCACTAATTCAATTAAAGACATAAAAATTACCGACTTTATTATGGTGATTGGCGCTAACCCAACGGCCGCACACCCAGTCACCGGCGCGAAAATCAAACAGCGATTAATGAAAGGTTGTCCTTCAATTGTGATTGATCCGGTGAAAACCGAAGTCGCCAAATACGCCACCTATCATTTGCAACTGCGCCCAGGAACCAATGTTGCCGTACTCAATATGATGGCTTACTACATCATAGAAGCAGACCTTGTTGATCAAAACTTTATAAACTCTCGTACCGAAGGCTGGCAAGATTATGAATCTGCAATTCGAGCACTCGATATGGATGAACTCTCGAATATTTGTGGCGTCGATAAACATCTGGTGCGAGAAGCGGCCATAGCTTATGCCAAAGCGCCAACCGCGATGAGTTTTCATGGGCTGGGGGTTACTGAACATTCACAAGGTTCGCGCACTGTAATGAGCATTGCCGATCTCGCCATGATGACCGGCAATATTGGTCGCCCCGGAGTTGGGGTCAACCCGCTGCGAGGACAAAATAATGTTCAGGGCGCCGCCGATATGGGTTGCCAACCTCATCAGGGCGCAGGTTATCTACCCATCGACGATCCGAAAAATCAGGCTTATTACCAGAAAAAATACGGTGTTGAGTTGCCAACCAATATTGGCTACAAAATCCCGCAAATGTATCAGGCGGCGCAAGAAGGCAAACTCAAAGCTTTATGGATTATGGGCGAAGATGTTGCGCAATCCGATCCCAATCATCATTACGTGGTGGATAGCTTACAAAAACTCGAGTTTTTGGTGGTGCAGGAGATTTTTTTCAGTGAAACCGCCAAACTCGCGGATGTTGTATTGCCCGGAGCTTCCTTTTTAGAAAAGTCCGGCACCTTTACTAACGGCGAGCGACGAATTCAAGCAGTGCGCGCCGCCGTGTCACCCATCGGCAATACCAAAGTCGATGGACAAATCGTAATTGATGTGATGAACCGTCTTGGCGTAACACAACCTGATTACGACCCGGCAGGATTACTGGAAGAAATATCACAGGTAGTGCCCTTTTTCGCTGGCGTAAAATGGGCAGAGCTGGGTGATAATGGTAAACAATGGCCGGTGCTCGAAGATGGCTCTGATACCGATATTTTACACACCGAAACCTTTAAGCGAGGGCTCGGCAAATTTCATTATTTTGACTGGGAAGAAAGTAACGAAATTAAATCGAATTCGACGTCATTCCCGTTTATTCTAACCACCTCGCGTAATTTAGAGCATTACAATGCTGGAACCATGACGCGTCGCACTGGGAACAAGGACATTGTTAACGAAGACATTCTGTTAATCCATCCTGATGATGCACATCGCAAACAAATCAACAATCATGCAACCGTGCGTATATTTTCAGCACGTGGCGAAGTCAAACTGAAAGCTGAAATTAGCGACAAAGTTAAACCCGGTATCCTATACACCACCTTCCACTTTCCTGACGATATGGTCAATGCTGTCACCAGCAGCGAAGCGGATCGAGAGACCCTGTGCCCGGAGTACAAAGTGGTAAGCGTAGATTTGGAACAAGTCGCCTAAATATTATTCAGAATGGTTGGTTCCTTGAAATCGAACCACCAGAGTCCGCCACTTATTATGATTGTGTGCGGATTCACCTTTCTTTATTAGCCGTCTGTAGTAATATGTGCCACTGGTTTTCAGCTAACTAACATTATTATGACTCATCCTCTGGTCACCGTTGGTGTCGCTCTTTACAACCATGAAGACTATATTGAGCACTGCCTGGCCTCCATTGCCGAGCAAGAGTATCCCAACATTGAACTCATTGTTGTCGATGATGGTTCTAAAGATAAATCTTTTAACGTGGCGAAGACGTACCTGAATACGCAAGACCGCCTAAAGAATTACTCGGTAACGTCGCGGCCTAACCAAGGTATGTGCAATACCTTAAATGAAATTGCTAAACGAGCCTCGGGTAAATACATCTCTTTTATTGGCTCGGATGACTACTGGATGGCGAATAAACTGTCTGAGCAAGTTGACTACCTCGAAAAACATCCCGAATGTGTTTTAGTCCACTCAAACTCCATCAAGGTTGATGCTAATAATAAAGAACTAAAGCCGATTGACTATTCTAAAAAGATAAATTGCGGTAATGTTTATGAGGCATTAATCAAACGTACTGGTGGAATTAATACCCCTTCTCATCTTTATCGAACGGCGGTATATCAAGAAATAGGCTACTACGACCCTCAGTTTAAATTTGAAGATACGGACTTCTGGTTGCGACTGGCCAAGCAGCATGAAGTTGGGTTTATTAATAAAGCCCATACTTACTATCGCTGGCATGGTGATAATCTGAGTGACAACAAAAATGCCCTCAGCTTTTATTACGACGAGTTAATTCGTATTTATCGTAAGAATATAGATGAGCCTGAATTAAGACGGATTGCGATCCGTAAAATCTATAAAAAGAGTGCACAAAAAGCACTTAAATCGGGACGTATTTTAGATACAGTCCGTTACTTAAAACAATATTTCATAGAATAATTAACTGGTGACATCTCATGTCCAAAGATGCTTTAGATAAACTTTACGAAAAGAAAAAAGGTTACTACGCGAACCCACGTCCGGAGATGTTAGCTTTTCTACCTCAAACCAGCAAAAAGGTACTGGATATAGGTTGCGGAAAGGGAGACTTTGCGGCTGCTCTTAAAAATCAGTCACCCGTTGACGAAGTTTGGGGAATTGATATCAGCACGGCATCCATTGAAGTTGCTAAAACGCTGCTTGATACTGCCATTTGCACAGACTTAACAGAAGATGTTAGCGTACTGCCCGATAATTATTTCGATACTATTTATTTTAACGATATGCTCGAACATATTGTTGACCCCAAATCCTTATTACAGGACCTGACATCAAAAATTTCTGAAGATGGCGTCGTAATTGCCTCAATACCAAATATTCGACACTTCAAAGTACTATTAATGTTGCTTAAAGATAAAGACTTTAAATACGAGCAAGCTGGTGTAATGGACGAAACTCACCTACGTTTTTTTACCCGCAAAAGCATGGTTCGATTGTTTGAGTCAGCAGGCTATGAAATTCAAAGCATTTCGCCAATCAACAAAAGTAAGTCTATTCGTCCGAAACTTATGAAGCTATTAACTTTGGGGTTAATTGGTAACGATATTAGCTATCTTCAATACGTGGTTGTTGCAAAACCGGCTCGTCGTTCGTACGCTGGCAAGTCTGAGTAAGCTGAAGCTGTTTGCTAAACCAAAACTGCATAAAGTCTCGAATTAACTTCTGTTCGATTTCAATGGCTAGTTCCGTTGGGCAAAACACTGTAATTTCAGTGCTGATTTTGCCTAATTCATTAGTCGATATTCTAACGTCAGGATCATGGCTGTGAATGTTTACATCCAGACGCTTTTCGATAAGTTCACGATAGCGCTGCGCTACATCGTGAAACGACGAACAATACTCTCGAGCCAATTCCATTAAACGGTCTTTAAATAAAAAGATATCTACGGACGGTTCGGTAGTAATGGTGAAAGAGTGGAAGGCATAGCGCTTTAAGAAATTTAAGTTTTTTACCGTGGTAGTAACAAATTGGCTATTAGGTACAGTTAAAGACTTTCCCGTATAGGTATAAGTTTCACGATCCACTTCCAGCAAGGTTACTTTAAGCCAGTCTTTATTGGCTACTTCACCACAATATTTATCGACCTGAATCCAGTCACCCACCGAAAAAGGCCGGGTGCTCGACAAGTACACAAAGCCGAGCAAACACTGGATGTACTCTCGGGTTGCCAGAATGATCGCCACAGTAAATGCAGCAATTGATAATGCAAAACTTTGTATTTCACCCGACCAGAATATAAATATGGCAATAAACAGTAAAAAGTTTGTCAGGTTTCGAATCGTAGTAATGGTCGCACGACGATCCAGCCGTTTACGCTTTGCTCGATTACGAATGGATCGTACGATCCATTCTCGAATCGGCAACACAATACCTATTAACACCAATGAGCTGATTAATTTATGCTGGTCGATCAACTCGGCAACTTGGCTCAAATACTCCACTACTAACACTCTCTAATTTATGGTGTAAATAAATTTAATGTCTGATTATTCAATACGAACTAAAGGCGGTTCAATTTCCTGACGTTTCTCGCTTCCCAAAATGAGTTCAATTAAAGCGAGAGCAAAAACCATCGCAGTACCTGGCCCCTGACTGGTCACGACGCGAAAGTTATGATCAATAACCACGGACGAAGCTGCATCGAGTATTTTATCAGGTAAATGCGACTGAAATGCTGGGTGACAGGTTGCGCGTTCTCCGAGCAATTCATTGGGTAGCAATACAACGGCAGGTGCTGCGCAAATTGCAGCAAGCCATTGCTTCGCGCGTTGTTGTTGCTTCAACATGTTTATCAATGAGGCTGACTCGGCAAGATGCTGCGATCCCGGCATTCCACCGGGTAACACGATAAGATCAAATGTCCTATCGGTCAGTTCGTCGATATGTCTTTGTGCTTCTATTTTAACGCCGCGCGACATCTCGCAAAGGAGCGTTCCATCGGCATTACAAGATGCAATCGTTACACTAGCGCCGGCTCTCACCCATAAATCGATCAGGGTGACGGCTTCAATTTCTTCGCTACCGTGAGCAATGGGAATCAAGATGCTGGTCATAGGCCGCTTCGAAGTATCTGCGATTAAAGATTTTATAAAGACATAACCCGCTGCCAGAAGACGAGCGGGTTTCGAATGCGACTAGCTTACACTTAAGCAGAAACTTTCTCCAGATTATCCAAGCATGTTCGCCAACCTTGATCCTACATATCTCAGCTTACCGAATGGGAGGACTTCATCGCCTAGCTGTATTCATACACATAACAATTGCCAAGAGAATAAAGAGTTTAAAGTATGATATTCTTGGGTAAGTAAGAACTTACTTCCACCAAAACTACCCTATGAGAAGTCTTTTCAAGACTCTTAGCTCTTCCTGAGACTCTTCAAGTACTTTGATACTGAACTCGGGTGTCGATGGCCCTACTTTGATTCGCTGAAAAGCAGGGAGTTGATCGATTCGGGGAAGGTTATGGTACTGATGGTTATGAATATACTCATGCAATAATGCAACATTCAGCAGATCAGGATAATCTGGCTCCATGACGGTTTCTTTAAACCAGTGTTCCAGATATTTCATACACTGGTAATACACATCACCCAATTGCCAATGCTCAATAATGTCGCAGGCAACCGGTGATTTAAAGTCGGCAACCAGTTGCTGCACAACCTGCTGGACTTCTTCCTGTGATGATAAGAGCCCACGATAATCGGCTGCAAAAGAGATGATCGCCACTTCGCCAATTCGATGCAGCAGGCCTGCCAGCATCGCGACTTCCGGTTTAAACGCCAGCTGACTTTTCCGCGCTAGCACTGCACAAATCACAGCAACATCAATACTATCGCGCCAGATCTTAAGGAAGCGCTCGGACAACTCTGGTTGTTCAGAGTTGAACACTTCCCTGATGGCAAATAGGTTTACCAGCTGCACGGTTGTATCTTTACCCAGACGTATTACTGCATCGAGCACCGATTCCACCATTGCTACGCCGCGGTACAAAGGACTATTAGCACTTTGGATCAGTTTCGCACTGATTGCCGGATCCAGCATAACCACCTGCGCCAGCTGCTCCATAGTGTGTTCTCGCTCACTGGCAAACTGGCGAATTTTAACCGCAACATCGGGTAAAGAAGGCAACGTCAGCTCGCCATGCAAAATTGACTGACGAATTTCCGAAGCCACCATTTGAGGAGACATTTGTCCCCTGGTGAACTCGACCAATGTGTCCTGCTGTTCCAGCTCGTTGTGTTTTTGCAAAACATAGGTCAATAACTGATGGGGAAGACTTAGCAACTTGGCTTTGCTGTGTACCATGGCCTGATATTTTCTTGGGCGCAGAGTGGAAATTGGGCGTAACGCATCCTCGCTACCCGCTAACAACCGATAACCTTTACCATCGCTTGCCGTTAGCTCAAGGCTGCCGCCAATTAAAAAGTAATCCTGAGTGTCGCGATCATTGATATCGAAAAGCACTTCTTCAGGCTCAAATCGCAACAATTCAGTTTGTCCGGCAACAATCACTAATTGCTGCTCGGTTAAATACTCAAACGCAGGCAATTGCCTTAAATGTTCTGTAATTAACTTCAGCTGTGTCATGGCTCTACCAGAGCACCAGCACAACCAAGATTAATCTCCATCATTTCAAAAATCCTCAGAATGAAAAAATAAGAAACAACAATCAACAGCTTTCAGGTTAAAACTTAGTTCAGCTTGAATAAAAAGTAAAAATGGCAACTATTGCGGTGCGGCACTATAGTTACTTTTACTGCATTAAATCGCAGCTAAAAATAAGGACCTTTTCGATAACCGCTTTCGTACTCAGGATTCCAAGAAACCATGCATCAACCCGTGCTATCGCTTCTTTTATTCAGCCTTACGCTTACAGCAAACGCTGACGTGCAATACCAAAAAGCCGAGCTGTATACCTTGTCGAAATTATTTGCCCCCTTGTGCGAGTATTGCGACAACCATATCGTCGCATCAGAACATAAATACACCTTAAGCTATAACGCCTGGCGTACAATGAATGCACAAAACATTTCGGAGGGTCGTGCCGTAGCACATCAATTGATCGAACAAATTGGGGACAAGCCGGAACCTTTTTATCAAAAGCAGATAATCGAAATGTTGAAGGATATGGCAATCCAGTCTCCTGAACAGTTGCAACTGAGCTGTGATCTCTTACGCGCCAAACTTCAGCGATTTACCGAATCGCCACTTATCATTGCGCCACCATCCCCACCCTCTATCGACGGAAGCAATTGAATTTTAAACTCAAATCGGTCATATTTTCGCACCCCCCTTGATTTTGGAATTAAGCGGGATAGCTCAAGGCATAATTCTGTTACTTGCTGATAGCGCCAATGCAGCTATGGTATGTAACATACTTTGATAGAGGGAACAGCTAACACTTATGGCTTATCAGGATCAAATTTCGTCGGTATCCCTGATTTCGGAGCATATTCGAGAATCAATTAATAATGCGATCCAGATTTTGGAGGACTATCATAACAACCCGGCGCCAAGCGATGCTCGCAAACAGGCATGGGCCGGTGTGTACCAGCTAAACCGCGTATTTACCTTTATTGAGTTACCTGCCGCCGCGGTACTGACCCGCGACCTCTGTAATCTGGTTAAAAGTCTTCACGAACCCTTTCAGGAAGATCAGGAGCCGCTGCTGGAGGCTATCATTTACAGTCTGACCCTGCTTTCCCGCTATATCGACTTTATCTGCAGCAAACCCTTTGACCTGCCGCAATTGCTGTTTGGTCCAATTAACGAACTGAGAGCTATCGCCAAGCTCGCCCCCTTTACAGAGTCGAGCTTTTTTAAAGCGGAACACTTAAAAGTGCGCCCCGATGCCAGCACCGAACCCAAGCTCGACAAATACGAAATGGCCAAAGTTTCGCGCCGTTTGCGGCAAATGTACCAAATGGGCCTTATTGAGATCATCAGAAAGACCAACATTACCGGCGGTTTATCGATGATGGCGCGCGCGCTTAAAAAATTAGAGCAACAATGTGGTTGCCCTCTGTCGCCAAATTTATGGTGGATTGCTATTGGTGCAGTAGAAGGGTTTCAAACGGGTGGACTGATTTTAAGCTCCAGCCGTATCAAACTCTTTGCCAAGCTGGATCTGCAAATTCGTGAGCTTGGACGAAGTGACCACAATTTAAATTACCAAAACCGAGCAAAAGCAGAAAATTTGGCATTTGAGCTGTTATATCTGGTGAGCTTGTCCGACGCTGATGACTCAACTACCCAGCAGCTGCGAGAGCATTTCAAGCTAGAAGCAATGGGACTTACTGAGCGAAACCTAACTCAGGAATTCCTGTTACTCAAAGGCTTAAATGAGGAAGACTACGCTTCACTGTTTGAAACTATTTTGGAAACAGTTCTGAAAGTTCAGACTGATCTGATCGCCGAAGAGTTCGAAGCCAAATCATCCGAGTTGAGCCAACTGCTGCAGGAATTTAGACAACTGCATAGCCTATTCTCGGTGCTGGAATACCCTGATTTGCAGGCTTCACTCGACAATGCCGTGCAACAGCTCACTGCCACCACAGAGAAGAAAGAGGCCCTGAGTGATGACACACGCCAGGAATGCAGTGACTGTTTATCACTTATAGAAACTCATATCCGCGAGCATCGCTCGGGACAACGTGGCGGTAAAACAGCACTTAGCCGTCAACTGCTCACACAGACTCAAACCAGCGCCTGCAACAATGCACGCAAGCAAATTCAGCAGTTGTTCAAACAAATCGAAAGTTACAGCAAGCAGGAACACGATCCCGAGTTATTATTATCACTGCCGGCTTCCTTGCAACGCGCTCTGGATGAACTCAGCCAGCTAGAACTGAAGGAATTGATTGCAATCACCAAAGAGTTGATTGTGGTAGGCGAAAATTACTTCGTTAAACAACCTGCTACCCTTAAAGCGCTTGAGCTTTTGGCCGACATTTTGTGTAGTATTGAGTTCTACCTCGAAACACTGGAAAACCAGCACACACCCAGTCCCAAAATTCTTGCTTTTGCCGATGAAAACCTGGCCAAGCTGAAAAGCCACCTCAAGCTGTAGCCTGCATGATCTGGTTAGTTCTGGTAACCCTGTTATGGGCGTTTAGTTTTTCCTTAATAGGGGTTTACCTGGCGGGCGAAGTTGACGGATATATTGCTGTTTTTAGCCGGATGGTATTAGCACTGCTGGTATTTCTACCCTTTCTTCGTTGGCGCAACTCATCAGCCAAATCTGCCATCACATTGATGGCGATTGGTGCAATACAGATAGGTTTGATGTATCTGTTTTTCTATCACAGTTTTATTTACCTTTCTGTTCCCGAAGTACTGCTATTTACAATCTTTACGCCGGTGTACGTTACCTTAATCGATGAAATCATTTTTTTAAGGCAATTCAATGGACGCTGGATCCTGTCGGCTGTCGTGGCTGTAATGGGCGCGGCCATTATTCGTTATCAGTCGGTTAGCGATGAGTTTTTGCTAGGGTTAGTGCTGGTGCAACTGGCTAACCTGTGCTTTGCCTTTGGCCAAGTAGCCTATAAAAGACTGGTACCCGGCAACTTCTCCGAACAGCGCCAGCAATTTGGCTGGTTTTTTGTGGGTGCAACCCTGCTCACCGGGCTGGCCTGTATCCTTTTCGCCAATGAGCAGCGACTGCCCACCACCCTCACCCATTACAGTGTTATTTTATGGCTGGGGCTGGTAGCTTCCGGCGTTGGTTATTTTTTATGGAATTACGGTGCCAAACTAGTCAACACAGGACAGTTGGCCAGCATGAATAACGTGCTCATCCCGGCCGGGCTACTGGTCAACTTTCTATTTTGGAATCAGTCGCCCAACTGGCTGACTCTGGCTTTAGGTGGTGTGGTTATTGTTGTTGCTGTCTGGCTGGCAGGAACCCCAAAAACCAAAACGCCCGCATAGAGCGGGCGATTGGAAAAAGTTAGTCTGGTTAGAACTCAAATTTACTGACCATCGTCGGTAACCGGCTCGACATCAGTAGCTCGCTCAGGCACTTTTTCCATTTCTTCCTGCACAATCACCACATAACCTTTCGGTATGGGTTTCGGATCCAGTCCCTGAGTTACCCGAACCTGATCATAGGCAATCTGAACACAGTCGCGATTGCTATCGATGGCCAGACAACGATTATATTCTCGACGTAGCGAATCCATGACACTTTCAGCTTTGGGCGGCTCAATGTAGCCAAACAGCATTCGAGACACGTCCAACGCTGACTGTTTATTGGAGCATCCCGCCAATGCTGCCACAAAAACCAGTATAGCGGTGAACCCACTAACCTTCCGAGAAACAATCATAAACTCTCCTTAAGCTTGTCGAGAAGCGCGCTTTCGCTCATGCTCCTTCAACATTTTTTTGCGGATGCGAATGTGGCTAGGTGTCACCTCAACCAGTTCATCATCATCAATAAATTCCAACGCCTGCTCCAAAGTAAACACCAGTGGGGGCGTTAATACCAGATTTTCATCGGTACCGGCAGCACGAACATTAGTCAATTGCTTGGCCTTCAAAGGGTTTACGGTCAGGTCATTGTCACGCGAGTGGATACCTATCACCATACCTTCATAAACTTCGACACCGTGACCAAGAAACAATCGTCCACGCTCTTGCAGATTAAATAAAGCATAGCCTAAAGCTTTACCTTGGCCATTGCTGATCAGCACACCATTGTGTCGCTGCGCCAAAGCTCCGGGGAAGGCTCGGTCATAGCGCTCAAACGTATGGTAAATCAATCCTGAGCCCGAGGTAGCAGTCATAAACTCGGTTTGAAAACCAATGAGGCCACGAGACGGAATAATAAAGTCCAATCGAACTCGACCTTTACCATCAGGCACCATGTTACTCATCTCGGCCTTACGTTCGCCAAGCTTCTCCATGACCGATCCCTGATGCTCTTCTTCTATATCGATGGTCAGGTTTTCATAAGGTTCCATCAACACGCCGTCGACTTCTTTCATAATAACTTCGGGACGTGATACCGCCAGCTCAAAACCTTCACGGCGCATATTTTCGATTAATACCGAAAGATGCAACTCACCGCGGCCTGATACTTTAAACTTATCCGGGTCATCGGTTTGCTCAACTCGCAAAGCGACGTTGTGGATCAGTTCCTGCTCCAGGCGCTCCAGAATTTGTCGAGAGGTAAGAAACTTGCCATCTTTGCCCGCGAATGGAGAGGTGTTAACCTGAAAGGTCATGGTTACTGTGGGTTCATCGACCGATAAAGGCGGCAATGCTTCAACAACATCCTGTGCGCAAATGGTGTCGGAAATTTTCGGTGCGTCAATTCCTGTAATGGCAACAATATCGCCTGCGGTCGCTTCTTCAACCTCACTCCGCTCAAGTCCCATGTAGCCCAGCACTTGACCGATTTTGCCACGACGGGTTTTACCGTGACGATCGATAATGGAGACGGGCATATTGGTTCTAACTTTACCGCGCTTAATACGACCTATCGCTATCGCACCCACATAACTGGAATAATCCAGCTGTGATACCTGCATTTGGAAAGGACCATCCAGGTCGACCTGAGGTGGCTCAACAATATCAACAATAGCCTGAAACAGTGGCGTCATATCGCCATCGGTTACGGTTGGATCGAGACTGGCAAAACCATTTAATGCCGAAGCATAAATGACTGGAAAGTCGAGCTGTTCATCTGTTGCGCCGAGTCGGTCAAACAAATCAAACACCTGGTCCATTACCCAGTCGGGACGAGCACCTGGACGGTCAATTTTGTTGATAACAACGATGGGCTTTAGCCCCTGAGCAAAGGCTTTTTGCGTCACAAAACGAGTTTGCGGCATAGGGCCATCAACAGCGTCCACTAACAGCAGCACAGAGTCCACCATCGACATGATCCGCTCTACTTCACCGCCAAAATCGGCGTGTCCGGGCGTATCAACTATATTAATGCGGAAATCATTCCAGCGAATGGCGGTATTTTTGGCCAAAATGGTAATGCCACGTTCTTTTTCCAAATCATTGGAGTCCATTACACGCTCAGTCGGCGCTGCGCGATCAGACAGAGTCCCCGATTGTTGTAACAGCTTATCAACCAGTGTGGTTTTTCCATGGTCAACGTGGGCAATAATGGCGATATTTCTTAACTTCTCGATCACAGGTGGTTCTCTTCAAGGGTATTTCAAGGCGCGCTATTATATACGCAAATGTCGCCAAACATCGGTTTATTTTTGTTCGGCAACATTAAATGCCGAAAAACAATCACTTAACATAATGAGCGATGCTTGACTTTTCACGCCGAATTCTCAAATCTAGGGGCTATTCAGGCTTTCAAATGGGTTCATTATGAAATATCTCACTTTAACTATAGCGCTTTTATTTTCAGCTTTACTTTACGCGGGACCGCGCTTTAGCTCTGGCGACACACAAATCGACCGCTGGTTAATAAACATCGATTATGTCGCTCAAGATAACTTTGACGAATCGATTCAGTCGGTGGCCAATCGGTTTGGCATAAAGCAATCTCGCCTGCTGGATATTCAGGCCGGTATGGAGTATTCCATTGCTGAACTTTACATGATGTGCGCTATTGCAGAATCTCTGGGAATGGATTTGGGAGCAATTGAGAAAAGTTATCGCAATTACAGCCCTAAAAAGTTACATCAATTCTTAAAAGATTCCGGGATGCCACAGCAAAGCAGCCAGTTTAAAACCTTTAAACAGCTGGTTCAGCAAGGCGCGCCCGAAGACGATGTGGAGAAGGACAAAAACAACATCTTTAAGAAAAAGCGTCCAAACCCCTGAGTGACACATTACCAAGGGGCTGAATGTCCCTTGGTGGTCTATAGTTAGTCTTGGAATTCATTATGTTATGGAGTATTGCCTCTCTTGCAGAACCAAGTGAGGGTTAACTGGGCCCTTAAAACTAAGTTTTTAGTAACCATAGTCGCGCTGGTCTCTATTACCACGTTGACGACTATTTTGGTGCTCTATACACAGCTTTCCAGTTTGCTGGTTAATGAAAAATACTCCCAGCTTGATCAAAGTCTAAGTTTTATCAATGCGCAAATTCAGCAAGAAATTGAGCAGCTAAGAACAGATGCCAAAAATCTGGCAAACTCTCGTTTAATTCAAGGTATTTTGGAATCGACTCAAGAGGGCAATAACCTTCTCAGCTTGATAAAACAGGAAGAATGGAATGAAAGTTTACAAGTTCTCTTTTATCAAACCCTCGCCTCTAATTCCAATTATTTCAAAGTGCGCTATATCGAGTATGAAGTTTATGCAAATCAGGCCAGCGCCATGGAGCAAGTTCTTGCTTTACGACAAGGTGATCAAATTCAACTTCTCGCACCTTACGAGATGCAGGACAAAATTCATCGC
The DNA here is from genome assembly GCA_041589565.1 of Kangiellaceae bacterium. Taxonomy (GTDB): domain Bacteria; phylum Pseudomonadota; class Gammaproteobacteria; order Enterobacterales; family Kangiellaceae; genus Pleionea. The sequence goes on along the minus strand of JBFHVL010000010.1, from coordinate 11,620 downwards.
GATTACATCCAGCAAAGTTTGCGACTAAGCGCTAATGAAGTCTATCTATCGGAACTTTCACTCAATAGAGAATACAACCAAATTTCACCCGGCCGAATCGCCACTTTGAGAGCTGTAGCACCAATTTTTCTTCGTGAACACCTACGAGGATTTGTCGTTGTTAGCCTCGATGTCTCTCGTTTGTTTCGACAAATCAAAGAAACCATGGGCACCGGCGCTGAACTTTATGTTTATCGGGACGACGGCCAATATTACTTTCATCCCGATCAACTCAAAGCCTTTTCTTTTGAGTTTCCCGAAGAGTTCCAGTACACCATTCAACAGGAATTTTTAGGTAGTGATACCTTGCTAGAACAAGAAGAACCGGCTCAAGGACAAGTTTACGGCAAGTCGCTCCTGCCCTATGCAATGGTTCAGCAGTCTCTATTTTTTGATCCTATGGAGCCAGAAAGAGCCCTTAAGCTGGCACTCGTTCAAACTTACGACACCATTAATGAAATTACTTCCAAACTAAACCGTAGCTTACTCGCAACAGGGTTGATTATCGGCGTAATAGCATTAGGTGTGGCATTACTACTATTTCGCAACTTATCTCAACCAATTCAACAATTACTAGAAAGCATCGAACAGTTTGGCGAGTCGCAAGAGGTCATTGACCTTCCAGTCGAGCGTACCGATGAAATTGGAACTTTGGCCAAGCGTTTCCAACGTATGTCAGAACAAGTTAAGCAGCAAACAAACCAACTGAATCAGGAAAACCTGGTTCGACGATTTACGGAAAAGCGCTTGCGATATGAAGAAAAAGAGCTTAAACGCTCGAATAGTGAGTTGGAAAAGTTCGCCTACGTCGCTTCACACGACTTGCAGGAACCTTTACGTAAGGTTCAGGCTTTTGGTGACAGCTTACGTGAGCGCGCAGCTGACCAGCTGGATGACAAGTCAAAAGACTACCTTGAACGGATGCAGCAAGCTGCTAGACGCATGAGCACATTAATCAACGATTTGCTCTCCTTCTCTCGAATTGCAACGAGAGGACGTCCATTTAAGCGCTGTGACCTTAACGAGATATTGAGCGGTGTATTAGCCGATCTTGAAGTGGCAATTGAGCAATCAAAAACCCATTTAGAGATTAGTCCTTTACCCGAGTTAGAAGTCGATGAGCCACAAGTTCGACAGCTATTTCAAAACCTGGTGGGAAATGCCATTAAATTCCGTAAGCCCGAAGGCGAGCACAAACTAACAATATGGTCTAGAGTTAAAGAAGGTGGTAACGAAGTGACCATTCACTTTAAAGACAATGGTATTGGGCTGGAGCAGCAATATGCAGACCGCATATTTGAGGTGTTCCAGCGTTTGCACGCTCGTAACGAATACGAGGGTACCGGTATTGGCCTCGCCATATGCCGCAAAATTGTCGAGCGCCATGGAGGCACCATAGAAGTTGTCGGCGCTGTGAATAAAGGCGCCGAATTTATTGTCACTCTGCCCATCGAACGCGGTTAAGGGATAGGAACAGTAGTATCAGGTTTTAAACAATGGCGAAACGAGAAAGTATGATTTCAGTTCATATGTGTGATGACGATCCGGATGATCGTTTATTATTTAAAGATGCAATGGAAGAGGCCAATATGCTTAACGAAGTGAGCTTCACCCGTGATGGTCAAGATTTGCTGGATTTTCTCAATCGAACTGGTGAACATAAAGACCTGAAAAACAAACCACTGCCCGATATTATCTTGCTCGACTTAAACATGCCTCGCAAAGACGGTCGTGAAGCTTTGCGAGAAATAAAAAGTAATAAAAAATTCAAACATATTCCTGTAGTCATTTTGACGACATCAAAACAGGACGAAGACATCCTTAAAAGCTATAACCTTGGTGCCAACTCATTTATTAGTAAACCGGTCACTTTCGAAAAATTAGTTGATCTGGTTTCAAAATTATCAGAGTACTGGTTTAAAATTGTAAAGCTACCTGGAAATCAATGAGCCTTTCTTTGAATTACTCCGCTGACACTTCACTCCCAATTCGCGTGCTACTAGTAGAGGATGATGAAGACGATTATGTTTTAACCGAAGATTACTTGAAAGAAGCCTATAGTGGAGATGTCGATATTACATGGGCTTCGAGTTACGACAAAGCCAGTGAGTTAATAGCTCAGCGAAATTTTGATGTTTATTTGATTGACTATATGCTCGGCAAGAAAACGGGCATTGAACTGACTAAGGCAATTACAGCGGATACCTTTGTTGTCAATCCAGTAATATTGCTTACTGGGCTTGATAACCGAGCGGTAGACCTTGAGGCCACTAATTCAGGAGCAATGGACTTTCTAGTAAAACAAGAACTTAACGCGGCTTTACTTGAACGTTCGATTCGATACGCGTTAAAACGAAAGAGTATCGAAGAAAAGCTCATTGCACTGGCACAACATGATCCACTAACCGGGCTAGCCAATCGCGCTAAATTTAATATATCACTTGCGGAAAAAATTCAACGATCACGAAGAGACAAACAGCAGTTTGCTATTTTTTTATTAGATCTCGATAACTTTAAAGACGTTAATGACACTCTTGGCCATTCTACTGGCGATACATTGCTAAAAGTCGCCGCCAAGAAGCTGCTCGAAATATTACGCGATGTCGATATTGTCGCTCGGCTGGGAGGAGACGAATTTGCTATTGTGGCCGATTTTCAAAGTTTAGCAGAAAGCACGGCGCAAATTGCTGAACGAATTAATGATGAACTTTCCAGTCCCTTAACCATTGATTATCATAACATACAGACCAGCACCAGCATTGGCATTGCTATTTATCCTAACGATGGCGTAACCCCAGAAGCATTATTGAAAAGTGCTGATTTAGCCATGTATAAATCTAAACGAGGAGGACGTAGCACTTATCGGTATTACGATCCAGAGTTTGAACTGGAGCTCACGCAGTCTAAACAATTACAAAGCGAATTGAAAAAAGCGATTGAACAAAATGAATTTCAATTGTATTACCATCCAATTATAAACACCAAAACTTTAAAAGTAGAAAAGGCGGAAGCTTTGATCCGCTGGCAACATCCCATGAAAGGATTGCTATCGCCTTATCACTTTATTGAAGCTGCAGAAAAAAATCTTTTGATTTTACCGATCGGTCAATGGGTTCTTTCTCAGGCCATGCGAGATTGCAAAAAGTGGCAAGCAACTAAAAACTTTTCCGATATGGGTGTCACTATCAACTTATCACCTCATCAGTTTAGAGATGACCAATTAATTACTTTTATTAAACACGCCCTAGGTACAAGTGGACTGGAGTGTCGCTCGGTAACATTGGAGATAACAGAAACAACCTTAATGGAAATTGGTGAAGAAGTTTTAGATAAATTGAACGAACTGGAACAGCTTGATATAGATGTAGCTATAGACGACTTTGGCACCGGCTATTCGTCATTGGCCTATTTAAAGCAGTTTCCAGTTTCAACTCTTAAAGTCGATCGCTCTTTCGTGTCCGATATTGATCATGATGAAGACGACAAAATAATCTCAAAAGCCATAATTAACCTGGGTCATTCACTCAATAAATCGGTAATAGCCGAAGGTATCGAAACACAAGCACAGCTGGATATCATTAATCATTATGGTTGTCATTTAATTCAGGGCTATTTTTACGCCCAACCTATGCCCTATCAGGACTTTTTAAACTGGTGTACTGAATTTAATAAAAATCGTTAAACTTTCACTTTTCTGATAAAAAAGTGTTTCCATATCAATAATCATCTCAATCTTTTGTTACATTCTTAAACCAACTAAGTGTGAATTATTTACACTTTTCAAAAGCCCCTCTCTGGTAAAGTAGGGGAATTCTCAATCTATGGACTCATCTATGCGTCTTTCCACCCTTACTTTAATTGTTGCCAGCAGTCTGTGTTTGGCTCAAACGCTAAATGCAACCGAATTCGATAAGCAACAGTCCGACATTGAACAGCTAATCCTCGCAGAACAGCAAAGTTGGCAAAATCTGGTTACAGTCTCAACTAACTCGTATCAGGAATTCGTTAAGCTCAGTATTACTTACCATAACGAATTACTGGAAAGTGATAAGGAGACTCTTTCCGTAACACTCAATTTGTCAGATGCTCAATTAGAAAAATTAAGCGTGTTCGGCTTTAAAATTGCAGCAGCAGACCATTGGAAGTTGCGTCGAATAAGCCAGTTACAGAAACTATCCTATCGTGAAATTTCAAAACAACAAGCCGCCATCCCCGATTACCCTTGTTATCCCACGGTTGAAGAAACGTTTACTGATGCGGAGCAACTGGCAGCAGACTACAACACTTTGGCCGAATGGATTGATGTTGGCGACTCATGGAATAAAACACGCGCTCGCGGTGGATACGATTTATCAGTACTAAAAATTACCAATCAGTCGATCACTGAAGATAAACCCATTTTATTTGTTCACAGTGCCATGCACGCGCGAGAATACACAACGGCTGCACTTAATTTGGAATTTGCTAAACAGTTGCTAAATAACTATGCCACCGATGCCGATACGAGATGGATCGTCGATCATCATGAAGTCCATTTGATGTTTCATATGAATCCCGATGGGCGAAAGCATGCCGAGACCGGTATTTTGTGGCGTAAAAATGTGAATGATCTTTATTGCCAGAGTACACCAGGCATCGATTTAAACCGCAACTTCACTTATTTCTGGAATGTAACTAATGGCGTTGGTTCAAGCGGAAGCGTTTGTGAGCAAACCTACCGAGGCCCTTCAGCAGCTTCCGAGCCGGAAACACAAGCGGTTGAAAACTATGTGCGCAGTATTTTTGCCGACAATCGAGGAGAGAACAATTCTGACGCCGCGCCGTTAGATACGTCAGGAATGCACATTGACTTACACAGCTACAGCGAGCTGATTTTATGGCCTTGGGGACATGATTACGATCCCGCTCCCAATGGTCCGCAATTACAAACCTTGGGAAGAAAACTAGCCTATTTCAATGACTATTACCCTACACAAAGCACCGGCCTATACCCGACCGATGGAACAAGTGATGATGTCAGTTACGGTGAGCTGGGGGTAGCAGCAATCACCTTTGAGTTAGGTACAGCGTTTTTCCAGTCATGTAATGTTTACAACGCTCAAGTAAAGCCGGACAACCTGGAAGCGCTTAAGTATGCCGCTAAAGTGGTTCGTGCGCCTTATATGTTACCCGCAGGCCCTGATGTATTAGAGGTTCGAGGCAATGGCAGCTCACATCCACAAATTCTGCCAGGCGATCCACTGACCATTACGGCCTCAGCTAACGATACGCGATTCAATAGCAGTAATGGCACCGAGCCGACCCAAACTATTTCATCGGTTTCCATTTACGTTAACTCGCCACCATGGCAAGCAGGCGCAAATCCTATTGCGATGAGCGCAAGTGATGGCAGTTTCAATAGTGGTATCGAGTCCACCACAGCAGAATTAAATACGACTGGTTGGGCACTGGGCGAATACATGATTTATTTACAAGCGCAAGATAGTGCAGGTAACAATGGTCCGGTAAGTGCGCTGTTGGTGACGGTAAGTAATAACCAAAGCCCACAAGCAAATTTTTCAGCAACATGCGAATTTCTAAACTGTGAGTTCGATGCTTCCAGCAGTAGTGATGATTCGGCGATTGCCAGTTACGAATGGCAACTGAGTGATAGCACCCAGTTATCAGGTGTGGTTGCCAATCACAGTTTTACGCAGCCCGGTAATTACCAGGTGACCTTAACGGTAACCGATGACGAAGGCGCGACTGGTGAGCACACTATGGCGATTGATGTGGTCTCTTCCAATCAAAATCCAGTTGCGGAATTTAGTGTGAGTTGTACCCATTTAACTTGCTCCATGGATGCCTCTGACAGTTCGGATGATTCCGGTATTACCAGTTACGTTTGGCGATTCGAAGACGGAACGTCTCTAAATGGTCCTTCGGTAAGCCATACATTTTCATCTCCGGGAAATTATAGCATTGAGTTAACAGTTACTGACGATGAAGGCGCAACAGGCACTCGTACACGTAATGTTACGGTACAAGCCCCTCCTTCTAGTGGAGGTGGCGCATTATTATGGTTGAGTTTAATGTTGTTAATATTGACCCGATATCGAATTCAGTAAAAGCGAGAGAGATTGAAAACGCGGCTAAGGCCGCGTTTTTTATTTCAGAAAAGTTAAATCGAAATTTATTGTCAGCAGCTTTCTTATTTCGTAGGCAGTTGTAAAGTTTGATACGAGACTACGAATGAATAAACTTTCGCTTAAAACAAAGAGCGGAAGTAGAAAAACAAAGTATCAGGTGACGCTACTGCTGTCTGTAGGTTCGTGGTAAGCGAAGCGAACCCCAACGAACATTGTCTTTTTTGTTGAGGTCTGCGCCACAACCTACGAAATCAATTCAACTTTAAGTTTTCAGCTACTGGCTCAAAGTGGTTGCTGTCATCGGTGTCGGAGATTATTTCGCATTCGCTCGCAATGACGATGCTCAGTGAATCACTACAATATCCGGTTACTTCGATCTAACCTTAGCCAGTAGCGACAGCTATGTTTTGTGCTCGATATTATTTAGTTCGCATGATTCTGGTACAAACCCGAGGCTACAATGACGCTGGCTGAGCATGTAGAAGCCTTTAATCATTTAGATCTTAACTGAGCACTCCTTTCGACATGTTTAAGAAACATAGCAACAACACAGCTTACTAATAACAAAGACTCATTACTTGTAGCACTTCCGAGTCTTTGCCCTTAGGCCAGTAACTTATTTGTTTTTCTTTATCATCGGCTTCAACGGTTAACTCAATTGGCTTAGAAAGATCACCAAAGAAAATACTGCCACCCAGTAATTTTTGTCCATTACGTAAACCCGCTTTATGCGCCTCTGACTTCGGATTTACACCTACAATGATATTATTCTCAACTGATGCTTCAGTATCGAAGCCACTATCCCATTGGTGCAGTTTTTTAATTTCGGTCGTGGCACAACTATTGGAAAACCACTGCTGCCAATTAGGCATCGCACCATCATGGATCAAACTTTTTACTTGGACAAGTTGTGCTTCAGACAAATATTGCTTCAGCGAAAGTAAGATCATATTGAGATCGAATCCATTACGCCATGGCTCACTTATCAGCCATTGATTAACGATTCGTTTTAGATTATTTTTGTTTGTTCGCAGCGCTTGATCTAAAGCAAATGCGACTAATTCTCCTCGCAAGTAAGGTATACGTTGATAATCAAAAGATTGCCAAAAATTTTCTGCGACTAGCTTATTACTATCCTTGTGTGCTGGGTTGGCATAGTATTCTTGCAGGCTTTCATTCAGTCCGTAAATAAACTGTTCACGGCTAATTAGTCCAGCTTCAAATAAAACTTGCTTAGTAAAATAATCGGTAAACCCCTCAGTGAACCAATAATGTGAGGCCTCTTCCTGTCCCTCTTTTGGAAAGAGCTTACCGCCAAACCAGTTATGCATCATTTCGTGTGCCAGCAAGGTTAAAATAGGCGAACCTGCTGGAGTTTCTATGGTCAGCTTGGTCGTTGGATTTAAAAATAAAGCAAAGCTGTTATGCAAGCGAGTACCACCAAAGCTGTAGCCATCTTTTTTCGGCTCACCGACCGCAATTGCGTTTACCCAGTAAAAATCAAAATTATGATCATTAAAATAATCACGTTCAGCTTGCGTAATGGTTTCAACAAAGTCAGCCAGTTGCTTTGCATTAAATGACCAATGATCTCCATGCAGTGTGACATACAGCGGATTACCGTTAATAATACGACGCTCGACCTGCAGTGGGCCAGCGACCCACAAACTGCTATACAGATCGCTCGTAGCAACTCGCAGGCTGGTATTATTTGAAACCGAGCCTATGGATGAAATCACATTCCACGTGCCCACATTCCAGGTAATTTGTAAATTGATTGTATCGGGTAAATGCTGAGGCAATGCCAGACTGTTATGACCCACCGCATGAAACAATTGATCATTGATAATCGGTCTATAATAATCACGATCACTATCAGAAAGCTGGCGCTCATTCGCTTTTAATACATAGCGCACAAGAACGTCTTCAGCGGGCTGGTGTTGTACACTCCATTTGCCATCACTTAAGCTTGTCACTGGAAGGGTTCGTCCTCCACCAATTACAACTAGGTCACTCACATGACTGGATAGGTCATCGATACCAGCCCAGTCATAAAGATGAAGCTCAGTAATTCCAGTTGTATTTCCAACAAAAGCAAGCTCAACCTGAAAGTGGTTACTTTCTAACCGCGTAAAATTGATTGATAATTGGTCATTCTTTCCAACAATCTTTTGCTGTGGCTTGCTTTGACAGGCCATAAGAGCAATAAGAATAAGGACTACCACTAGAGTAAGATTAGACAATTTCATTTAATACTCTTTCAAAAATACTAGATACAGATAGTCTTAGTCGCTTATTTTATAAAATAGTTTTCAAAAAATAGAAAATTTTAATTAAATCATGTCACGAACAAGTTCGCCGAGCTTCTTAATGCCTTGTTCTAATTTTTCATCCCAAGGAATTCCAAAGCTGATTCGAAAACAGCTTTTATATTTATTGGTCGGTGAAAAAATGGCTCCCGGGGCAATACTGATTTTATGCTCCAGAGCTCTGTAAAAAAGTTCGACCGTATCGCAATGTTTTGGTAGCTGTATCCACAATACTGCACCACCTAAAGGCTCGCTGATGCAGGTATTGTCGGGAAAATGTTTTTGCACCAGAGCAATCATACGGTCGCGATTACACATCAGCGTATTGCGTAATTTTTTCATCGCTCGGTCGTAATCACCGCTGGCAACAAACTCTGATAACGTCCATTGATTGATTAAGGATGAAGAGCATGACAAAGCTCGTTTCAATCGACGGGCTTTATCAATGTATTTAGAGGTTACTAACCAGCCTACTCGGTAACTGGGTGCGGCCGTTTTCGAAAACGAAGCGCAGGTGATCACTAATCCCTTCTTCGAGAAAACCTGAGCAGGAGTGCCTCGTCTTTCAGTAAAATAGAGATCACCGTATACATCGTCTTCTATCAATGGAATATTTTTACGCTCCAACAGCTCCACCATTTTCTGGCGACAATTATCGGGCATAAAACTGCCCATAGGATTACTAATAGAAGTTGAAAAAATACAGGCTTTAATCGGTTGTTGTTTCAATGCCTGCTCTAAATCATCCAGCCAAAGACCATCATCGGGGCATACTGGTATTTCATAAGCCATCATGCCGAGGCTCTCAATCAACTCCAAAATACCAAAGTAACAGGGCGACTCGACTGCAATTACGTCCCCCGGTTTGGCGACGCATTGCAGTGCAATAGCAATGGCTTCCTGGGCTCCGTTGGTGATCACCATATCTTCGGGGTCGCAATGCATGCCAAAGTCCAGATAACGCAGCGCTAACTGACGTTTTAGCGGCGCATAACCATCCATGGGACCATAAGCAATAGCACCCGCTCTACCCTGGGTCATCACTCGGCGCATGGTTCGCGCCAACGCTTTATCAGAAGGGTGAGCAGCTACCGGATTAGCGATACCGAGTGGTAAATTGCCTTGCGTGTGAATAGCATCATAAACCTCTTCAATCAGCGACTGGCGTTTTACTGATACCGGGCGATGCGCAAGACGAATTCGTTTGGGGCGACTATTATCCCCGCTTTCAGGTTTGAGGTAGTAGCCTGACTTAGGCCGCGCTTCTACCTCTCCGAGACGCTCCAGTTCTTCGTAGGCCTGTTTGATGGTAGGCACACTGATATTCAATTTATCCGCTAAACTTCTTAATGAAGGTAGCTTATCACCCACACCTAAGGTTCCTTGTTGCCGCATACCCCGGATCAAATGAATAACCTGCTGATAGAGAAAAGTTTCATGATTGCGTTCAACGGCTAAGGACATGACTTAAAAGCTCCCAGTTAATGTAAACCTAGGCTTTAATAAGCCAAGCATATAATACATTCTGTATAGGTCACATTTTCATTTTTCTGTGTATGTTAAGTATACAGAAAAACACTAGAATGAACACATTGCGTCTGCAAAAGAGTATTTGAAATGAAAAATACGCTGTTGTATTTATCGACGGTGCTGATTTGGGGAACCACCTGGTTTGCCATTGAGTTTCAACTGGGCGAAGTGGTCGTTGAAGTCTCTTTATTCTATCGCTTTGCGCTAGCCGCTCTGTTGATGTGGTTATTCTGTTGGTGGCGACAAACACCAATGAGTTTATCGTTGAAAAATCATGGGTTTGTGATCTTATTGGCATTGTGTAATTTTAGTTTTAACTACATCGTGCTCTATTGGGCTCAAAATTATTTAACCTCGGCCATGACATCGATTGCCTTCTCCACATTGCTACTGATGAACATCATTAACACCCGGATTTTTTTCGGCAAGCCGGTTGCCGGGCGGATTTATCTGGGTGCGCTAATGGGCGTAAGCGGAATTATTGCCTTGTTCTGGCAAGACTTTAAAAGTTTCGACTTGTCGAGCGAAGCCTTAATTGGATTGCTACTGTCGCTGGGAGGAACACTGGTCGCTTCTTTTGGAAACATGGTCAATGTGCGTAACAGTGGACAAGGTGTGAGTGTGTTGCAAGGCAACGCCTGGGGCATGTTTTACGGGAGCATCATTCTGGTAATTTTTGCCGTTATGAATGGTTCATCCTTCACTTTTTCAACCGAACCCAGTTATGTGATCAGCCTGCTGTATCTATCACTGTTCGGTACCGTGATTGCCTTTGCATGCTATTTTGTCCTGTTTCAAAACATCGGTCCCGAAAAAGCCAGTTATGTCATTGTACTGTTTCCTTTTGTCGCGGTAATTATCAGCACTTTGTTCGAAGGGTTTGTTTGGCATAACTCTACCCTACTGGGATTCGCTCTGGTTATTTTAGGTAATGCCATTGTGTTAACCCCAATGGAGCGAGTACGGCGTTTATTAAATTTGACTGAGTCGCCCAAACTTGGGCAACCGCTTTAGGGATCGTTTGAAAAAAGGATTTTTTTAAATTAGTGATTGGTTTTCCAGTGGTAGTACTTGAAAGATCAAGGAACCATTTTAAAAGCAGCGAGTGCCTTAATTTTAATTGGTTTCTCTTTCAACCCCCAAGCTTTACTGCCGCAAATGCGGCAGTTTTTTTATCGAAATTTAAAGTGTTTCAATCACGCTTACAGATTGGCCAGGCTGCAACCGTTCAGCGCCGCGCACGACGAGTTGATCGCCTTCATTTATCGCCGGAGTCACTGATATCCAATGACCGTCCACCAGGTGAATATTTACGGCTAACTGCTCAGCCGTGTTGTCGCCATTTACACGATAAACAAAGGTTTGCCCACCTTTGATAACCAACGCATCGCGATGGAAAGCAACGGCAGCTTGAACACCTTGCTTTGGCAACATGACCGATACCGGCGCACCTGAAACCCATTGCTGATCGGTAACTGTAAGCCTCACTTCAATCATACGCGATACGGCATCACTGACCGGCGTTACTCCACGCACTTCGAGAGGTTCTATTTGTTCACCAAATCGAACCGGATAACGGTCACCAATATTTACGAAAGCCAAAACAGAATAGGG
>JBFHVL010000009.1:0-30364 GCA_041589565.1 Kangiellaceae bacterium | reverse complement strand
GCCAGTTCGAGTCGTTGGAGCTACCAGAGCAGGTCGGACGTAAAGCGGCCGAACGAGTATTGTCGCATCTCGGCGCTCGCAGTTTGGGAACACAGAAGGTTGCGGTCATGTTTACGCCAGAAGTGGCTCGCGGAGTGATGGGCCACTTTTTGAGTGCCATACGTGGCAGTGCTTTGTACCGGAACGCCAGTTTTCTTTTGGACTCTTTAGGCGAAACGCTATTCCCTGAATTTTTGACCTTGTCAGAAAAGCCGCATTTAAAAGGTGGCCTCGCATCCACCTATTTTGATAACGAAGGCGTTGCCACTTATGAGCGCGATATCGTTAAAGACGGAGTACTGCAGGGTTACGTACTTAGCAGTTACTCGGCGCGAAAACTGGGGATGAAGACCACCGCTAATGCGGGTGGCTTGCATAATGTTTTTGTCAGTCATGGTGATAACAATTTTGAGCAAATGCTCAAGGAACTGGATCGTGGATTGTTGGTTACCGATGTGATGGGACAGGGGGTGAATTTGGTTACAGGCGATTATTCGCGTGGGGCTGCCGGATTCTGGGTCGAAAATGGACAAATACAATTTCCAGTTCAGGAAGTGACCATTGCTGGAAACCTGCGCAATATGTTCAGCAATATTCGTGCGATAGGAAATGATCTCGACTGGCGCTCGTCAGTAGTCATGGGCTCTATGATTGTCGATGGTATGACATTAGCCGGTAGTGATCAGTAACAACCCTTGGGCGATTTTAGCTAGGCAAAAAACAGGGTTGCAAAGCCGAGCAGGGTAAAAAATCCAACCACGTCGGTAATGGTGGTCAGAATGACACCGCCCGACAGCGCCGGATCGATATTCACTTTTTTCAAGAAAATCGGCAAGGTGGCTCCGGCAAATACGCCGACCACCAGATTAACGACCATGGCTCCGCCAATTGCAATGGCGAGATAGAGCGCATGTTCTTCAGAAAACCAGAAGTAGGTGAGGGTACCTACAGCGACTGCCCACAACACGCCATTGATCAAGCTAACACCGAGTTCTTTCATGATTAACCAGCGGACGTTACCTGCTATAACATGACCCAATGACAAACCACGGATCACTAATGTGAGGGTCTGCGTTCCGGCTACTCCACCCATGCTAGGTACTATCGGTTGTAATATAGCCAGCGCAGTAACGATTTTGATGGTGTCTTCAAAAATGCCAATCACCTGAGCCGCAACGATCACAGTAAGCAAGTTGATCCCTAACCATAAGGCTCGGCGCTTGGCAGAAGACCACACCGGCGCGAAAGTATCATCAGTTTCGTCCAGACCGGCCATACTCATTAACGAGTGTTCGGCTTCTTCCCGGATAACGTCCACCACATCATCGATAGTAATACGGCCAAGCAATCGACCTTCTTCATCAATGACCGGGGCCGAGAGCAGGTCACGTCGTTCGAATATTTGTGCTACTTCGTTGGCGGGCATTGTCGCGGGAATCGATTCCAGGTTACCGTCCAAAAGCTCTTCGACCACTGTTTCAGCGCGTGAAGTAATTAGCTGAGCCAAGCTAACGCTGCCCAGCAGCCGGTCGTGTAGATCCACCACGTAAATACTATCAGTGGATTCGGGCAGACCTTTCATGCGTAAATAACGAAACACCACGTCCACAGTTACTTTTGCGCGAATCGTGATGGTGTCCAGGTTCATCAGACCGCCGGCGGTATCTTCCGGAAATACCAGTGCAGCCTCAATGCGATGGCGATCTTGCTCGCTCATGGAGGCCATTACTTCCAGATAAACGCTTTCTGGTAGCTCACCGATTATGTCCGCCAAATCGTCGGTTTCGAGGCCTTCAAGTGCCTGAGCGAGATGCTCCGGGGCCATCTGATCAACGAAGTAATTTCGAATTTCGTCGTTCAGATAATTAAGAATATCACCTTCACGCTCAACATTTACCAGCTTCCATAGCAGGTTTCTGGCGCGGGGCGGGGAAGACTCAAGAAGGTGGGCAACATCGGATGCTGGCATGTCGTTAAGCATCATACGAACATGAACAAACATCCCTGAATCAAGCGCATCATTGAGCTGCTGAATCTGATCGGTGCTTTGTTCTTGTTCGTAGGTTTCGATCATGCCCTTTCCAATAAAGAAAAACCGTTAAAAAACGGTATATTAGCGTATTTTTATTATAGCTTTTCTAGAAATAGAATCGAATTAAAATATCCGGGAATGTTCAATCTTTGTTGCTAACAGGCTCGCAAAGTTCGTAAAAGCCTCGGCCTATTAAGGCCTCTAGCGCCTCTATGGCCTGTTTTTCGTCGGGACCGGAAGCGGTGATTTCGATAGTTTTACCACAATTGGCTGACAGGGTAAGCAGATGGATCAGGCTATCAGCTGGAACCCGTTTGCCTTCGTGCTCCATAGTAATTTCGGAATTAAACTGCTCCACCAGTTTAACTACTTCGGCGGCTGCACGAACATGCATACCCTTGGAGTTCACTATGGTGCAACTTTTTCTGATCATTCACCCGCCTCGCTATACATTCGAACGGATGATTTGGCAGCATTTTTAACATGTTCGGCGGTCTGTTGCAGGTTCAAACCACCGCAGTCGGTGAGCGCTTCAAGCATGGCCTCATTAAGCCCGGTGACGCAGACTGCTGGAAGCTCGGCGGCAAGACGCTGTAACAGTTTTTTATGCGTTGCGTCACTGTCAACCAGAACCAGAACGCCAGCACCCTTATCGATGTGACGAATACGACCCGAGATGTGTGGAAACACGATACCTTCGCTGGCTTCAGGGTTAAAAGTAAGAGTATGACAATCAATGTCAAAGCTTTCGATCCGCTTTTGCACACTGCTGAGTAATTCTTTGCCCGCCATTGAGCGAGTTAAAATTAAAACGGTTGGGGTGGCCATTTATCTCGTCCTTATGCTTTGGGCTTAAGATCGCGATGCACCACCTTGACGTTGGATCGCTCTTCACGGAAGTGGGCGGCAAGTTTTTCAGTCATATAGACGCTACGATGATGACCTCCGGTACACCCAATTGCGATGGTCATATAACTACGATTGTCTTTTTCAAAACGTGGTAGCCAGGTGTGTAAAAACACTTTCAACTGCCAGAAAAATTCCATCACCAGAGGTTGCGCTTCAAGGTAGTCAATAATGGGTTGTTCGGTGCCATTGTACTCGCGCAGTGTTTGATCCCAGTATGGATTGGGCAAACAGCGAACATCGAACACATAGTCGGCTTCGGTCGGTATTCCGTTTTTAAAACCGAAAGATTCAAACAGAATATCCATGCTGGCCTGATGCTTTTCCAGAACTCGCTCGCGAATAAAATCACGGAGCGCATAAGGTGTCATGGAGGTGGTATCGATTAATAAGTCAGCGGACAGTGCTATCGGTTCGAGCAGCTCGCGCTCTTTGGCAATGGCTTCTTTGAGCGAATAGCCACTTTGCGTGAGCGGATGGCGGCGGCGCGTTTCACTAAAACGCTTCATCAGGGTTGCATCGTCGGCGTCAATATAAAATACCTGAAACTGCTCACCTTTTTGCTCAATGTTTTGCAGAATCTCGGAAAATTTTTCTAAATCGGCAGGAAAACTACGAGCATCAACGCCAAGAGCCAAATCCTGATGGCGTACTTCAAAAGTATCGACCAGTTGAGGGATCAATGACAAAGGAATGTTATCAACGCAGTAAAATCCCTGATCTTCCAGGGCTCGAAGGGCGACTGTTTTACCGGAGCCGGATCTTCCGCTGAGAATAACTCGCTTCATAACATCTTAGTTTATTTTTTGAACGGCGGCTTCGACTATATCATACAGCGCCTGATTGTTATAAGCGTTTCGCAATTGGCGACGGAAACCATCCTGCTTTAAAAGGTTAGCAATAGTAGACAGACACTCAATGTGGGTACTACTGGCTTGTTCTGGAACCAGCAATGCGAAGAAAATATCGACCGGTTGCTTATCCGGCGCTTCGTAATCGATTCCTTCATCCAACATTAAAATGGCGCAGACAATTTTATCGCAATGAGAACAGCGACCGTGGGGAATGGCAATGCCCTGTCCAATACCGGTACAGCCCAGACGCTCTCGCGCAAACAGGCTATCGAGCACATCCTGCTCGGAGACATTGTCACAGGCTCGGGAGAGAAGTTCGCTGAGAATTTCAAAAGCGCGCTTTTTACTGGAGGCCGAGGCACCCATGAGAGTGCGCTCGGGGGTAATACAACTGAGTAGATTCATATCAATGGCGAATCATTTTTTCCTTGTGCTTAATCACCTGTCGATCGAGCTTGTCGATTAAAGCGTCGATGGCAGCATACATATCTTCGTCTTCAGAGTTGGCAAACAGCTCGCCACCGTTTACATGGACCTTGGCTTCGGCAATTTGTCTTAACTTTTCGACACTGAGTACTACGTGCACATTGTTTATGTGGTCGAAGTGTCGTTCGAGTTTTTCGAATTTTTCGTGCACGAAGTTACGTAAAGATTCGGTAATATCGACGTGGTGACCTGTTAAATTGATTTGCATAGTCGACTTCCTTCTGTTGTAGAGAAAACCTGCTTAAATAAGTGAGTAACCCAGTTTCAGATATTCTTACATATCCTGAGAATATTAAAAATTGAATTACTCTCTCCTGTATTGACTTAAATCAGCGATTTACGTTCATTAGACGGTGGAATATTCATCGCTTCCCGGTATTTGGCTATGGTTCGTCGTGCCACATTGATACCTTGCTCTTTCAGTAACGCCGCAATTTTATTGTCGCTCAGTGGCTTTGCAATATTTTCGGCGGCAATCAACTTTTTGATCAGCGCACGGATTGCGGTAGACGAACACTCACCACCAGTCACCGTACTGACGTGACTGGAGAAAAAGTATTTAAGTTCAAACACCCCGCGAGGCGTATGCATGTATTTCTGGGTGGTTACCCTGGATACCGTAGACTCATGCATTTCGACTTCCTGAGCTATATCTGAAAGTACCAAAGGCTTCATCGCCTCTTCGCCATATTCAAAAAAGCCAATTTGCTTTTCAACTATACTGGTGGCGACCTTGAGCAGGGTGTCGTTTCGACTCTGCAAGCTTTTAATAAACCACTTGGCTTCTTGCAGGTTGTTTTTTAAATAGGTGTTGTCGGCACTGGAGTCAGCTCGTCGAATCAATGAGGCGTAGCTGGCATTAATTCGCAACTTAGGAGCGCAATCTGGATTGAGTTCAACTTTCCAGCGCCCATTTTGTTTCGAGACAAAAACATCGGGCACAACATATTCAGGTTGGCCAGAAGTTATGATACTTCCAGGACGCGGATTTAGCCGTTGTACAAAGGCCATCACTTCTTTCAGGAAATCTTCCGGCCACTTGGTTTGTCGCAAAATTTGTTTGTAGTTTCGTGCTGCCAGTGCATCGAAATGGCCATCAATCAGCTCCTTGGCTTCGGTCCAATAGGGCACTTCTTCATTAAACTGGTTCAGTTGAATCTGCAAACATTCTTGTAAGTCTCGGGCACCCACGCCAATTGGGTCGAAAGATTGAATCAGTCTGAGAACGGCCTCAACCTCATCCACTTCAATTTGTTCGTCCAGATTATCCTGCTCGTCTTCATTAAACTGGTTTACCAGTTCCTTCAATGGAGTACGTAGATAGCCTTCTTCGTCAATGGCATCAATAAGCAGGGTGGCAATGGCTTTGTCAACGTCCGATAAGGGTGTTAATGTCAGTTGCCAATTAAGGTGGTCGTGGAGCGATTCTGTTGTTTCACCCTGAAACTCGAACTCTTTGTCGTCATCGGATCGGGCCATTGACGATGGCGGTGTGTATTGCCAGTCTTCCCATTGAGTATCGACGGCGAGATCTTTTTCGATAGTTTCATTTTTTAATGCATCGGAGGTATCGATTTGGTCTGAACTATCGTCCGATAATGAAGACTTCCCATTTAATTCACTGTCTCTTTGATCCAGGCTTTCATCGCCAACGGAGTCTTCACCGCCATCAAGCATTGGGTTTGACTCTAATGCTTCCTGAATTTCGTTTTGCAGATCAAGACTCGAAAGCTGCAACAACTTGATTGCCTGTTGCAGTTGCGGTGTCATGGTCAGGTGCTGACCGATTTTAAGTTGAAGAGAGGGCTTCATTTAGTTTGGTTATAGCCGTTTTTATCTATGCCATGAATGATTGACGGCTCGATGAATTTGTCATTTTAAATATTCGAGCCGAACTCAAAAAGCCTTAAGTTAATAATAGCAACTCAGAAAATAATTGTCGGTATTTTTACTTCTGAATTGCGGTTATATGAAACAAAGTGGCGCTTATTTTAGCTTTTTCAATACCTTGCGCAATAAAGTTTACAATACCACCATGCTAGTTGGTTAAAGATTAAACTCATTTCCCAGGTAGACTTCTTTTACCAATTGGTTATTAAGTACTTCTTCAGCATTCCCTTCGGCTATTAACTCTCCAGCATTCACGATGTAGGCATACTCGCACACCGACAGGGTTTCTCGGACGTTGTGGTCGGTGATTAACACGCCTAACCCGCGAAGCTTGAGTTGCTGAATTATCTGTTTGATTTCATTAACAGAAATTGGATCCACCCCGGCAAAGGGTTCATCCAGTAAAATAAACTTTGGGTCATTGGCCAGGGCGCGTGCGATTTCAACACGGCGTCTTTCGCCTCCGGATAAGCTCATTCCCAGACTGTGACGTATATGTTCAATCTGGAATTCGCCCAGGAGCTTTTCCAGCTCTTTGTGTTGTTGCTCTGCGGTTAAATCATGACGCAGTTCAAGCACCGCCAGAATGTTGTCTTCCACCGAAAGCTTGCGAAAAATAGAGGCTTCCTGAGGCAAGTAGCCAATCCCCATTTTGGCTCTCTGATGCATGGCCAGCGCAGAGATATCTTGATCGCCAATAAAAACCTGTCCCTGATCCTGTGCTACCAGACCCGCAATCATATAAAAGGAAGTCGTTTTTCCAGCTCCGTTAGGTCCAAGCAATCCAACAATTTGGCCAGAGGCAACTTTAAGTGAAACCTGTTTGACCACTTTACGGCCCTTGTAAGCTTTAGCGAGGTTTTGAGCGGATAAATAATTCATATTATGGCTGCAGGATAACTTCGATTCGTTGATTGTTCACTTTGGGAGCTTCCCATTCGCGGGTGCGGGTGTTGTATTGTATTTTAGGCGCACGAATAATATCGCCCGCCTGTTTAAACTCTATGTCACCTTCTAGAACCAACAGTCCCGCTTGATGCTGATAGTTAAGGTTTTGAGCCGTCGCGACTATTTTTTCCGAGTTAGCGCTTAACAATTCAATACGCAGTGGTCGACCACTAGCTAAGATTGAGCTGGGTTGCAGCTCTTGTTGTTGCTGATAATCGTAGTTGATGCTTTGGGCATGAATAATCAGTTCGCTACCATCTGTTTGTTGTAGCTTAAGGGCAACATTGTCCAGAAGTTGGAGTTGTTGTTGTCCGCCAGTAAAACGTAATTGATTTGATGTGGACTCAATCGTAAATTCAGCGCTTTGCTGTAAGAAAATAACCGGTGATCCGGAAGCGTTAAACAGGCTGCGTTGCTCGGATTGTTCAACCGTCATGAGCTCAGCTTTTAAAGCCATGTCGGGATTACAAAACTCGACATTACCACGGTACTCGACAATGCCAAGTTTGCGAGATCCTTTGGTACTGTTTGCGATCAGTTGCTCTTGTTGACAGTGCTTGAGTTGAGTTGCATCTGACGCCCACAAATGACTGTTAACGGAAAAGCCTATTAGCATGAACATCAGGCTAACTGCAAAGGACCGATGGTTTTTCATGTTTTTCTGCTTGCCTGTCATGGCCGGCGTGTTCCTTTTACATCGCTAAGGATTTGATAATCTTGTGTGGTTAAATCCACTTCAAAACCCGTTCCGGAAAGTGTGATTTCGCCATCGTCAATAATGACTTCGAGTGATGAATAGAGTCGACGTTGTTCGCCAAAGTACTGTAATTGTTCGGTGTGAATTTGCAAGGGAGTCGCTCCGGAATGTTCGATAACCTTGACATCGCCTTGCAGTAATAATTGAGTGAACGAGTCGGTCGCAATAGCTTGCTTGGACGACATTGACCAGTTGGCCGATTCACTACGGCTAATTAGCCTGGGTTGCTTAATGGTGGTTTGTTGTTCGCCAACGGTTGCGACTTGAGCGTCGATGCGATGAATCAGATTTCCTGAGTCGTCAAATTGTCGCATCGAAACCTGATGCATTTGATAGCGATGATCCAGAAACTCCTGTGTCGAATCTTTTGCTTGCGTAGCGGGGGCGTCGCTTTGCCATTGCCAGGTTAAACCAACAATGGCGAGAAAAATTAACGCATAAGGAAACCAACGCTTCATGCATCAGTATCCAAATAGGCGGAGTAACTGCTAACTAATTGATCTCTCGCCGTCAGCAGCAACTCGGCAATCTCACGGACGGCGCCGCTCCCTCCAGGAATAGAAGTGACCCAGTCGGCATGTTGTCGCACAAACCAGTTGGCATCCTGTACAGCAATGCCCAGACCGCTCATCGACATAAGGGGTAAGTCCGGCAGATCATCTCCCACATGGGCCACCTGCTCCGGTGAGAGTCCTTCTTGCTTTAAAATGGATTGATAGGCGCCAGATTTGTCTGAGTTGCCCTGATAAACATGACTAATGTTTAGTTCCTTGGCGCGGCGTTCGACAATAGCCGAATGACGACCGGTAATGATGGCAGTTTTTATGCCCGCTTTATGCAAAAGTTTAATACCCAAGCCGTCTTTAATATTAAAATTTTTCAGCTCGTCTCCGGTATTGGAGTAGTAGACCTTGCCATCGCTCAATACGCCATCCACATCCATAATTAACAATTGAATGTTACGAGCTTTCGCCAGTAATTTCTCCGACAGGTTGGGCAACTCCATTACACAACTCCCGCTTTGAGTAAGTCATGCATGTTTAATGCGCCAACGACTTTTTTGTTTTGATCGGTCACCAGCAACGCGTTGATGGCTTTGTCTTCCATGATCTGAACCGCTTCAGCTGCCAGCATATCGGGTTCAATAGTTTTGCAGTTAGCTGTCATGACCTGATCGATTGTTGCTTGGGTAAAGTCAACCTGACGCTCAATGCTGCGTCGTAAGTCACCATCGGTGAAGATTCCCATAATGCGTTGCTCATTATCGACGATGGCTGTCATTCCCAGTCGTTTGGCGGTCATTTCAATAAGCGCCTGTTTTAGTGGTACCTGACTTTGGACCATAGGAACGTCGGCCCCCGTATGCATAATGTCTGACACTTTTAACAGCAGTTTGCGGCCGAGACTGCCACCGGGGTGAGATAATGCGAAGTCGTCTGGACCAAATCCTCGCGCGTCCAGCAGTGCTACGGCGATTGCGTCCCCCATGACCAAAGCCGTTGTGGTGGACGCTGTGGGAGCCAGGTTTAACGGGCAAGCCTCTTTTTCGACGCTGGTATCCAAATTAACATCGGCCAGCTTGGCTAAGGTAGAATTTGGGTTGCCGGTCATGCTGATTAAAGGCACATGTTTGCGCTTAATGACTGGAATAATGCCATTAATTTCTGCCGTTTCACCTGAGTTCGATAAGGCGATTACAACGTCGTCTTTGGTGATCATACCTAAATCACCGTGGCTGGCTTCTCCGGGATGCACAAAGAAAGATGGTGTTCCTGTGCTCGCCAGCGTTGCCGCAATTTTATTGCCAATATGACCTGATTTGCCCATCCCTGTGACCACAACTCGGCCGCGGCATTTTAGCATTAGCGCACAGGCCTCGGCGAAGTCTCCATTAATGGACTGGTACAGTTTTTCAATCGCTTGCTTTTCGATGTCGATAACCGAGCGTCCGAGTTCTATATAACGTTGTTTTTCGGGCATAAAAATGATTTGGTATTCAATGTTGCAGAGATTATATACCGAATTGCCCTGACATTGGATCGTCAGGGCCCATAGAGTCGTTATTTATGGTAATGAGTAGGTCGGGCTTGGTGATTAACCAAACTGGGATGATAGGTGACCCATTTCATCCAGAGCGCTCAGGGCCAGCCAGCTTACAAAGGTAAGTAGCAATAATGAGCCTTCGATTCGGTTGATACGACCCTTCGCATCGGAAAAGCTATGGCTCATTAGCCCCATGGCCAAGGTGAGGCCAATCATGGGCACGACATTGAGCCAGACCACTTTAAAGTATTCCGGTTCAAAATTAATTCCAACAATAATACCGGGTAAGCTCAATACTGCCAGCAGGTTAAAGATATTGGAGCCGATAACGTTACCCAGTGCCATTTCGTCTTCACCTTTGAGTACTCCAGCAACGGAAGCGGCCAGTTCTGGCAAGCTGGTACCAATGGCGATGATGGTAGAGCCTATAATGATTTCACTGATACCGAAGGTGAGTGCGATATGAGATGCACCATAAACCAGCATTTTTGAACTGAGTTGCAGCAAAATCATGCCGAGCACAATCCAAAATATGGCTTTTCCGTTGCTCATGGTGTCAGGCAACTCATCGAGAATCTCTTGCAACATCAGGTCCTGGCGCACTCGAGTTTTGAGTCCAATACGAATCATCCAGCCAATGTAGAGTACAAGTGACAGCAATAAGGGCCAACCTTCAGCCGCAGTCAAATCACCATCGATGAGCAGAAATGATGCCCAAAGCGTGACAAACAGCAAGATAGGGAACTCGCGTTTTAACAGTCCGGAGTTCACATGCAGTGGTTTTATCAAAGCTGCCATGCCGAGTACGAAGGCAATATTGGTTACATTGGAACCCAGAGCATTACCCACACCCATACCCGGGTTGTTGGCCAGCGAGGCGTTCAGTGAAATAACAATTTCTGGAGCCGAAGAGCCAATGGCGACTATGGTTAACCCGACAATCAGTGGCGAAACGCCTAAATTGCGCGCAAGCGCAGCTGCACCGTCAGTGAATCGGTCTGCACTCCATACCAGCAGAGCTATGCCGGAAACCACCAGCGCAAAATATTGAAACATAGGTTAAAAAAGCACCTTGGGACACGCAAAGGCGCCTATTAAAGAGTGAGTGGAGGAAGGAATCAAGCCTAATTTGGGATTTTTTGCATTCATTGTTGGTATTGTAATGCATATTCGGTGCCCAGCGAGACCGAAATCGTGACAAATTTTTTCAAATGCGCCATTCATTGGCCTCCTGGAGTGGGTTTCGGCTGGACACTGTCTGGCCCATCAGTCAAAATTACGGGTTTTCAGAGACGAGAATTATTCTATGGCACCCGAAGAGATCAAACAGTTGCTGGAACAGGCATTTGAAGGCGCAACCGTTATGGCAGAAGGCGACGGCAGCCATTTTAAGGTTCGACTGGTTGCCGATGTGTTTACTGGGCTGCGTCCCGTGAAAAAACAGCAGATGGTGTATCAGGTGTTGAATGAGCAGATTAAAAGTGGTGCTATTCATGCCTTGTCCATTGAAACCTTTACCCCGGAAGAGTGGGAAAAAGCTCGCAAATTGCAGCTTGGCTAATCCAAATACAGGCTCATTGCCTGCATAATCAATGACTTATACTGATAAAAACGCGAATCGGAGCAATCGATGGACAAACTTTTAATTTCCGGCGGTGAACCTTTAGCCGGAGAAATCCGAATTTCAGGTGCCAAAAATGCGGCTTTGCCGATTTTAATGTCGACTCTGCTGGCTGAAGGTAAAACCGCAGTTGGCAATGTACCGCATTTGCACGATGTAACTACGACCATCGAACTGATTGGTCGCATGGGCTGCAGCTTAACCATCGATGAAAAACTTAATGTAGAAATTGATACCAGTACCATTAATAGCTTTGAAGCGCCTTACGAGCTGGTGAAAACCATGCGGGCATCGATTTTGGTGCTCGGGCCTTTGGTTGCTCGCTTTGGTCAGGCGGATGTATCTTTACCCGGTGGCTGCGCCATAGGTACGCGTCCGGTTGATCTACATATTAAAGGCTTGGAGGCACTCGGTGCCAAAATCAGTGTAGAAGATGGTTACATCAAAGCGCGTAGCGAAGGCCGATTGAAAGGTGCTCACATATTTATGGATTTAGTGAGCGTTACAGGCACTGAGAACATTTTAATGGCGGCCACTCTGGCTGAAGGCAAAACGGTAATTGAAAACGCCGCTCGTGAACCAGAAGTAGTAGATTTAGCCAACTGCCTGAATGCCATGGGCGCAAAAATCAGCGGTATTGGCACCGATACTCTGGTTATCGAAGGCGTAGAAAAATTGCATGGCACCCACTATCGAGTGTTGCCTGACCGTATTGAAACGGGAACTTATCTGGTAGCCGCTGCCATTACGCGTGGTAAAGTTAAAGTTAAAGATACTGATCCTAAAATTCTTGACTCGGTGTTGGCCAAGCTGGAAGAGGCGGGCGCTAAAATCACCACCGGTGACGATTGGGTTGAGCTGGATATGGAAGGGCGTCGTCCCAAATCGGTTAATATTAAAACCGCTCCCTATCCCGGCTTCCCGACCGATATGCAGGCACAGTTTACCGCTTTAAACGCAGTAGCTGAAGGCACTGGAACTATTACTGAAACTATTTTTGAAAACCGTTTTATGCATGTTCCAGAAATGTGTCGAATGGGTGCCGATATGAAAATTGAAGGCAATACCGCGTTTATTAAGGGCGTTGAGCATTTAAGTGCCGCGCAGGTAATGGCGACCGATTTGCGCGCATCCGCCAGCTTGGTGTTGGCAGGCTTGGTGGCCCACGGCGATACCGTCGTTGATCGTATTTATCATATCGATCGCGGTTACGAGTGTATTGAAGAAAAACTGCAGTTAATGAAAGCCAGAATTCGTCGAATTCCTTCGTAACATTGGCTGTTTAATGAACTGAAAAAGGCCGCGATTGCGGCCTTTTTTGTGAGTTCTACTGAAAACATTATTATTCCAGTAAGTGGGGTAGCTCTCCGACCACCACATCAATGGTCATGGGCTTTTTGTTTCGATACACAGTAAAGGATAAAACGTCTTTAGGGCGAGATGCGCCAATAATGCGATACACCTGACTGAAACTGGTGATCAGTTCACCATTAATATGAGTGACAAAGTCATGAACTCGTAAGCCAGCAAGTTCTGCTGGACCATTTTCGTCGAGAGAAGTAATGCCGAAACCTTCGCCAAACTTAATGCCTTCCGGAGCATAAATCTGATAACCACGTTCGTTCAGCGGACTTGCAGAAAAACCCAGCCAACCGCGATGAATCTTTCCATCGTCCATTAAGTCATCGGCAATATCCTGCGCCACCGAAAAGGGAATCGCGAAACTGATCCCGGTTTGTGCAGCTTGATCTTGAGGAGCAGCCAACTGACTGGCGGTGATCCCAATCACTTCTCCGTGCGCATTAATTAAGGCACCGCCGGAGTTACCGGGATGAATTGCAGCATCCATTTGAAAATAGGGGACGCCAGAAACAAACGAACGTGTGGCGCTGATAATGCCCATCGTTACTGTTTGTTGAAATTGCCCGTAAGGGTTGCCAATCGCAAAGACCAAATCTCCGACGCGGCTGTCGCGTTTTGGATTTACGTGGGGTGTCGGCAGGTTTTCCAGATCAATATGCAGCAAAGCGAGATCGGTAATTAGATCATAACCAATGACCGTAGCGATTTTCTGACGACCATCGGACAGTTGGACAATAATGGACTCCGCATCGCTGACGACATGATAGCTGGTGATGACGTATCCCCGGCCATCAACAATAACGCCAGAGCCCACATTAAGACCCACATTGATGAGGTAGCGATCTTCGAGACTGGTGGGATTGGGATTTTTAAAGGCCGTACCTTTACTGACGGTTTTAATACTGACCACCGCCGGCGCTGACTTTTCGATAGCTTTGGCGTAACTGGTAGTCAGTGGTGGTTGCTCTTGTTCTTTTGCGGGAGCCACCGAAAAGACCAGCCGCTTCGCGAGCCATTGTCGAAGTTCGAAGCTAGCTTGTGAGTCAGACACCAATAACAGATGAGCAAACGCGAGCAGCAGTCCAATAAATACGTACTTAATCCAGAATTTCAAAATATATGTGGTCTTTGTGTTGAGGTTAAGGGGCTAACTTTAATCGAAAACGGGCCTGCGTGACAGTCCACGCAGGCGGATTCAGTGCTCGCTTAGCGAATTTCTATCAGGAATTGTTCGTTATCACGCCGAATCAGCAGCACCAATGTTCGACGTCGATCGGGTAGCGCCTTGGTAAAGTCATCGAAATCGCGTACGCGAAAACGTCCCACTCCCTGAATAATATCGCCGGCCCGAAGTCCATAATAAGCTGCGCGGCTGCGGCGATTAACCTCCAGAACTTCAATACCTGCCTTGTCGCTGGGCATGCCCTGTTTGTGTCCTAACTGTACGCCCGTTAATAATGGATGAAATCGCTCACCACTACGCTGAACCATTTCAGGCTCATCAAGCGTAACGGTCAGGCGAGAGATTTTATTGTCGCGTAATAGCTCTAAAGTGATGTTGCTGCCAGCGGGGATCAGGCCCTCCTGATTGAGCAGGTCAGAGCGGGTTTTGAGCTTGCGACCATTAATAGACATTAAAATATCGGTGGTTTGAATTCCGGCTTTATCGGCGGTGGAGTTAGGGCTTACCTCGGTCACAATGACACCGTAGTTTTTGCCCACCCCAAGCGCTCTTGCCAGCGATGGCGTCAGTTCCTGCACCGATACACCGAGCAGTCCACGGCGAACTTCACCGTACTCTACCAAGTGTTGCATAATGGTACGTGCTAAGTTGATCGGAATCGCAAAGCCAATACCAATGTTGCCTTTAGGGCCAATAATTGCCGTGTTAATGCCAATCAGCTCACCATTTAGGTTCACCAGCGCACCACCAGAGTTACCGGGATTGATCGCCGCATCGGTTTGAATAAAGTCTTCGTATTGTTCAATTCCAAGACCTGAGCGACCTTTAGCACTAACAATTCCTGAAGTCACACTGTGACCCAGGCTGAATGGATTCCCAATGGCCACCACAAAGTCTCCTACCCTGAGTGTGTCCGAGTTACCGAGTGAAATGGCAACCAGATTATCGGCTTCCACTTTTAATACGGCGACATCGGTTTTTTCATCGGATCCGATTACAGTGGCATTAAATTCACGACCGTCTTCCAGTGTGATTTGAATTTCATCGGCACCATCGATCACATGATGATTGGTCAGGATTAATCCTTGTTTGGCATCAACGATAACACCAGAGCCAAGACTGTTGGCCTGGCGTTGGCGAGAGCGGGGAATTCGAAACCCAAAAATAGGATCTCGCATAAACGGGGTTTCGATGGTTGCTGTAGTCGCAATATTGACGACGGCAGGATTTGTTTTTTCCAGCATCGGCGCAAGGCTGGGCAATGGCGTTGAGCCGACTCGTTCAGGAAGTCGAGCTTCGGCGTTAAAGCACAGCAATGCGGCTGTTAACATCACCCAGAGGGTTTTCGATGGTTTCAGCATAAATGATTCCTATATTTAAACGTCCACTCTATGACCGAAAAAGCTATGTATGGTTCGCAAATCGAAAAAACAAGTCGCTGGATTGCGTAAAATATTAAAATAAAGATAAAAAAAATCCCGCAAAGTCGCGGGATTTTTTATAGTTTTGCTGATTAGGTTTTAACGTTATCCATGTTCAAACTGTTGTGATTAATAACACCTTTCTCTTTGACCGCGTAATCCAGCGGTGGGGCAGTGGAGTCGTCTTTTGCTTTGTCGATATGCACCACATTATCGGAGCTTTTGTCTTCAACTTTAGCTTCCGTTTCAGTCGCTTCGTCTTCGGTTTGATTTCGGTACTCATGCGCTCGATAAAGGTGCTCGTTACTGAAAGTATCTTCACCTCGGAATTCTCCTGCCGACTCGGTTTTGCGGTAGGGTGTTTCGATCGCTGAATAGGCTGCGCGATTTTCCAGTGCTGCTTTAAAGGGCTGTGCGCCAACGAGCGACTGCGAGCTGTTCGCCATGTGTTGGTAAAGCGCTTGATACTCTTGCGTGACTTTGCCAAACAACTGCGCTGTTTCCTGAAAATGATCGGTTACCTGTTGTTTGTACTTTTGCAGTTCGGCATCCTTGTTGACCACGGCACTTTCCAGCTCTTCAATTTTTTGCTGAGACGGTGATTGATTTTTACCCAGTTGGTAAAACACCAGAGCGGTAATCGCGACCACGATCAGTCCAACTAACCATTCCATATACATCTCCCCTTGAAATAACTGCGTTAAAACAATAATAGTTAATCTATGAGTAAATTACGACTCATCAGCGTGAAAAAGTTCCTTTTCGAAGCCAAAGTAGCGTAAGTCACTGATTCGGTACGGGTAAAGAACACCAATCAGGTGATCCACCTCGTGTTGCACCACGCGTGCGTGAAACCCTGAAGCCTCTACTCTAATCGGCTCGCCCTGAGGATTAAACCCTGAATAGCGAATTTTTTTGTAACGGGGTACTAAACCACGCATACCGGGGATCGACAGGCAGCCTTCCCAACCATCTTCCGTTTCGTTGTCGAGCACTTCAATGGTGGGATTAATTAATATAGTTGGTGGAATTTTTTCTGCTTCAGGATATCGAGGGTTATCGTCGACACTAAAAATCACCACTTGCTTGGAAATGCCAATTTGTGGCGCCGCAAGACCTGCACCATGATTGGCGGCCATGGTATCGAACATATCTTCGATCAAATCATCCAGTTCTGGCGTATCAAAGTCCGTTACCGGTTCCGCCTGTTGCAATAAAAGGGGGTTGCCCATGGTAATTAATTCTCTTATCGCCATGCACAGCTCCTTTGATTATGTGGCATAAGTATTGAGTTCATTATTCAGGCTGTCATTGACAGATTCAAGCAAAGCTTTGAGATTTTCAGGCTATCAATTGTCCAGTACATCTAAAAATGAGAAAATGCGCGCCAACTTGTGTCACGAATACTCAATAGCGAAAATCTGAGGTTATGTCCCGACCACTCAAAACTGAAAAACTCTTTATTCAGGGGCCAGCAGGTCAGCTGGAAGCAATTGTTGATCACCCTGAATCATCGAATGCCAAGAAAGCCGTTGCCATTTGTTGTCATCCGCATCCATTGCATGCAGGCACTATGACTAACAAGGTGATCTACACCGTTGCTCGTGCGCAGATGAGTTTAGGGCTTACCGCGATCCGGTTTAACTTTCGTGGTGTTGGGAAAAGCGAAGGAACATACGGCGAAGGTCTTGGGGAAATGGATGATTTACGCGCGGTGATCGCATGGGCAAAACGAAACTATCCTGAGCACAAAGTATGGCTTTCCGGATTTTCTTTCGGTTCATGGATTTCTGCGGCTGTTGCGCATGAATATGACGTTGAGCAATTAATTAGCATCGCACCACCAGTAGAGCGGGGTGTGTTTGAGAATATGGAACACCCTTATTGCGATTGGCTGGCCATTATGGGCGATGAAGATGAAGTGGTGAGCTTTGAAGCAACCGAAGACTGGATAGAGTCGTTACATCCTCAGCCCGAATGGATTGTGTTTAAAGGTGCTGGGCACTTTTTTCATAGTCGCCTGGTGGAATTGCGCGACACTTTAGAGCAGCGCTTACACAGCAAAGCTGAGCAAATGCCATGAGCCAACATTTTATCGACTCGACGCCGCTAAAAAAATATCAGCAAGATTTACAGCGCGAAGATTTTCAGCATGATTCCGCTCAAGAGCACGCGGTAAAACTGCTCGAAGATTTATATCATCGACTGTTACAACGACATAATCAAAGTCGCTCTTTTTTAAAACGTTTGGTTTATACGATTAAAAAACCTGAACCTGTTCAGGGCTTATATTTTTGGGGGGGCGTTGGTCGCGGAAAAACCTATCTGGTCGATACCTTTTACGATTGTCTGCCATTTGAAGAAAAAAAGCGACTGCATTTTCATCGGTTTATGCACGAAGTGCATCACAAATTAAAAGCCTATAAGGGTGAGGCCAATCCACTGGAAAAAATTGCCGATGAAATGGCAACTAATTTACATGTGATCTGCTTCGATGAGTTTTTTGTTAGCGATATTACCGATGCGATGATATTAGGCGGGCTGTTTCAGGCTTTGTTTAAACGCGGAGTTGCGTTAGTTGCGACCTCCAATATTCCTCCCGAAAAATTGTACTGGAATGGCTTACAGCGAGATCGTTTTTTACCTGCCATTGAGTTGATTCAAAAATACACTCAGGTTATTAATGTCGATGGCGGTGTGGATTATCGTTTACGTACACTTGAGCAAGCCGAAATCTATCATTATCCGCTCGACAGCCAGGCGGTAGATAACTTGAACTTTAGCTTTGACCATCTGGCGACAGAAGTTGAACCAGACGGTACCCCCATCGAAGTGGAAGGTCGTAAAATTCAAACAGTGCGGCTGGCCGAAGGTGTGGTCTGGTTTGATTTTGATGCCATTTGCAACACGCCGCGTTCGCACGCGGATTATATTGAGCTTTCACGTTGCTTTCATTCGGTACTCATCCACAACTTGTATCAAATGACTAACGATAATAACGATGCCATGCGGCGCTTTATTTCGTTAGTGGATGAGTTTTATGAGCGCAATGTAAAATTAATTATTGCTGCGGCAGTTCCTATGGAGCAGATATACTTAGGCACCGGATTGGCTTTTGAGTTTAAGCGAACGTTGAGCCGCTTACAGGAAATGCAGTCTCGCAGTTATCTGGCGAAGCCACATTTGCCTTAAAGTTTTGTTCGTAGGTCTTGCAGGCCGAGTACAAAAACGATCGCTGGATGCTACACTTTGTTTAACCAGTCGACAGCCTCTTGGTAGTTGGTAAACGGAGAAAAATCTTCTTTTTCCAATTTTCTGCCGTATTCTTGCCATATTTGCGCTAATGCGACATCAATTTCATCCTTCATTACGGCAGCTGATTTATAATTTGCGGGAGCTTTATCGGCAAACAGGGCTAAAGTTTCCATATCCTTATACATCAGCATTGGCGTTGCATTTCGATAATCAATTAAAAAGCCAAGGCCTGGAATATAGCGATCATCACTCACAATTTCCGCAAAGGCCTGGATCAGTTCTTCAATAAAAACTTCACCCTGCCATTTTAGTTCGACGAAGTTCTGGCTATTGCCAAACTCTATGGTATAGGTCATACAGTCCTACTAAGAATGGATTTTCGTAAGGCGGCATTTATTGATTATAGGCTTATCCAACGTCTTTTCCATACTCTCGATACGCTTTTCGCACCAACTCCTGATAATGCCATACACCATTTTCGCGTTTAACACATAAGCGACCCTGATGGTAACTGCCTGATTCCAATCCTTTTTGTACGTGCTCACAAATAGTGATGTCTTCATCTTGAACTTCGTCACTGAACTCTAAATCTTCGGCAATCATTTTTTTTGCCGATTCAGATTCGGGATCCGAGTAGTAGTAATCGAATATAACTTTACAGCGGTTGTGACTTATCGGAATAATGATATTGAGCTGGCATCGCCCGGGTAAGATGTTCAACATTAAGTTTGGATAAACACAAAAGTAATGGGCTGAGCCTTCGCCATAAAAACTTTGCGAGTTTTCCAGCGGGCTAAATTGGTAAGAATACCAGTCAAACAGCTCAGTCGTATAACTCTTATAATCAAGCAATTTATTTAATCCTGGATGCACATGGGGTAGGTGGTATCCTTCCAGATAATTATCCATATAGGTCTTCCAGTTGCAGTTAACGTTATATTCATCGCGATGATGAAACTGCATAGCGGATAAATCGATGGGCATAATTTTTTCGATGATGCCTGCGAAAACGCTACCAAGTGATGGCGGTTGATTAGCGAGATTTACAAAAATGAATCCTTGCCAGGTGTCCACATGGATGGCGTCCAAATGAATTTTGCAGGTATCAAAGTTAGGCGTGCTGTTCATTTCTGGTGCTGTTCGTAATTGACCATCGAGCTTGTAACTCCAGCCATGATACTTGCAGCTTAAAATTTTGACATTGCCGTTTTCAATGGCGAGTGGTCCGGCTCGATGTTTGCAGACATTGTAAAAGGATCTTAAGTTGCCATCGTGATCACGCAAAACCAAAATGGGTTTGCCCGCAACTCCGGTAACGATTAAGTCACCGGAATTTTGCAGTTGTGATATATGCCCCACACATTGCCAGCTATTACCAAAAATCGCTTTTTTATCTAGCTCGTAAGCTGCATTACCGCAATAGAGATACGCGGGCAAAGTAATGGCATCATCCAATGTCGTTGGCTGACTATCGGCTTTTAACTGGGTTAAATTTATAGACATAACATTTACTCAAACGCTAACCGTCATTAACGCTTCTCTCGTTCTAAAGGCCGTGTTAAGCAGGTAGGTCCACCGCAACCTTTTTCGCAGATATCTTTACCTTTAAAGGTATGTACTTCGGCACCCGCATCAAGTAATCGTTTATGGGTGACTGGGTTTCCTTCTACCGCGACACAAACGCCGGGCTCTACCGCTAAAATATTGACACCCTGACTGTCGTATTCTTGTTCGGGAACTTCCACTAATCGATAGCCGTTGTCGAGTAAGTAATTTCGAAAAGGCACGGGCATTAACGGAGAGTAAACCACCGCTAAATCATCGGCAATGGGGCTAATGATAGACATTAGGTGAAACACGTCACTCGGGCCTCTAAAGTGAGGCAATGGGACTTCAATAAAATCGCTGACGAGTCCTTTTGTCAGTGCTTTTAATTGCTCTATACCTTGCGGATTGGTGCGGTAACCGTTGGCAACACACAGCACATTGTCTTTTAGCCAAGTGACATCACCACCCTCTACCGAACCCGGTGTAGTAATTTCTCCAGCTATCGGAATGTCCAGGTTTGAGTAAATACTTCGATGGTGCTGTGGCTCGCTGGTACGATTAGCCTTGCCCATGGTACATAAAATCATGCCATTATCGGTGGCTAAAGCATTATCGCGGGGATAAAGTGAGTCAAGCGTTGTATCGTCAGATTGAGGTAAAAACTCAAGACTCATTCCAAAGCCAGCCAACAGATTACAAAACTCATCGTATTCGCGAACAGCATTGTCACGGTTGGGTTTATCGAGAAAATGCAAAGGCTGCCATTCTTGCTCTATTTGCTGTTCGCTGCGAAACGCATCTTTCGCATGTTTGATCAAAATGCGCTTTATTTTTCCTACATCGGTTTGGAAGGTTAAGTTACTCATGGTTCCTCACTCGTTGGATAATTTATCCTGCTTTATTTTTAGCCAGGTATAAACGGGGATACCGGCCATCATTAAAATAAATCCCCAGAAAACGGCTTGTTGCCCTGCGCCCGCCAGTGCCCACATGGAAAATAAAAATGCGCCACAGATGATTAGCAGGGAGAGTTTTTGAAATTTTTCTTTGCGCGTCATTTGAAACCGAAACGCCGCGGCCGAGCAAAATAGATAGGGCACTAATATAGAAGTGGTGGATAACAAAATGGCAAAGTTAAAGACCTGCAACAGGGCATCGCTGGATGAAAATAGAATCAGTGCAGAAGTTAACAGCGCCGATATAAAAATACCTAAGCCGGGAGACTGATGTTTGTTTTGTTTGCCAAACCAGCGTGGAAACAGATTATCGCGAGCGGCGGCGAGTGGCATTTGACCACCCATTAAGATCAATCCGTTCAGTGCTCCTAAGGTACTAATTAAGGCCACCAGCGTCATAAAGTGGCCACCCCAACTGCCCCAGATAACGGCGGCTGCATCGGCGAAAGGTCCGTTGGAGCTGGCCAGCTGCTCGGGGGAAATTACGCCAAACACCACAATAAACCCAAGTAGGTAAATAACCGCTACACTCAATACGCCCAACAAAGTGGCTTTTGGAATGGTTTTTTCAGGTTCAGCGATGTTGTCTGAGGGAATGCTGGCTGACTCTACGCCAAGAAATGCCCATAGCCATAAAGCCGCAGCAGCAACAGCTAAGGCTGCAAATGATGAGGGCTCTGACGTCGTCGTAAGAGTCGGCGCTTGAAAATGGCTAAGGTCTATAAAAAACAGGCCGGTTAACCCGAATGCAATTAACGGAATGGCTTTAAACAAGGTGGTGATAAGTTGGGTGACACCGGCTTCGCGCACACCTCGAATATTGATGGCCGCGAATACCCACACAAAGATCAGGCCTGCAATGGTTGCCGCTAGCTTTGACTCTTCTAAAGCAGGAACAAATCCCTTGGCGTAGGAAACGGCCGCCAACGCAACGGCCGCATTGCCCGTCCAGATCGAGTTCCAATAGCCCCATGCAACAATAAAAGCCGGAAACTCCCCAACACCGATGCGCGTGTAGTAGTAGGGCCCGCCTTGTCCCGGCTGCCAGCGACTCAACTTTGCAAATACCCAGGCTAGCGTCACCGCTCCTGTTGCGGCAAAAAGCCAACCCCATAAGCCCATAATGCCGTAAGGTGCCAGAGATGCGGGTAAAAGAAACACTCCGGAGCCAATCATGGTGCCAACAATAAGTGACGTAGTGATCGCCAAGCCAAATTTTTTCGAGTGACTCGGTGTGCTATCGTTATTATGATGATGTTGTGAATTTGACATTGAGCCTCCTGCTAGCTGCAGTTTGCCTTGAGTTGCCAACGAGTGCAATTATCTTGATTCAACGGATACGAGAGGGAAACGGTTGTCTATTGTTGTGCTTTAAACCGAAAGAGAGCGACCATGGATTATCAACAAGCGCGTACTTACCTATTGGCGAAACCGTCAGCCATGGAAGATTTTCCATTTGGCCCCGATGTGATGGTGTTTAAAGTTAAGGGAAAAATGTATGCCACGTTAGCTTTAAGCATGGATAAACAACATTACTGGATGAACTTGAAATGCGAGCCACAACAGGCGCTCATGCTGCGTGACATATTTGATGCGGTAATCCCCGGATATCATATGAACAAGCAACACTGGAATACGGTGATTTTGGATGGCTCTATTCCTGAACATGAGATTACACGAATGATCGATCATTCATTTTCATTGGTGGCTAAAGGGTTAAAAAAATCGGAACGGGCACAGTTAGAATTACACTATTCGAAGGATGAGTTGTATAAATAAAAAATTGAAACCGGAATTAAGTTTTAAACCCTCCTAGCTCCCGACCGGAAAGTGAAATTGAATGATCAATAGTATTTGGGTTAGTTAAGGAGGTTTTTGTTAGATAAATACCTCCCCTTGTTAAGGGGAGGTTAGGAGGGATTATAAACGCGTATCAATTATGCATTCATTTTAACAATTTCATCAGTCATGGCTTTTTGAAATTCGCATAGAACTTCCAATTGAATGCTGTCATCTTCCAAGTCCACGCCCTGTTTTTGAAATAAACGCTTGGTATCTTCCATAAAACAGGCCTGCTCAACTAGGTCTTCCAAAGGTAAACTATCAAACTCAGGATTCGAAAGTAACTGGGTTGCCATTGAGCTGGCAACTCGTTGTGCGGCAACGGCAAAGCTAGACTCTCCCATAACAATACTCCATAGCTTAATAGTGGTTGCCTTAATATTAGGTAAAACGCTAAATCTCGCCCAGTATTCAAAGCAATTATTTTGAATAAATAGTTAAAAATGATGAACATCTCGACAATAAAAAAAGAGATATCACAACCATGTGATATCTCAATTGCGCTTGATATGAGGTTTTTATTATTATGAGGGTGAAATGAAGGTGTCGTAGTTAGTGATGCACAATCATACGATCAAGGCGCTCCAGATCATTAACAACTCGCCATTCACCTCCGCCTTGAGTCACACGCTCTTGCCAATTATCCAAGCGGTGTTTGTAATCTCTTGGATCAATATTGTCGCGACGTAACTTGGTTACATTTAAAGCCACCACCTGAATACCGCGAACATCTATAGGAAAGTCGCGTATATGACCTTTGGGTAAGTCTTCCTCCAGATCAGAAAAAACCAGAATGTATTTTTCACCCGCACCTGTTTCATTAACATAGTCAGCTGCTTGAATCACTGCACCGGTTATATCGGTGTTAGGACTTCCTCGATCAAGGTTGGTAACGAATTCGTCCATTTTATGTTTGAACAGTCGCTTTTGATCGTTAGCCGTACTGGGGCGAGAGTCAAATGTCATTTTGGCGATGATATCTTTTTCGCTAAAGCTACCACTGTCGATTCGAGCCATGGCAATAGAATCGCCGCTGTCTAAGGTAGCCAATAAGTAGTTCATTATGGCTTGTGCTTTATCGAGTTCCTGCGTGTAAGTGCCCGATGTATCAATTAAGAAAAACACTGCTCGATTTTTTGGCTGTGTTTTTCCACACGCGGTAAGCAGTGTTATACATAATAGAAGGCTTACTGCGTAACCGGATGTTTTTAACCAGTTCATTCTCTTATCCTCCTGAACACCTGTTTTTTGGTGTTGCATTCAAATTAAATTCGTTATCTAAATGTTCTGTTTATTCAGGCTCGCGTTACATGCGAGCCTGAATTGAATTAATCAGCCAGTTCGCTTTTAAGTAAAAAGCTGTCTTCGGCCAGATTATTGTCGCGTTTTGATTTTCGATTGCGCTTTTTATGGTTACTCTCCGTTGACTCAACAGTGTTTTCATCGGTTGATTGCTTTTTTGTAACCAGGCGCTCAATACTTACCGGCAACATGATGATCAGGTCATATAAATTCACCAGAATCTTGCTCAGGTGATTCACAATGCTACCGGTCATGCGTACTAACACTCTTATGACTCGCAAAGCGCCAATCGCTAATGAGCCCAGAACTGTTCTTAAGGAATGAATGAACGACTCCAGTGGTATAGCAATAAAGGCCAACGCAAAGGGTAGAATAAAGCCCATGGTCATTTGTCCAATCGATGGAATCCAGCGAAACTCTGCATGTGACGATGTCGCACTTAAACCCGTTAAAGTTTGTTGCAAGGCTTCACGATCCAATGCCAGCAAATCACGCATGTAAGCCAATGATGCTTCGATGCTTGCCAGAATAAAGAGAATAGTGAAGCTAATGATCATCATGCGGCGACGCATACGATCATCCATGCTGGAAATCATTGGGAACAGATGGGTGATCCGCATGGATTCGAGCAGGAAGAGTCCCATGGCAATTTCAACCAGAATGATTACCAGCGCTGCGATATCAGAAGTCTTCATTTCGCCAATGTAACTGGTTCCACCAACCATTTCTGACATGGGCATGGCGATTAACTGAAAGTTAATTAATCCTCCTAGCGCTGCAACAATCAGTACCAGACCTGAAATAAAGAACTGAGTCAGAGCAGACGAACCGAGTGAACTCACAGCTTGATCGGTTTCGTTGCGAATGTCCTGATAGGTTTGCATTTGGCTATCGATGGTTTTGGTGCGCTCATCGAGCCCAGTAATTTTCTCGTTCACCGTTGCCAGTTTGGTATTCAGTTTACGCCAGTCGGGTTGCATTTGCGCCAGTAAGCCATGGCGTTCAGCTGCTGCCTTTTTGTAAGCTTTTAAGGTTTGCTGATGCGAATCTTCGACCGCTTTTTTAATGTTGGTGAGAATTTTATTTACCGTAGAGTCACCATTGTTTGGCAGGTTAGAAATGGTTTCGACCACTTCTCCCCAGGCCGGAGGCAAAGGCGTTACATCCGATGAGTTTTGATAATCGGCTTCTATCTTTTCAATGGTTTCCGAAATTTCGCGATGTAAAGTCGGGTACTGACTCAGATCGCGTTGCACCAAATTATTCACCCGCTCAAACTCACGCTCAATTGATTTTTCTGCGGCACGGGTACCTTCGTTTATTAGTATCTCGCGATTGCGTTTAACGATTTTCTGTTCCAGTTTGAGCAGTGTAAACGCCCATTGACGCATACCTGAATACACCGCGTGGCCGGTACTTAGAAGTACGTTATGAGCCTGATGGCGCCCCAGATAGAGCACCACGACGGTAAGTGCAAACCAGATCACTATGGATAGTGTCAGGTTTTCAGACCATAAATAAATCAGTTCGTTGGACATAAATCACCTCCAGAAAGGCTTTTGCAATTAACATGGAGGCAGTATCCGAAACACTGGTGAAAAATTGGTGAGAAAAACGATTCGCATTTCAACAAAGGAGAAAAACTGGTAAAAATGAGAGCTAGTTCAAATTTTTAGGTGAGATAGGCGGTACTCTTGACGTTAATCTTAAACAACCACTTCATATTTAATCGTAACTACAGGCAATTATGGCAAGTATTTTTTGGGTAGAAGATCAGTCTCACTGGATTGATAAGTTTCGGTCTGTGCTGACGGATTTTGATTTTGGCGATGGTGCTTCGGGCAATTCGCTCGATATTTATAAGTTTGCCGAAGCCGCCTGTCAGGCCATTAACCGTATGGACTGCTCGCCCGATATTGCCATACTCGATGCTAATATGGCCGGAAATGATCATGCTGGATTTACCGTATCGCGTGCGTTAAAAAAGAAATGGCCAGAGCTACCCATCATTTACCTTTCCGAACACAGTGGAACCGGTATCGAGCAACAAGTATTTGAGCAGTCGATGGCACAGGACTTTATAGCCAAGCATCAGCAGAATATTGATGCCGTGCTTTGCTGGCGAATAAAAGCCGTGTTACGTGATAAGTTCATTCAATCGAATAATGAACTAAGCAGTGCCGATGAAGTGATCAAGCGGGGGCCATTGACCATCGACCTCACAAACTGGCATGTATACTGGCTTGGTGAGCGTTTGATGAACCCAACCAATGCCAAGCGGCCACTGGCGCCAACACCTCGTAAAATTTTGCGAGTTTTGGTAGAACGCAGTCCCCGTCCGGTGAATACGGATCAAATGGCTGAAGCGCTCAATATGGATTCTTTAAGCTATGCCAGTTATCGTCAACATATTAAAACGCTGCGTCATTCGTTTGAGCAGGCGGCTAAAGCAAAACAGACAGCGAGTTTCCTAGAGCTGTGTCAGCAGGAAGTAGGGATTGTCACCTTTGGTGATGAGCATGCTTACTGCTGGAAAGATGTGGATTAAACCTGCACCCCCCTCCTGCTCCCCTTAAAAAGGGGAGGTTAGGTAGGGTTGATTATTCGATAGGTTGAAAATTAAAAATCATCTCTATTATCACCGCCAGTGAATGGCTAAAAGAAACCGGTAGAACTATGAGCGAACCAACACAAAAAGAATTAAAGCAACAGTCGCGCCGCATTAAGCAGGGGCTCTTGTTGCATTTTCCCTGGCTAACGCTTTTTGCTTCAATGGCTTTGGTGGTTTATCTACTGATTCTTTCTCAGCCGGATGTTATTCAGCCCTATTATATATTGGATGAATTTAAAACCGATGTATTCCAGTGGTCTTTGGTTGCTTTGTTCGTTCTTTTTATTGGGCAAGATTTATATTTTTATTTCCGACGGCAAAAAAGACTGCGTCAGGCGATCGAGCAGCTTGATGCCGAAGTCGACGACTTATGGCGAGCGAAAAAGAAGGTGCAGGAAAAAGCCCATGTGTATTCCAGTCATGCTGATAAGCTCAAACTGTTTATTAGTGACAAACTACTGGAGTACATTGAGTACGACGAAAAGTATCTTCACTTTAAAAGCATTGCATCAGAAGTCAGACACAATGGCGTCATTAGTTTTGATAAAGTACGATCAGCGTTAACCGCTGCTCTTCTCCAAACACAAAAAGATCTGGATGATTTAAGCCAGCAAGAAGAACCTACGCAGAACTTAATTAATGACAAAAAGCAACAGCTTGAACTTTATCAGCAGGCCATAGATGCACAAAAATATCTATGGGATCTGCTCGATTTGTCTACCGCCGATAATATTGCCCTGCACATTGCCAATTACTTAA
The DNA here is from genome assembly GCA_041589565.1 of Kangiellaceae bacterium. GTDB lineage: Bacteria > Pseudomonadota > Gammaproteobacteria > Enterobacterales > Kangiellaceae > Pleionea. The sequence goes on along the minus strand of JBFHVL010000009.1, from coordinate 2,549 downwards.
TTAATTGTGAAGAGCAATATTATCAACAAGAACTTAAAAAGAATGATCAAGTTGCATCGCTTTTGCCGGTAGAAGTTTCATTTTTACCTATGACTGCCTTGGTGAGGACTTTTTCAGGCATTGTTGAAGTGGAAGAGAGTGAAGCGACACGTGCTTTTATCGAACAGAACGATTTAGCGCGAACCTTTTTAGAGCTCTCTAACTTTAGAGTGGGAGTCGATAATTGCAATGCCCTGCTGGGTAACCCCAATCACTTTATATTATTGTTAGAGAATCTGATAAAAAATGCACAGTTCTTTCATGGTAAACGCAAAAATAGACAACCATCCGATAAACTTGCCGTTCAGTTGATTCAGAATTCAGGCTATATCGAGGTTTCTGTTTACAACCGTGGTAAGCACATTAGTAACGAACATAAAGAGCAAATATTTCAGCTTGGGTTTTCCACGCGAAAAGTCAAAGAGCATCATGGAAAGGGGCTGGGATTATTCTTTGTGAATGAGATTGTTAAAGGCTATGAAGGTAAAGTAGATATTACCAATGTGGCGAATCCCAGCCAAACACTCACGTTGCGAATGTTAACGTCTAATGACATGGTGGTTACCAAGGTTATTCATATTATCGAGCAAGATGGGAAAGTCTTTGTAAGAGAAGCAGAACAGCAGGAGTTCGAGTCGCTAATTACCTGGGAATATGCCGTGCCCGTAGTCAGTGTTGAGGTGTCAGTAACGTCGAGTGATTCTACGCATCATTTTGGCGATATCGCCGATAATGAAGACTATCAATACCTCGATCCCGTCTCACCCTTTATTCCAGCGTGGCAGCTCGATATTAAGAATGCTCGTAAAGCCTATAAAGTTCAGTTTAAACCGCTCGACAGAACAGGCGTTGTATTTTCGGTTAAATTGCCTGACGTTGAAGCACGTATTAATGATGAGAACCCATTATTAGAAAATAACTTTGATGGTGAGGTTGAAAAACTGGAGCAACAGTTTAAAGAGTTTGAGGAATATTAGGGGCTGCTTTAAACAATGAGCAGACATTGGGAAATGACAGTAAAGTCCCGCTTTCTGTCGATGAAGAGCTTATAAAACCACCTCAAATAATGGAAACTTTCGAAGCTGGTGACACTGTATTCAGTAAAGAAGGAGAAGATATTCAGTCATTCTTAGAACGATTGCTTCCTAGGTGGATGTATTTAACAAACAGGGATTCAGCAGAATTTTCTAGCTATATTTATATGCGAGAGGATGGGGAGTCAAGTAAATACGCCGTAAGTATAGAAACATTGGGTTTACCTCAGCTTTCATTTAGCTCAACTGCTAATACTCCGGACGGCTATAAAGTGGTAAAAGGCAGTAATGGGGAGTATCTTACTGTTCATAGTCATGGGCCAAAAACAAAGTGGTCTAAAGACTTGGCAAAGAAAACCCTAAATGTACTTAAAAGCTTGAGGAATAACGGGCATATTTCAAAAGCTAAATACACTCGATTAAAATCAGATTATTATGATGGTCCAAATACGTCGGGTTCAAAAATTAAAAATATTTCTGGAGATATGAATAGATTCTCTCCGCATGATGGTAGTGGTTGGTTAATGACTATGAAAAAAGGGGTTATAAATCAATGAAGAAATTATTTCGATTGTGTTCAATCATTTACATTATAACTTGCCCTTTGAGCTCATTTGCAACATGCAATGGTTTTGACTCGGAAGTCTTTAGTTTCGGGGCTTGCATTAAAGAATTGAATGAAGAAAACGCAAACAAAATTGCACATGCAGCACTTTATGAAAAGTTCTCAAATGAAGAAGATGCAAGAAAAATAGTAAACGTATTAAAAGCACATCTGTCTAAAGACCAATACTTTTTGTATCGTTATCAAACAGGGCAAGATGGAGTGGAGGCATTAGAGAAATCTTCTCAGCTAGGAAGTGCCGAGGCTCCATATTGGATTTGGTTTGAAAATAGACATAAAAACAAGGAATATGCCATAGCCTCTTTGCAAGTTTCGGCCGAGCGTGGATTTCAAGAAGCACAGAAAGAGTACGGGATAATGTTGATTGAAAATGGAGAAGCCGAAAGAGGACTTGATTTTTTAGAGAAAGCTGCGTTTTCAGGGCTCGATAGCGCGAGAAAGGCAATATTATTCTTTAAAAGCAAATTGTCAAAAGAAAAGTACATTTTCTGGAAATTAGTAGAAGATCTTATTTACAAAGAAAATGACTTTAAATTTGATTATTCCATTAACTCTTGGTCAGCTTTTTGTGATTATTATCAAAATGACATGGGTATATTCAAAGAAAAGGATATTCTAGAGTTTAATTCTGAAAAGAAGAAAGCTTTAAATGTCATCCTCTACAAATGTTTAGAACTTAAAACCAAGGGATAATGTCCGTTACTGGCTCACAGCAGACTTTATTTTCTCAACAAGGTGAGTTTGAAACACACCCGGTATCGAAGATATTTTTGTTGATGGAAGCATGGAGTCTACCGAAAATCACGATGTAATCTTAGCCAGTAGCGACAGCTTTATCAGGCAAACTCCGT
>JBFHVL010000008.1:0-31073 GCA_041589565.1 Kangiellaceae bacterium | reverse complement strand
TAGGCGAACGAGCACAAAATTCTACATTTCCCTTGTACATCGTTCCAGATTTCGCTAAATTTGCCCCCGTTACCTAAGCGCCCGTAGCTCAGCTGGATAGAGTAGTTGGCTTCGAACCAATTGGTCGGGAGTTCGAATCTCTCCGGGCGCGCCAAATAAATAAAGGCTCACCAAATTGGTGGGCCTTTTTTATTGGGTCGTGTCCCCGAAGATGAGAGCTCCACAGTTCGACAAATTTGTCCGGAACAAATTTGAACATCCGAAGGATGGCCCCGTAAGGGGTGAGGCACAGGGATGTGCCGAGCAATCTCTCCGGGCGGAGCGACTCAAATATCTTTGAAAAGTAAGGTGTCTTTGGTCAAGCCATAGATTGCCTACCTACTACTTGTAATCATTCTGCGAGTATCGAGGACAATCATAGGCTCACCAAATTGGTGGGCCTTTTTTATTGGGTCGTGTCCCCGAAGATGAGAGCTCCACAGTTCGATTAAAATTGACGGGCCGAAGCCTGCTCCCGGTAGCATTCGGCATTTCCACCGTCCATGGCGGTCAGAGCAATTTTGAATATCCGAAGGATGGCCCGTTAAGGGGTGGAATAATTAGCTTTCTGACTTGGAAGGAAGTTTTTTAAAATCTGCCATAATCTGGGTCACGTGTTTTTTCGGGCTAACTTCTGGATAGTGTTTCACAATTTCGCCCTCGGGATTCACAATAAAGGTTTCGCGACGCGTGTGCGGCCAGGGAAAGCTATTCACCAAATCCAGCTGGTCAGAAAGCTTTTTATCGACATCGGCCAGCAGATTAAATTTAACGCCGAACTTATCCGCAAAGGATTTATGAGATTCAACGCCATCCAGGCTGATGCCAACGATATTTAGCCCCATTGCCTTTAAAGCTTCATGGTTTTTGGCAAAGTTTTCCGCTTCAATACTGCACCCTGGAGTGTCATCCTTAGGATAAAAATAATAGACCACCCACTCACCCTTAAACGAGTCGTTGTTGATCGTTTCACCATGTTGATTGGCGAGCTCAAACTTTGGAAATGACTTACCGGTCCAGTCTTGCGCGTAAAGGTTTGTAGAAAAGGCCAAGACAAGTATTGCCTTTGTCATAATCGATAATAATTTCATAGCTTAATCTCCCGTTGTTTTTCCGTCGCCCTCAATTCGTTCAAAGCTTCGCCTCAATGAGAACATTCAATGTCTGATATAATGATTCTAACCTAAATAAAACTTTTACGACTGTGCCTCACCATAGCGATTTCGACACCTTAAAACAATACGTTAAGCAACAGGCTTTGGAGCTCGGCTTCGAACAATGCGGTATTGCTCCCACCGACATCAGCGAACACGTCGAACATTATAAGCGATGGCTCGCCAAAGACTATTACGGTGATATGGAATATATGAAGTCGCGTGAGGCGTTGCGCGCCGATATCAACAACTTAGTGCCAGGAACTCTTTCAGTAATCAGCGTTCGCCTTAACTATGTACCAACCCCAGCCCGTTTCTCTGAGCCGCAACAGTCATCACAAATGGCCAATATATCTCGATATGCGCTTGGGCGTGATTACCATAAATTAATGCGCAACAAATTAAAAAAGCTAGCGGACAAAATAAAGCAGCGCGCGGCGACGCTGGAACATCGCGTATTTGTAGACAGTGGTCCTGTTCTGGAACGCGCCTATGCTGAAAAAGCAGGACTGGGCTGGATTGGCAAGAACACTATGCTCATCAATGAAAAGGCGGGATCTTTTTTCTTTCTCGGAGAACTCCTCACCAACCTTCCCCTACCGCCCGATGACGCGCCAGCTAATCAATGTGGCAGTTGCTCTGCTTGCTTGTCGCTCTGCCCAACTGGAGCCATTGTCGCTCCCTATACGGTAGATGCTCGCAAATGCATATCGTATTTAACCATTGAGCACTTTGGCTCCATCGATGAAAACTTACGCCCGCTGATGGGTAATCGCATTTATGGTTGCGATGACTGTCAATTAGTTTGTCCCTGGAATCGTTACGCCTCACCGACTAACGAAGATGACTTTACGCCACGAAACTCGCTTGATAGCGCAAAACTGCAGGAACTTTTCTCCTGGAGCGAACAGGAGTTTTTAGATAGAACGCAAGGCTCGCCCATTCGCCGTATCGGACATGAGCGATGGCAACGAAACATTGCGATTGCCTTAGGGAATGCCGAAGCGTCACCAGAAATTATAAAGGTACTGGATCAATGGTTAGTTGATGGAAGGTCTGAATTGGTCAAAGAACATGTCGAATGGGCGCTACAACAACAAAAAGACAAGACAAAAACTAGAAAAATCAATATCGATAAATTACAAGACAAGCTAATTCGAACAACACAAAAACTTGTCGGTCATTTGGGTTAACATCCGATTTTTTTATCGCGAAAAAATTAGCTTTCTAACTTATATAAATAGCAGTGTGAATTAACGCCAAATATGAACCTTAGATGACTCATCTGTTGGGCCGAAAGATACGCCACCAATATCAAGCATTCTGCCAAAAATTTGAACCCAAGGTAGTCCTATTAATAAATGAACTTCATCGGCACTTTCCTGAATGGTCCAAACACCTGGTTCGGCAGACCTAATCAAAAGACGCTTAGCAAAAATACAACGCTCATTATTCGAGTCTGCTCCCGCTAACACCGCTTGCTCGGGAGGCAAAATAGCAAACTCCAAAGAAGCCCCTATTGGCTTAGAAGCAAGCGCGTCAATGATGTTTATTGCATCTGACACAGTTTTATCATCAATATAGATATGATAACCACTACTTGAATCTTCATATCTCCAAAAACATACCGCCAACTGATTATCGGAGTTCATAGTTATCAACTCTTTATTTTAAAGTTAAAAGTGAATGTGCTTGAAATGTAAAGGCGCTGCTAAAATTGGATTTCTATAACATTAAAGGATTTATTTCTTTTTTAACCATGCTTTTCCCGCTGCACTTCACGATAAAGCTGTTGTCCTTTTAATATTCCCATCAGTGCAGTGAGAGATCCAAAAACAACCAGCATCATAATGGGCACCATAAACCCACTGGCAAGCAATAGTAGTCCACCATGCACTAGATAACTTTGAAAAATGCGTTCCAGTTTGGGGTCATCTAATGTAACAGGATGCACCAGTAGAGCAATTTCCACAGCAAGCAGTAGCACACTAATTAAAACCCAAAAGCCTAATCCAAACCCACTCGCCGCAGCCAGACTGACCAAAGCAATGACCATTATACGAAGTGCGGGTAGCGCTAGCGGCTTTAACTTTTCGGTCAATTTGGTAGCCATGCTAACGTACTCGATTAGTGGATAGGTCGCAATGGATAATCCCGCCAGCAATCCTCCTGTAATATTAATCAACCAGTTGCTACTGATTAAAAGTCCGCAACCGACAACTATCAATAAAATCCAGAGAATACTGCCCTGTTCGCGTAATGAGCGGTTACTAGCTAACGTCGAATACAACTGTGCATACAGGTTACCCAAGGCAACTTTGTCGATTTCATTAAGTGGAATAGCCGCTACCGTTTCCGTTGCTCTAAGCTTTTCGAGTACAGGAATATCATCGTGTGTTTCAATCACGGCCCAGAATGTATTTTTGGTTGGAATCACTAAACTTCTACCTGCTCGACTCAGCGCAGTTTGTAAACGATTCCAGCTAAAAGTTCTATTTTGTGCAACTTTTTCAATCAGCTTAAATACAATAGTGCCACATTTATATACACCGATATCGTAACCTGAAGAAGAGTTTTCGCCTTTCGCCCGAGCATTGCTTTCTTTGTTAAATTCTATTCGAAACACCGAAGGCTTATTGAGTTGAGGATGCTGGTTGCCGGTATACAAAACGGACAACACTTGGTGACTATTAACCGGATGCTTTACTAGAGCTCGTAACATAGCCGAAGGCACCAGTCTATTTACCGGTAAATAGATAAACTCATCTTTCATGTATTTTTCGGCAGCTAATAAACTTTTTTTGGCGTTAATTAGCTCAGGTTCAACTTCTAAAAAGGTAGGACTGTATCCGTACTTGAATGCTTCGCGAGAAATATCGCCTCGGGTAGATGCATCTTTCTCAATAAGAACAAATACACTGGTTACACCGGCTTCGCTCATGGACTGAAACTGCTGCCGCAACATGGGCTCTCCATTCACTGAAAGCATCAGTTTTTCACCCGATTGGCTCACCAATTGCTTTAAATTAATGGTGGTATCCAGCAGACATCTCATTATCAATCTCCCCGAACCATAACCACCTGTTCCTGAGGTTGGTTATGACAATCTTTCGCAGCCAGTAATAAGCAGCTTTCCACTATAGCATGATGCAATACGCGATTGTGTGATATTTGACACGATATTCGGTTTAGCTGAAGGTGCGAAAAAGAGCAGGCCCCACTATGACTGACAAAGCCTCATGTGGGGCAATCAATATTAATGATTAACTACACTGTCAATGAGCTTTTGACGCAATGTTGTCATGTCATCAGCTTTAAATCCTCGAATAGCGGCTGCATAGCCATAGTAATTTTTCGCAGATTTAATCTGATTTTGATCCAAAGCTCGATCGCCTAAAGATTCATAACGGACATCTGGGTCTTTGAGCATAGTTTTCAGTTTCGTGCCGATTTGCTCGGCAACCTTAACCGATAACTGCTCCATAATTTCCAGTTCCGATGGCAGCTCAGGCCGCTTAAAGGGTAAGTTGAACTCGCCTATATTAACGCCTTCGTTCCCCTCGCCTTCAAACACCAATTTGTCTCTTGCACTTTCATTAATTAACACCTGCCCTGATTTTTGATCCACAAGGCGATAATTAACAGACAGGATACCCGTTTTGCGAGTGTAATTAACCGTGACCGAAACATCTTCTTTCTTTTCGTCTACCAGAAACTCAGGAGGAGCCGTACCTTTGCTGCCGTCCTCTTGCCACTCTTTGTATGCCGGATTGGGACGCTTTTTCGACTCGGTTACCACACGCATGGTTTTCTTGCTGGTAGAATTCTCTGAATCTACACCGGCTTGCAGAATATCTCCTTCAAGAGTGAGTAATCGTCCCGGAGCAGAGGTATCGGCATTCGACAACTGTTGTGCTGAAACCAGTGCGATTTCTCCAGGCATTTTCTCAAACACCCAACTGTATACCTGTTTGGCGACTGATTTTCCTGCACTATGCTCCGTTCCAGTTTGGGCAAAGTCCTGTACCCACATGGAAGTAGCCGCATACTCCACCACATTTTGGCGGGCCTGCTTTAAGGTTTCCTGCAACTTCGGATAGTTGGGATTAAATTGGTTTACAATTTCCAGATAAGCCATTTGATCGCCGAATTGTTTTTTCTGTCCCATGACCTGAGCAAAGTTCATGAGTTTTCTTAAATAATCGAACTCGGCTTCGTGTTGCGGTGGCTGCCCCATGATTTCACGAATTTGTCGTGCTTTGATAAAACTTTTATATGCACTTTTCAGCGCGCCCTGTGAGCTTTGTTGCAAAGCTCGATTGATAAAAAAATCGTTAAGTAACTGAATATTATTGGCGAGCGAGCTTTTTACCGACTCGAACATTGGAGATGCAGAAACGCGCACCAGCTCGCTTAACGCTAGCTCTGGCTTGCTGTCTTCTAACGCTTTTTGAAAAGCCGTTTCAAACCCCTCCTGTTCAGCCAGAGCTAATTTTTCTTGTGCTTCTGCATTACCAGGGTCAACACCGAGAACCTTGCGTAGAAAAGTCGCTGCATGAGTGTATTGGCGAGAAGCCAGAGCGGTATCGGCATCAACCATCCAGTTTACAATAGCGCGCTCTTTTTGCTGCTGATAGTTTTGATAATGCGTACTTCCCTCACCCGCAATTTGGGCTGCAACTGCCATCGAACTAATCCGTCTGACTGTATCGTCAACAGGAATTTTATTGACTTCCAACAGTTGTTTCGCCAGTTGATCTTGCGACTGTGTGGTTTCCCCATTGAGTTTTTGTCTGAGCGACTGATAGCGCATAGCGTTCCAAGTTTTCATCGGCTCAGCTTCTTGCTTTAACGACTCAATGGTCTGCAGCGGCGCGACGCCTGACGGTAACCGAGCGTCTTCAACGCTTTGCAAAATCGACTGTTCTTTATCGACTGCCAACTGCTCGGCAATTTGCTGGGCAATGGCTTGTAATGACTTTTTACTCGAACCACTCGCGGCGGAGAGATCCACTTGTACCTTATTGTAAAGATCCAATAAGGTCCCCGCACTACGAGCTTCCAATATTTGCTGTTGCGTTATTTCTGGCTTTTTCGGCCCACAGGCGCTCAATGCCAAGGTTACGGCCAGTGCTACCATTGCGGTCTTTGAATTTCGAAACAGTGTTTTAGTTTTCATTGTTGGCCTCAAGTTCTTTAAGGATTTGTATCGTCGTCGTCCGACTTTTTCTTGTCTTCTGATTTCTTATCGCTATTTGAGTCTTTTGGTTTAGCTTCAGTTTCCGATTCCGACGTGGTTTTATCGTCCGTTGCTTTAGATTCAGTAACACTTTGATCCTGTCCTGTCTCTTTATCCGTATTCGGCGATGAATTGAAGCCCGCTTGGGTGCCACCGGTTAGATCCACCGGTTGCGCTGAAGCGTCAAATGCTGAGTTTGCGCTGCCAGAATTAGTAGGGTCTGGCGATTCAGGAACCAACTGAACATCCATCTCTGCTATTTGTTGTCTAAACAACGGAATATCAGGATGCTCTGAAAAATGTGCGCTTAGCTGTACCAACCATTCGTCAGCCGTAGTTTTTGAACCTTGCTGGATCGAATCTTTAATTAAACTCACCAGTTTCGACTTTACTAACTCAATTCCATCCAATGCCTGTTGATTACTCGGATCTATATCCAATACCTCGCGGTATTTTGCCAGTGCATTATCCGACTCGGGTAAAACCAGCCGGTTCTCTCCATAAGCATCTCGAGCACCATTCAATTTACTTTGAATTTTTAGCTGCACCAATGGGTCGGCCAGCATCTGCTCTCGCTCTTGCTGCTTTTTTCGTCGCTCTGCTTCCGCAGCGGCTACTTTTTGTTCTTCTTCAACCTGCTTCTTAATGACCTGATACTGCTGCTCAAGCTCTGTTATTCGCTCATCATCGGGCGCAATGGTTCGAACTTTATTAATTGAAGTGCGAGCTTTATCCACTGACTTATTAAGCAGCGACTGTTGTGCCATTTTTATATACTTATCGGTAATTTCGTTTAATCCATTTTGAGCTGCTTCATTGCCCGTATCTAACTCCAATACCCTGGTGTAATAAAAGTGAGCATTATCCTCAGCAGGCGAAGTAAGCCGGTTTTCACTCAAGGCAGTGTCGGCATTGGCTAATAACGCTTCAAGTTGTTGCTGGATTTCTGCATTTTGAGCTTCCAATTGCTGTTTTTGCTGATAGCTCTGATAGGACTGTGTTAACTCAGCTAGCACCGGATGTTCTGGTGCGACTCCTTCTACCACCGCGAAATATTGAATGTAGGCGTCTTCATTATGTTTACTTAACGCGCCACGAGCCAGATCCGCCGCTCTAACTAATGCGGCTTCTTTGCGCTCTTTGGCAAGTGTGTGGTCCGGTTCCAATACCAACACACGCAGATAATTCTGCAGCAACGTCTTAATTTCAGCAGGTTCCAAGTTAGGAAGCGGCTCCAATGAGTCGGCCTCAACCAGCAATTGAGCGATCTGTTTTTGTCGAGCTTCTTGCTCGGGCGTTAATCCAGAGTTGCTTAAAGGCAAACTTTGACTTTGAGTTGTACGGCTTTCTGATGAAGAGCTTTGAGACGGTGTAGCCGAAGGCTTGTTGACATTGGTTTCGCTGACTTCACCCGCAGGTTGCGTACTCTGCATCAAATTGGCGTACAGCTGCTTGGCTTGCGGCAGCCAGCGTTCCTGTTGTAAATATCCCACAGCTGATACGGCTATTAGAATGCCAACCACCCAGGGCCATCGGGCACTCTTGTGTTCCTCTTTTTGAGTAATTCGCCCTTCGGCAATCATTTCCTGTTCATCTTCCGCATAAACCTGAGCTATGTCTCGCTCTGCTCGAAGCTCGGTTTTGGAAGATCGTTTTGTTGCAGATAGATCACCTGCTAAAAACTTGTTAATTTCTTCGGCCAGTTCAACGCCCGTTGCAAATCGGTCATCAGGCTTTTTTGCCAACATACGGTCAAGCAACCATTGATAGTGCTTTTGCCTTACAGGCAACCGAGGAATGGGTTTGGTCACATGTTGTAAACAAACGGCTACCGAGTCTTCACCATCAAATGGCACCGACTGGGTCAACATTTCGTGCAGTATAATCCCCAGACTGTAAATATCCGATCGACCATCCAGTGGCCGTCCGCGGCATTGCTCCGGGCTCATATACTGTGGCGTGCCGATGAGCTTGCCCTGCTGGGTCATTTGAGTTGATGAGTTGGACGCTTTGGCGATGCCAAAATCGGTTAATACCGGCTCACCGTCGTCTCTGAACAGAATATTCTCCGACTTTACATCCCGATGGATATAACCTTTTTCGTGAGCAAAATGCAGTGCTCGGCTGACTTTTTCAATGACCTGCAGAGCATCTTTCGCTTTCATTCCTTGATTGATGCGGGTGCGCAAATCCATATCGGGCAAAAATTCCATTGCCAAAAAGTAGAAACCATCGTGCTCACCAACATCGTAAACGGTCACAATTCCGGGATGACGTAACTTGGCAACAATTTTTGCTTCGCGGATAAAGCGCTCACCAAAGGTGGGGTCGGCCGCCAATGCCGGAGACATGACCTTTAACGCCACCTCACGATCAAAACCTTCTTGAATGGCCAAATAGACCGTCGCCTGGCCTCCTACGCCCAAGGTTTTGACTATTTTGTATCCAGGAATATTTATTGCGCTCACTCAACCACCCCAGGGATCATCAATCGGGAGCGGGGTTCTTTTCCTTTACGGTTTCCATCCATATTACACGGTGGAACTCTGCCGCTACTCCGTTGATACACGTGATGCACAAATGCAGAAATACTGTCAGAGCAGGTTCAGTCGGTTCAAATGGCCGTAAAGAATTATCGTTATTTTGCCAAAAACCCCGAAAATCTTTGACTCATAATAATAGATCCTGTGAGAAAGTCATAGCAACCAATTGAATTCTCTATAAATTATAGAACCAGGTCGCACCTGCTCTGATGGTATTCAACCAATCAGAGACGGTTATTGCTCTTCAGTATCCGTTTCATTCACTCTGTCCTCGGTTGTTTGTCCCTGATTTGCCTCAGATTTTACAGCTCCCCCCGAGCTGCCATAGAGCTCATCAACCTTTTCGATAAAGGCTTCTTCGGATAGGGTATCGGCCCAGAAGACGCTGTGAGGCAGTATCACGCCGTCATAGAGAGGAAAACCTCGGAACTTTCGCGCATCAAAGATTGGTGGCAGCAAAAACATCAATACCATGCCCCAGGCGATGGCGTTGGACCAAATAATACGAACGGAAGCCTTTTGAGGCAATGAAAGGTAAAAATTGGACCACAGCAATAGTGAAAAAATGGCGCCGTTTCCGAAGTACCGCAACTCAGTTAGCCAAAGCCCATAATGCCCGTTAAACGCTAGTATTCGGAGCAATGGCGGCAACCACTGAAACGCCATAGCAGCTAACAAACTAACCGCCAGGTGACTATAAAACCGACTCTCATGCCGAATAACTCTGCCGCTAAGGGACCATAGAGAGGCCCAACCAAATATAAGCAGTAACTCGTAAATCAATTCGTTTATCACCCGCGATGGAGGCACGCCCCGATAGTTATGCATGGAGGCAATCTGCCATTCGCCTAAAACAAATATCGCCAATAAAACAACGACCACCCACAATGAACTAATGCGATGGAACACTTCTTCAATTGAGTGTAATGGCCAGGCATCCTCAACCGGATGCTGCTCATCCCAAATACTCAGATAGCAACGCCCCAGTAAAAGCGTGTCACCCGATTTGATCTTGGTACCAGAAGCTAAATGTTTGCGCTTGCTGGTACGCACACCATTACAGCTATCAAGATCAACCACTTCCCAGTCGCCCTCTTCTGTCTTAACCAGCTCCATATGATAGGGTGAGACGTGAGGCTCATTTAAAATAACGTCGTTATCCAAAGCTCGACCAATACGAATACGATTTTGCTGACTGAAGCGATACCGTTGCAGAACTTTGCGATTACGATTGATTTCTTCAATGACCAAATTCATTCTGTGTGCTCCATAAAGCGACGTAAAAATTCCTGCGCTTGAGCTTTTTCAACACCCGATAAAGTGTAATGCGACACTAAACTATGCTTTTCGTGATTAATAGTTGCAGATAAAAAAAGCACATCGAACAAACCGGCAAACTGTTTGTACTCCCGAACACAGTACACATTTTTATGAATATTGCTTGACGACTCTTTTTCGATAAAGTCGGTAGCACAACTGTACTCGGTCACATGATCTTCGCTAGCCATATTACCGGCGCTGGCGCTGGAGAAAGAGTCATTCAACATTTTATAAAACTGCCATTCTGAGAGCTCCGTTGCTTGATACCAGAAAAATTCCATTTCAATAATACCGGTGTAAAAATCTGGAGCGATGTAGATATACTCTGAATTTTTACAGCGACGATATACCTCAGTAAATTTCTCGTCTTTTCGCTGGTTCGACTCACCCCAGCAACTGATAAAATCGGTCAGTTCTCCGATAACACTGGACTCCCCCAGAGGCACCTTTTCCCAATGACCGCTAAACAAACGCGTCATCAACTCTCGTTGATTGTGTTTTAGTTGTTGGTAAGCCTGCTCCGACAACGAAAGATCATTTTTTGGGGATTGCTCAATGAGTTGCTTTAATTTCTCCAATGGCACCAGAAAGCTGATTTGATTGCCCGAAGTCGCAACGTTTACACCAATGACTTTACCTTCTTGATTTAAAACCGGGCCACCACTCATTCCAGGATTAATTGAGCCTGAAAACAAAATACGATCGTAATAAGAGTGGGTAGTTTTTCCATTGAAGGTTCCGGGCACCACTGTCATACCAAGATCACGAGGATTACCCAATGAAAAAATTTCTTCGCCTTTTTCTGGCTGCTGTTCGGCCAACTCCAGTAAGGGCGTCGGTTCTGCTTCAGCCAACTCGATTAGTGCTAAATCGTTAATCACATCGATTTGCAAAACTTTGACCGAACGTGTTTGATCTTGAAAATCCAGTGCTTCGAGTTGATATTTCTCTGGATGTAAAATGTATTTCGAAACGACATGATAATTAGTAACCAGCTTGCCATTATTGGTAATGGAAAACCCTGAGCCAATGGACGCTTTGCTGCCCGAAGCCTTATCGATGGTTCTAATTTGAAACAAGCGGTCCTGAAAACTTTGGAATAGTTGGCGGGCATCTCCACTGCCTTGCGCCCAACAGGACGATGTCACCAGCATACTCAGGCCTAAAAGCCGTTTAAAAAATATCAACGCTCTATTAACTTTGTGTTTACAAGTCATTTTTATCATTACGTATTTTGCCCTGCAACCCAGCCAGACGACCAGGCCCACTGGAAGTTATACCCACCCAAATGTCCGGTTACATCGACCACTTCGCCGATAAAAAACAAACCGGGAATCGATTTTACCATCATGGTTTTGGAGGATAATACATCCGTATTCAATCCACCCAATGTTACCTCTGCTGTTTTATACCCTTCGGTGGTTTCCGGGTAAAGCTCCAGATAATTCAGTCGATGCCCTAACTCTTCAAGCACCTTATTTGGGATTTCCGCCATTACGGTGTCCAATTTATCCTCAGCTTTTAACCAATGCTGCGCAATAATCGGCACCATACGTCGACTAAAGTACTGCCCTAATAAGGTTTTTAACCTTGTTTTCGGTTGCTCCTGCTTTTGCAGTAAAAACCAGCTCGCTAATTCTGTCGTCGGAGCCAAATCCAGAGTGACACTTTGCCCAGGCTGCCAATAAGAAGATACCTGCAATATCGCCGGGCCGGAGAGGCCTTTATGAGTAAACAACATGGCTTCACGAAACAGCCCATCCCCACTTTGTGCCGTAATATCAAGACTACTGCCAGCGAGCTCAACAAACTGCTTTTGCCAACGTGTACTCATAACAAAAGGTACCAGTGCGGCAGATGTTGGTAAAACTTCCAGCCCAAATTGCTCGGCCAATTGATAACCAAAACCATGAGGCCCCATAGAAGGGATACTGAGACCTCCTGTCGCGATGACCAAAGCTCCGCACTCGACGGGTTTACCATTCGTTTTTAACGCAAAGTGACTACCCTTTTGCTCAATCTCGGAGGCTTGGCACTGGGTTTGAATCTCCACATCGTATTGGTAGCACTCAGTAAGCAAACACTGCACAATGTCTTTAGAGCTGTTATCACAAAATAACTGCCCTAGCGTTTTCTCGTGATAGGGAATTTGATGACGCGCCACCATATCAATAAAGTCCCATTGTGTGTACTGACTTAACGCTGATTTACAGAAGTGAGGGTTTTGCGAGAGAAAATTACTCGGCTCAGTGTACATATTAGTGAAATTACACCGACCACCGCCTGACATTAATATCTTACGCCCAACTTTACGCGCATGCTCAACCACCAAAACCGACTGGCCGCGACTTCCTGCAGATATTGCACACATTAGCCCGGCCGCGCCCGCGCCGATGATTACCACGTCATATTGCTTCATGAAGTTGATTTAACTAGTAGAGAAAAGGACAGCAGCATAAGGGAAAGCCGATCCCCACTCAAGTCACAACGACTCAATGTAACTTGAATGGAGGAGCTAGATTCACGAACGCATCTAAGATTAAGCCATAATTCCATGTGTTTTCAGTGGTAACTTACGAATGCGTTTACCGGTTGCAGCAAAAATAGCATTACAAATGGCAGGCGCAACGGGAGGTACTCCCGGTTCACCCACACCGCCCGGAGGTGCATCGTTAATCATCACATCAACATGAATTGGCGGTACATCGCTAAACCGAGCAACCGGATAATCATGAAAATTACTTTGCTGGATTTCTCCCTGCTTTGACGTTATCTCGCCGTACCTTGCGATGGATATGCCAAAAATGGCTGCCCCTTCCATTTGCGATTTGACACGATCCAAATTAACCACGGTACCCGAGTCCGACACCATCCAAATATTTTCTAATTTAATTTTGTTGTTTTTGGTTAAACTAACTTCGACCACAGTAGCTACATAAGATACAAAACTGCGATGCGCGGCAATACCAAGGAATCGGTTGTTCTTTCGTGGTTTATCCCACTCGCTCAATTCAGCAACTCGACGGATCACCGCTTTTAAACGGCCAGTATCTACCGGAAACTTGCTCAGCTCTTCGCCGTAATTACCGTACTCGGCATTTTCGTTAGTAAAATCAATTTTCCGATCATCGCCAATTAGCTTTAATAAGAAGTCTTTGGGATCCTGTTTTAACTCATGCGCTAGTTCATCAGCAAAACTGCAGGATGCAAATGCATGATTAATATTAGTGACTGAACGCAACCACCCAATACGATGATGCGCTTCAGCCTTCCCTGCGGCACAAAAAATATTGGGAATATCATAGGGTAAATCGGTGAGCCCTAAATTCGATTCGCTGCCGATGAGATTGGCGCCTTTTTGAAACGTTGAACCAATAGGCGGCTCCGCAACCACTTGCTGCCAAGCTTCTACAGACCGCTTCGACTCATCTAATGCAGCAGTTAATTTTTGATAACTCTCTGCGTGATAATATCCTTGTTGGATTTCATCTTCTCGAGTCCAGACAACTTTCACTGGGTATCCCACTTTCTTAGCCAGGACAGCTGCTTCTGCGACAAAATCGGCTTTTGATTTTCGACCAAATCCACCACCAAGCAAGGTCACATACACTTGAATATTTTCCGGTTTAACACCCGTCAGTTGAGACACCGTATTTTGTGCCGCTTGAGGTGCCTGAGTACAGGCCCAGATTTTAAACTTACCCTCCTTAAACTCAGCTGTAGCTGCAGGCGGCTCCATTGGGGCGTGGATTAAAGCAGGAACATAGTATTCAGCACTGTGAGTACGCTTGGCCTGTTTCACCATTTGTTGCGCATCGCCGCGCTTACGAAATATTTTTTCAGGTGTATCGCAACTTTGTTGTAAGTCTTTGATATGCGCTTCCGTGTTGTGACTGCGATGTTCGCTCCATTGCCAGTCGATGGATAACTCTTTACGAGCTTTAATTGCCGCCCAGGTTGAATCAGCAATCACAGCGACTCCACCAAGTGGTTTGTAAGCGGCAGGCTCAGTCATATCATCCATGGCAATCACATCAACGACCCCTTTTACCTTTTTAGCAGCTGTCGCATCAAAGGATTTAACACCACTGGCCAAAACGGGTGGACGTGCGATCACGACGTACTTCATACCAGGTCGCTGCACATCAAAACCAAAGGTGGTTTTTCCGGTTGCGATGTCTTTACCATCGATTAACGGGACGTTTTGCTTTTGATTAACATATCGGAAGTTCTTACTCGACTTCAATTTTAAAGCTTCGACAGCCGGAACCGGCAACTGACTTGCTCGGTCGACCAGCTCACCAAAACTCAAGCGCTTGCCTGAGGCATGCACAATAAATGAGTTTTCAGCTCGGCATTGGTCCAAAGGGACTTTCCATTCTGCAGCAGCGGCTTGTTCCAACATAGTTCTTGCACTTGCAGCAGCTTCCCGTAAACGTGAATAAAAGCGGCGAATCGAACGCGAACCATCGGTATTTTGACTACCATACTTGGCATCGGCCAGCGCCTGCTCAATTTCAATATTTTGCCAATCTACTTCCAGTTCTTCGGCAATCAGCATAGGAATACTGGTGCGGATTCCTTGCCCCATTTCAGAACGATGAACAATCACGGTCACTCGATTATCTTTGTGTATTTTTAAATACACATTAGGCACAAAATCTCCAGCAGGTGCTGCTTCATCGGCCCACTTCATCGGTAAAGCTGCCGCTGCTGGCATTTGAATACCAATCACCAGCCCTCCCATTCCAATGCCCAATTGCTTCAACAATGAACGACGTGAAACGTTGGCATACCCTCGACGCGCTTCCAGCTCCGCTGCCTGAATTGCCGCTTCAGTTTGATTGACCTGCTCAAAATAATTCATGACTCACCTCCATTGGCTGCATTTTTAATCGCCTGACGAATTCGAGGGTAAGTCCCACAACGACAAATATTTCCTTGCATCGCAGAATCAATTTGGTCATCCGTTGGTTGAGCGTTTTTATTCAGTAAAGCAACCGCACTCATAATTTGTCCCGACTGGCAGTAACCACATTGAGGAACGTTTAACGACTGCCACGCTTTTTGCACTGGATGATTTCCCTGGTCTGACAATCCCTCGATGGTGGTCACTGTTTTTCCTGAAACTGAAGATACAGGCAACACACAGGAACGTGTTGCTTCGCCATCAACATGTACCGTGCAAGCACCGCACAACGCCATACCGCAACCGTATTTAGTACCGGTGAGCTGTAACTCATCGCGTAACACCCAAAGCAGTGGTGTATCGGGCTCAACATCCAGTTGATGTTGTTTTCCATTAATGGTTAGTTTGATCATTGTGACCTCCTGCTTTTAATAAGCGTTGCATGTCGTCGAGTTGTGCTGGCGTATCAAGATCAGTGTCGGATTCTGGGATCGGCACTGTGTGTAATTGATGTTGGTATTTACTCAGCAATCGCTTGGCGCCTTTATCTCCGGAAAGCTGAGAAAGCTCTTCAAAATATACCGCGGGAAAAATCACCGGTGGATTAAGTTGTCGACTTTTTGCTGCAATAATCTGATCCGGTTTATTGTTCCATTGCTGCATAATTTGCAAAAGATGATTCGATGTGATTCGCCATTGATCACACAATACTAACCCTACCGCATCAGCCTTAGGAGACAACTGTTTTACCGCGTAACCTATAGAACCACCCATTCCATCCTGCCAGTTGCGATTAATAAGAATGTCATCCACTCTGTGTTCGATTACTTCTTTAAGCTTTGCAGAGTGCGCGCCAAGCACACAGCCTATACGGCAATCAATCTCATGTTTTATTGTGTTCACTGCACGGCCAATTTGCTCTAACATATGACATATCAATGGTTGTCCATTAAAGTCGACAAGCTGTTTTGGTTGACCAAGTCGAGTCGAACCTCCGGCAGCCAGCAGAAACCAGGTTAAATGCATTGACGCTTGACTGGCTAACGCCATTGCCCTACTACCTGCTGTTGAATTTGGGCAACAATAGAAAGCGCTATTGACTCCGGTGTATTGCAGTTGATATCGATCCCAACCGGACCAAAGACTTTACCTTCGACGTCCTTTTCATTAATGGAAAGTGCATCAAATAATTTTTGTTTCCTATGTGGTGGTCCCAAAAGCCCGATGTAGTTGATACCGGTAGCTAAAAGCTTACTTAAGTATTCTTGATCATGCTGCAAGTTGTGAGTCATCACAACTGCAGCATCAAACTCTGCCAAATCATCTAACTCAACGCCCGATGCTCTCATTTTACGCCGCTGTATCGCCGATTGATGTTGTGCCAGATACGCTTCGCGATGATCCCAAACACAGGGTTGCCATCCTAATTGCTTACAAAATGAAACCAACGGAAGTGCATCCGGCCCTGCGCCACAGATCAACAGTTTTAAAGGCGGTCTTACTTGATGCAGTAGACATTGCTCTTCTGTAATGCGTAAAGGTTTTAATACATTGAGTTGGCGATAGCTGGAGCGCGGTAGCTCTTTGAAATCAGCAATATCGGGTTGAATAATCAAAGGTTTTGCTTCACCTGTTTCGTAACATTGAAGCAAATAGAAATGATTTCCTTGGTTAATGTTCGCAAGAACTTCGGCAAACCCCAGATGTTGATTTTCCGGTGTTAAAGGCTGGATCAAAATAGTCACCACACCTTCACATCCGAGCCCAAAACTGAGTAATGACTCTTCAGTATCAGTTAGATCATAACGCATGGTGACTTGCTGGTTATCTCGTATTGCAGTTTGTGTTCGTAATCGAATATCTTCTTCAAGACAACCACCACTGACCAGGCCATAGCATTGATGTTCATCGACGAGAATCATGGTTCCAGTTTTACGATAAGTAGAGCCTTCAGTATCAATAATGGTTGCAAGCCCAAAAGCTTTAGCTGGATTAAATATTCGAAAAAACCATGGCCAATCTTGGTTCATTAGTTCGCACCTGAGATATGACTTTCAAACAAACGGGACAATGCTTGAAACGGTAAAAGTGCACATTGTTTTCTTACCGGATAGTGTTGCAGCTCCCTTAAGGCCGCAAACGCTGATGGGAAAGGCTTATCCTCGGTCAATGATGCGCGAACTTCCCTCACCAGCTGCTGCGCCGCATCAATTTCTATCCCATTTACTTCTGAGCACAATAAGGACGCAGCCGCCCGGCATACGGCACAATTCTCGCCACTGAACTGAATCTCAGAAATCGTTTGCTCACTCAGACAAATTCCTAAAGTGATTTCATCGCCACAAAATGCATTGTGTTGAGAGGTTTGAAATGGAAGTGATAGTTTCTCAATAAATCCTACGGGCGCTTTGTGGTGGCTCATAAGCTGTTTGTTATATAAGGAGACACCCATTGATATTCTCCAATCTGGTTCGCTTTGGGCGTTATCAAGCTATAGTGACACCACACCCTAACAACGGAAAAACGATTGAGCAATTAAAAAACTATTAAAAACTGTTTCAGTTTTCATCTCATAGTGACAATCCATGAGTTTAGTCATGCCCATCATTTCAGTACAATGTAACCTAAAACATTACTCAACCAGGACTAATCAAACGATGAAATATTTACACTCAATGATCAGAACTACGGATCCTGAAGCTTCGCTAAAGTTTTATTGTGATGGCTTAGGACTAAAACTCATCAAACGTAAGGACTACCCAGACGCCAAGTTCAGCCTCTACTTTGTGGGTGAATCAGAGGAAGGCCCCATGGTGGAACTCACCCATAATCATGATGACCGAACCTACCGTAACGGTGATCAATTTGGTCATTTAGCTTATCAGGTCGATAATATTTACCATATATGCCAACACTTAATGGATATGGGAGTCGCCATACTTCGACCTCCTCGTGACGGACGCATGGCTTTTGTGAAAGATCCGAATGGCATTTCTATCGAGTTGCTACAAAAAGGCGAAGCGCTTGAGAGCAAAGCTCCTTGGGACGATATGCCTAATCAAGGTACTTGGTAAAAATCATTTTTCCACATTAATCGGAAGGTGCCTTATGGCGCACTGCCGAGTAACAACTGTAGCGATTTTTTCCTGAGTTTTTTGCATCATACATGGCCATATCAGAGTTTCTGGTTAGCGTGGTATAGTCCGTGCCGTCGTGAGGATAAATCGCTACCCCAATACTAAAGGTTACCCGTACTTGCTCGCGACTTACCCTAAAAGGCTCTTTTAGAGCTTCTATAATTTGCAAGGCCACCTGCTTTGCGGCTTCATCGGTAGAAATATCCGGCACCCATATTCCAAACTCATCGCCACCCAGTCGACAAATAGTATTGGAGCCTCTAATCGCATTAGATAATCGATTAGCCACTTCAAATAACAATAAGTCACCGGCAGAATGGCCGTGGGTATCATTAATAATTTTAAAATTATCCAAATCAAGAAACAGCAAGCCATGCTTATGACTGAAGTTAGAAGATAGCAGGCTACGATTAACGACTCGTTGAAATAGCGTGCGGTTGGGCAATCCTGTTAAGGCATCAAAATTGGCAAGACGCTCCAACCTTTGCATTGCCACTGCTCGCTCTGTAATATCTCGAATCGCGCACATAACCGCAGGCTGCTCATTAAATACCGATTGGTGAAACTGAATATCGACAAATTTTTCGACCTCATCCTTTTGAACTTTTAGATTGTTAATTTCTTTATCACCAGAGTTTAGTGCAGTCACAATGATTTTGTAGGTGTCAGCAGCGAATAGATCCGATAATTGCGCAGATTCAATTTTCTGGTGAGGCAAATCAAAAAGAGTTTCCGATACGCGATTAGCACTCACCACTTGATCATTTTGTACAACAATAATGGCATCAAAAGTCGCATCACTTAGTTCTCGCCACCGCTTTTCACTTTCCAGCAATTGTGCCTCTACTTGCTCTCGACGCTTAATCTCCTGCTTCAGCTGTTCGATATTCTCAGAAAGTTGCTGTTGGGTTGCTTCCAGGTTTCTTGCATAGGCCAGTAAGCGCTGCTGTAGCATTCCATTAAAGCTGGCCTGCCCCGCTTCCGCCTGATGAAATAGCCCAGGCTGCTCCGAAACAAATGCCAGCTCAGAATCTGTAATCGATAACTCGGGATGACGCTGAACAAAATCTTGAATTTTTTGCTCAATCAAATGAGGTGGCGCCATAATAAATAGACAGTCTTCTTGCTCCATTGAACGACAGGTAATTTCACGAGCTTCAAGCGAGATCCCAAAGCTTTCCTGACACCACCCGCTGGAATAGCCCGCATTCATAATACAAACCGGGTGCTCTACATCGCTTTTTGAGTTAAGCCAAGCGTCGCACTCAAAAGAATAGGGATGTTTATACACTAAGCAAAAGTTTTCGTCAGGGCTCGGATTTGATTCATCGAGTATATCGACAAATGCCCAGCCGGAATGGGCAAAATGGACAGGGCCTGCTGAAAGCTTTGCAACAGGGTCACTCAAGTTCATTGTGGCATGAAACTGTTTGGCATCAGACTGCCCCACTGAGTGAGCCAGCTCATAGAGAATGCCTGCTGAAAATCGGTCGGCATCTTGTTGATGACCGTCACCAAATATCTTTCGCACCAACTGAAAAAACTCAACAGAAAACGCAGCTCCACGCACTAAAACATAACGCGAGCCATGAATCTCAATGGAGCCATGAGATGGATTAGCTTTTTGCTGATCAAAAAACTGTTTTACTTTAGCTTCAGCTTCAGCAAACAAGGGTTCAAAGGCTTTAGGTACCTTAACCGTACTTAGCATAGCATACTTGGGCAATCTGAAAGTAATATGTATTTAACTCATAACTAAAGCTTTCATTATAACCAAGCTTTTCGTAAAGAGCAGTTATAGGCATGGTTATAATCATATAATGCACTATATGATTCAATCAATTATAGAAAATAAAGTCAAAAATCAGCGATCCAACGCAATACCTTTCATAAATTTGCCATATTAAAGATTTAACAGTGTGGTATTTAGCGAAGTTTTTTCTTATATGAATTCCTTCACTCCGCTGTTTACCATCACTCTAAATTTTCGATACCTTTGCTCTGTCAAAACAGTGTACATGGCTAGACTGTACATACTATCTAACTGCCTCATATTTTGTCAGAAAAACCTAAGAACAATGGCCTACCCGCTAAATTTTGAATAATGAGGCAACCGAATTTTCAAAGTATTGAAAAAAGCCATACGTCTCGTTAAAGATGCCATAAAACTTACCCAGATCGTAAAACGGAGTATCGACTTAACCAGTTTATAAACTTCGATTTACAAAGTTATTCGAGTTTTCTGTTTAAATTTTTCAATATAGCTAAGGTATCCTCGCCAAGTTCAGGCGGCGCTTTAACATATTCGATTTTAGTTTTTGAAAACTTCACCGGATTAGCTACCTGTGGCACTTGGCCAAGTATCGAGTGCTCCAATTCAAATTGCATTTCACGAGCTTTAACCTGAGGCTCTTTAAAAACCTTATCCAGAGTATTAATCGGTGCACACGGCACTTGAGCTTGCTTTAGAAGCGGAATCCACTCTTCTGCGGTTCTAGTCATTAAGGATTTTTCTATTTCTACAACCAGCTTTTCTCGGTTGTTAACTCGCAAATGATTAGTCGCATACTGATCATTATTTGCCAAATCATCCCTTTCTATTACGCGACAAAATCGCTCAAATTGCCGGTCATTCCCTACTGCCAACATAAAATGTCCATTCTTAGTTTTTACTGCTTGATAAGGCACAATGTTGGGATGAGCCGTTCCTTTTCGTTGCGGCACTTCGCCACCGACCAGAAAGTTCATATTCTGATTCGCAAGCCAGGCAACTTGAGAATCCAAAAGTGCTAAATCGATATACTGCCCCTCGCCCGATTTTTCCCGGTGATATAAAGCTGAAGTAATGGCCGTCACCGCGTACATACCGGTCATTAAGTCGGCGACCGCTACGCCTACTTTTTGCGGCCCACCACCGGGCCTATCATCAGCCTCGCCAGTAATGCTCATTAAACCGCCCATACCTTGAATAATGGCATCGTACCCAGGCTCCTTGGCCATAGGTCCGGTTTGTCCAAAGCCTGTAATTGAGCAGTAAATAATTCGGGGATTTATTTCCGCTAAAGTCTCATAATCCAACTGGTATTTTTTAAGCCCATCCACTTTATAATTTTCGACTACTACATCACACTGTTTCACCAATTGATGAATCAATGCTTGACCATTTTGAGTCGTAATGTCGATGGCAACAGAATATTTTCCTCGATTAGCCGACAAAAAATAAGCCGACAGCGCTGTTTCATTGCCATTTTTGTCTTTTAGATAAGGAGGCCCCCAATGGCGCGTATCGTCACCACTGTCAGGCTTTTCAACTTTAATAACTTCGGCACCATAATCCGCTAGCACCTGGGTGGCCCAGGGGCCTGCCAAAATACGACTTAAATCCAATACTCGAATGCCAGCTAAGGGACCTGCCATAACTTATACTCTTTCAAAAACACAAAATAACGAAGACTAGCTTACGATAAGCGACAAACAATTAAAATGATATCAAGATCATTAAAAGCCCCAGTTACGCTTACTTGATCTCAATGCGGTTATCCCTCACCATTACGAGCAGTTTAACTTTGGATAATTAACAGATGAGTTTATTGCCACACATTGAGCTGCAAGTCGGCTCGTCACCGGATGCTAGTATAATATGGTTACACGGATTAGGCGCCAATGGTCACGACTTTGAGCCTATTGTGCCCGAACTGCGTTTACCCGAAGAACTTTCGGCTCGATTTATATTTCCCCATGCGCCCAACATGCCAGTCACCATTAATAATGGTTATGTCATGCCTGCCTGGTACGATATTCTGGAAATGACCATTGATCGCAAAGTAGACGAAGTTCAACTACGAAAATCTGCTACCGAAGTGGTTAAGTTTATTGAAAACGAAGTCTCTCGAGGTATTGATCCTGAAAGGATTATTATTGCAGGCTTTTCTCAAGGCGGTGCAGTTGCGCTGGAAACACTAATCAGCTATCCCAAAAAGCTTGGGGGGTTACTAGCTCTTTCAACCTACTTTGCTACCAAAGATTCCATCGAGTGGCACCAAGCGAATCAAACAACGGCCATCGAAATTCATCACGGTATTTATGATCCGGTGGTACCGGTCGCACTGGGTCAAGCAACCCATCAGTTATTGCAATCCAAGGGCTATCCCGTTGCATTTAAAACCTACCCAATGGAACACTCGGTATGTCCGCCACAGATAAAGGATATTTCCAGTTGGTTACAACAACAGCTGTTAAGTCGATAAGCTGAATCTGGAGATTGTGTGAGTTCCGATAATACAAAGCGGTTTAAACAGCCAGAACTATTGAATCAGGCCTATCAAATGCTCACCAGCGAAGACGATGGTCGAGTATGTCGTGATATTCCTGATTCAGCCTGCCATCATCAACCCAAAAACTTTTTCACTCACGCGCTATCACTCAGCATGACCAAAAGTGCCGATGGCTTAGTTGATCCAAAACTGGTTTTAAGTTGGCTACTTACTTCACTCGGTGCGTCGCCTGTTTTAATAGGACTGCTTGTTCCAGTGCGTGAAGCAGGTGCACTGCTCCCTCAATTATTTATCGCGGAATGGGTACGCAAACAATCCGTACGAAAATGGATTTGGGTGTTCGGTTCACTGCTACAGGGCTTATCCGTTGCCGCCATGGCTTTAGCCGCGATTATCCTTCCAGCAAATCATGCCGCATTGACGATTATTATGCTGCTCGCTCTGCTTGCGGTCTCAAGAAGTTTCTGTTCGGTCAGCTACAAAGATATATTAGGAAAAACCGTTTCCAAATCCACTCGGGGTACTGCAACAGGAACCGCCAGCACCATTGCATCATTTACGGTTATCGGATTCGGATTAGGACTGGCAACCGAAATTATCCAACTAAATCAAACTAATGTTCTTATTGCTTTAACCTTAGCGGCTGGACTTTGGATAATGGCGGCTCTCTTTTTTATTCAAATTGCCGAAGACTCAGGTGCTACCGATGGCGGTGAGAATGGCATTAAAGGCTTTATCAATCGAGTCGGGAAAGTTTGGCAAGATCACCAGTTACGTTACTTTATTGCTATTCGTGGGTGTTTAACCGTGACGGCACTTGCTCCCCCCTTTTTGTTACTTTTATCGACTTCCGATCAAAACCAAACGGCTCCGACGCTGGAAAACTTCGACACGCTCGGACTATTAATTCTGGCTTCAGCGACGGCAGGATTAATAAGCAGCTTTGTGTGGGGAAAACTTGCGGATCGCTCCAGTCGCAAAGTTTTAATGATGGCATCTCTGGTTGCCTTTATGGCTCTGACAACAAGCCTTGTTATTTTATTGTTTTTTCCGCATTGGCTGGAGTTAACCTTGACTACGCCATTACTGTTGTTCGTATTGATGGTGGCCTATCAAGGTGTCAGACTGGGACGAGCCACCCATCTTGTCGATATGGCACCGAGTGAACAACGCGCACATTACACGGCAGTAGCCAATGCAACTATCGGGCTTTTATTATTGTTTGGAGGAGTTTTTGGCTGGTTAGCCAGTCAGGCAGGCTTAGCTTTGGTGCTACTGCTATTTGCTCTGGCCTGCTTAAGTGCATTTTTACTCAGTATTAAACTAAAAGAAGTTCAAAGCCCGTAAGCTACACTGACTTTTTATGTGGCCTTGCCAATGTCATGGGTTCGAGTAATCGACGAAGCTCTTCTTCTGTTAAATCTGTTTTCTCCATAGCAACATCGATAATACTGCGAGACTCTCGCTGCGCGGTTTTGGCAATTTCTGCAGCCAGCTCATAACCAATACGTGTATTCAATGCTGTGACCAATATGGGATTATGCGCCTGCTGTTGTTCTAATTTTTTCCGATTCACTTTGAAATCAACCAAGGCTTTTTCAGTTAAGGCCTTAAGCGAACCGGTGATCAAGTCGATTGATGCCAATGTTTTATCTGCCATTAACGGTAACATCACATTTAACTGAAAATTACCGGACTGATTCGCCATCGTCAGCATGGTGTCATTGCCCAGTACTTCAGTACACATCATTAAAACACTTTCACAAATAACCGGATTAACTTTACCGGGCATAATGGACGAGCCAGGCTGTAACGCTTTCAGTTGAATTTCACCGAGTCCACAGTTAGGGCCAGAATTCATCCAGCGCAAGTCATTAGCCATTTTTATAATGACAGTCGCCAAAACTTTCAGTTGCCCATGAATTTCTAAAGTAGGATCTTGCGATGCAATCCGCGAGGCCGAGTGGGCACTGGAGCGAATCGGCAATAAAGTAAATTCGGTTAAAGCCTCGGCAACCGTTTCAGGAAATTTTTCATGTCGATTAATACCAGTTCCAATTGCAGTACCTCCTAACGGAATTTCCGCTAAACGCGGCATGGACGCCACCAGTCGCTCACGACTTTCTCGAACCTGATACTGCCAAGTCGAAAATTCATCGCCCAGCGAAAGCGGCATTGCGTCCATTAAATGGGTACGCCCGGTTTTTACCACATCGTCAAACTGATGTTTTAACTGTTCAAGATGATCATCAAGCTGCTCTAGCGCGGGTAATAGTTGTTCCACTAAAGCTAACAACACCGCAATTTGTAAACTGCTGGGGATCACATCGTTACTGCTTTGACCAAAGTTCACATGATCGTTGGGATGAATATTTAATGACTTGGTTCCGCCCTGTTGCGAACATAAATTGGCAATGACTTCATTGGCATTCATATTACTGCTGGTACCCGATCCTGTCTGAAAAACAGACACTGGAAACGCTTGACTGCGCAGTTCTTGGTCTTTTAACAAAGTATCGCAAGCGGAAATAATGCCTTGTGCGGTTTCATCGTTCAGACAGGCTAATGTTTGATTCGCTCGCGCAGCGGCTTTTTTAACCTGTAAAAGTGCAATCACAAAGGCATCTGGCATTTTACGAGCACAGTAATCGAAATTTTCTATTGCACGCTGGGTCTGAGCGCCATAGAGTGCATCAACAGGTACTTTAATACCGCCAAGGCTATCTTTTTCTTCTCTGTAATCAGTCATTTATAACACTCGACAAGTTGAGAAATTCGGCAAGATTCACTAATCTGAGAGCAATCAATCATCATCACTTGTATTGATAGTGGACTATCCAACTGTCAATTTCAAATCGATAAGGAAGCCACCATGACTCAATCACTGCGCCAAACTACAACACTCAATGTTAACGGTAAAAGCGTTAACGCAGTAAGTTTCGATGCTATCGCTAAACACTACGATTTAAATCGCCTCCCCTATTCCATTAAAATTTTATTAGAAAACTTGCTACGCCATGCTGATGAAAGTTTTGTCAACGAAGACGATATTAAAGCCCTCGCCGAATGGCGCACGGACAAAACCATTGAACAGGAAATTGCCTTTGTTCCCGCACGAGTGGTATTGCAAGATTTTACGGGTGTACCCGCTATTGTTGATCTGGCGGCAATGCGCAATGCTATGGAAAGACTCAACGGCGACCCCAATAAAATTAATCCTTTTAACCCGGTCGAATTAGTTATTGATCATTCTGTGATGGTGGATCATTACGCCACCGACGATGCTTTTGAAAAAAACACCAAAATAGAAATTGAGCGTAACAGCGAGCGCTATCAATTTTTAAAATGGGGACAAAAGTC
This sequence comes from Kangiellaceae bacterium, assembly GCA_041589565.1. GTDB lineage: Bacteria > Pseudomonadota > Gammaproteobacteria > Enterobacterales > Kangiellaceae > Pleionea. Next base: position 5,098 of record JBFHVL010000008.1, on the reverse strand, counting down.
ATTCAGCAATTTCAAAGTGGTGCCTCCCGGCCGCGGCATAGTGCATCAGGTGAATCTGGAATATCTGGCACGGTGTGTCTTTAAGACCGAAATAAACGGTGAGCTTTGGGCGTATCCCGATACGCTAGTAGGAACCGACTCTCATACCACCATGATAAACGGCCTGGGCATTCTGGGCTGGGGTGTCGGCGGCATTGAAGCGGAAGCTGCCATGCTTGGCCAACCGGTCACAATGCTGATCCCGCGAGTGGTAGGCTTTAAATTAAATGGCAAGCTAAACCCCGGTGTTACCGCGACGGACTTGGTACTCACCATTACCGAACAGCTGCGTAAGCATGGCGTAGTGGGCAAATTTGTTGAGTTTTATGGTCCAGGACTGCAGCACCTAACCACGGCCGATCGAGCCACCATTGCCAATATGGCTCCAGAGTACGGCGCAACTTGTGGCATATTTCCGCTCGATAAGGAAAGCGTTCGCTATCTTGAGCTGACGGGTCGCTCCAAGGAACACATTGAACTGGTTGAAAGCTACGCCAAAGCACTTCATTTATGGCACGACGAATCAACCGCCGAAGCCGAATTTCATGAACTGATCGAATTTGATCTTTCCAGTGTCGAACCCTCAATAGCCGGGCCGAAACGACCACAGGATCGAATCGCATTAAGTCATGCTGCCAGTAAGTTTAATGACTGGCTGGAAGAAAGAATCAGCGTAATAGATGCTGACAAAGCCAAGTTTGCTGACGAAGGTGGGGCAGCCTCTGACAGTAAAGCTCAGCAATTACAAAGCGAAGGTGTGGATGTCAGCTACCGCAATCAAACCTTCAGTTTAAAACCGGGCGCCATTGTCATCGCTGCCATTACCAGCTGTACTAATACATCAAACCCTTCGGTTTTGATTGCTGCAGGACTGCTGGCCCAAAAAGCTAAAGAACTGGGACTGAAAACCAAGCCCTGGGTAAAAACCTCCCTCGCTCCTGGTTCTCAGGTAGTCACCGAATACTTAAAAGATGCCGGCCTGATGGACGATCTGGAAGCTCTTGGCTTTAACCTGGTCGGTTACGGCTGTACCACTTGTATTGGCAACTCTGGCCCTTTGCCTGAACCTGTCGAAAACGCTATTCGCGTCGGTAAACTACCCGTGTGTTCGGTATTATCAGGCAATCGAAACTTCGAAGGACGGATCCATTCCGATATTGCTGCGAACTATCTGGCATCGCCCCCCCTGGTGGTAGCCTACGCCCTTGCAGGAAATATGAATATCGACATTACCAAGGAGCCGCTTGGATTAGGCAAAAACAATGCACCTGTCTACCTGAAAGATTTATGGCCAAGTGATGAAGAGATAAAACAAAAGGTCGAAAGTTTTGTATCGCAAAAATTGTTTACCGAAAAATACGCCGATGTGTTTAAAGGTAATCAGGTATGGGATGCATTAAAAGTTTCCGACAAATCCATTTATGACTGGCCAGAGTCCAGCTATATTAAGCAGCCTCCTTTCTTTACCGAAATGACCACTGAGCAGGCAGAAGTTAAACCCATAGAAGGAGCCCGCTGTCTGGTGAAAGTCGGTGACAGTATTACCACCGATCATATCTCTCCAGCAGGTGCCATTGCCGAACAAAGCCCGGCTGGTGACTACTTAAAGTCATTGAACATTTCGGTGAAGGACTTTAATTCTTACGGTTCACGGCGCGGCAACCATGAGGTGATGATGCGCGGAACCTTCGCTAATGTGCGACTGAAAAATCAACTAGCGCCGGGAACCGAAGGTAGCCACACCACACATTTCCCTTCTGGTGAAGTTATGTCGATTTTCGATGCGGCTCAACAATACGTTAAAGACGGGATCCCTAGCATTGTAATTGCAGGAAAAGAGTACGGCACCGGCTCCAGTCGCGACTGGGCGGCTAAAGGTCCAGCTCTTCTTGGTGTACGAGCCGTCATGGCTGAAAGCTATGAGCGTATTCATCGCTCTAATTTAATTGGCATGGGTATTCTGCCGCTTCAATTTAAAGCGGGTGACAGTGCCGAAAACCTCGGTTTGAAAGGCAACGAACAATTTACCATTCCACAGATACAACCAGGTGACAAAACAGTTACGGTGACGGTGTTTGATGATGATGACAAGCAAGTTAAAGAATTTGATATGACCATTCGCATCGATACGGAAAACGAGTTTCAGTATTTTGCCAATGGTGGGATATTACACTTTGTAATCAGAAAACTGCTAAATCAATAAAGCTCTCTACCGTGTGCTTATGCAACTTGCAAAGTACACGGTATTTATCACAGACTAATCCTGGTCCATAAACTCAGCCGTGTATTCGCTTATCATGAGTAAGTATTGGACTGCATCTTCAACTGTGAACTTGGGCGGAAAAAAACCACCATAATTTGCTTCGATCCGCGCTTTGGGAAACGACGGCAAATAAGCTATACCCATCGACCATTCGGTAAAACGCTGTCCAGCTAGAGCTCCATAGTGAATAAGCCGGATGTTAGAATGCCTCGGATCTTGGATAACTCTATTGTAAAGTTCATTAACTTCATCGCGATCACCGTCCAGTAACTGCATAAAGTAGTGTTTATCGTAAACAAGTACCCCGGTAATATTTTTATGCGTATTATATTTAATCGATTTACTGAGGATCGAACGAATGTCATTTTGCTGCAAATGTTCGCTCGCGGAACTGTAATACAACAATCTGGCTAAACTCATAAGCTTGACTAATTTTTTGAAACATAGGGAATCACAAGATTTCTTCCCTGATTCTTTGCTTGATACAGCGCTTTATCACATTCCTTGAAGAGAACTTGAACATTTTTATTACCAGAAATACTTTCCGAAACACCGACGCTCACGGTTATTACGAGTGGCTCATGACCATCCACAGGCATAGCTTTTTGCTCAATAGCTTTACGACAACGCTCTATCACTTTTAAAGAGCTATCAATATCGCTGCCCGGAAGTACCAGCAAAAACTCTTCTCCTCCATACCGACCAAATTTATCGTAGGGCCTGATTTGCTCTGAAATGATATCGCAAAAATACTGTAGCGCCTGATCACCCACTTGGTGACCATAGTGATCATTAATACTTTTAAAATGATCAATATCGAACAATGCAACTGACAGAGGACTATTTTCCCGTACTGAACGCTCCCACTCTTCTTTCAACAACTTCAGAATCATACGACGATTCCAAACCGCAGTTAAGGAGTCTCGATTGGCATAAAAAGACAACCGACGTTCTTGCTCGATGATTCTGTCACCCACCTTAACCCGGACCCTTAACTCATCAGAAACGAATGGCTTGCTGATAAAATCATCCACCCCGGCAGTCATAGCCTCGACGACATTGGCGGTGCCTTTTCGACTGGTTAACATAATTATGTAATAAAAATTTTCATCCTTATGTTTAATCCAACGACAGAAATCAATACCATTTAAGTTTGGCATTCCCCAGTCAATAATAAAAAGCTGTAGCCCTTCGGTTTTTTCGACGATTTTAGCAGCTTCCTCACCATCGTTTGCTTCAAACACGACATACCCCCACGACTCCAACGATTTCCGTAATAACATACGGGTAACCGGGTCGTCATCGGCAATAAGTATGCGAATTTCTGAAGAATCAACCTGAGGCGTCATATTATTAGGTAAACTCCTTTAAGTCGGCCATGAGTTTATTGATCACTTTTTTTATCAAATCAATTGTCTCAGTTGGATTATTAATCGCATCATTTAAGACTTGACGCTCGGCCCACTCAAACATTTCCGTTACATAATCGGAAGTAAAGTTACTCACCATTCCTTTGGTTTTATGCAGCTGCCGCGCCAATTCGGCTTTATCTTGCACAGCATGAGCTTGCTCAATGCTCGCAAGAGCCTCGGGTAACAGCTCCAAAGCCAAACTAACCATATCAGACATCAGGGCTCGATTTTCGCCCGTCGACATCATGCCTCGTTCTCGGTCGAACAGATTATTGGTACTAATATAATTAAGGTAGCCACCAACAATCGAATCAGCAGATTCATGTGGCGAAATCTCTGAACGCCTAGTTTGTTCACTCTCATGGTTCACTTTAGCATTAGCACCCGTTTCCAAAAGCTCAACCAGTAGTTTGGCATTGATGGGCTTAGGGATATACTCATTCATACCAGCTTCTAAACAACGCTCGCGGTCGCCTTTTAAAGCATTGGCAGTCAATCCTATAATCCAGTTGGAACCCCGATGTGTCGCCTCATACTCTCTTATCTTTCTTGTGGCCTCTAACCCGTCCATTTCCGGCATTTGCACATCCATTAAAATAGCATCAAAAGTTCCGGATTTAGCGGCATACACAGCCTCTTTGCCATCACCGACGAGGGTCACCGAGTGCCCCCTTAACTCCAGAATATCTTTGACCACTCGTTGGTTCACTAAATTATCTTCAGCGACCAATACATTAAGCCGATTCTCCAGCGGGTAAACATCCTCACTAAGATCGACTTGCTTACTGCTTCCCGTCGCTAAAATATCAAACACACAGTTAAATACTTCACTTTGCTTTACCGGCTTAATTAAGAATTGCTGAATCCCCAGTTTTATAATTTCTTCCTGTTCATGTTCTGCAGCCGATGACGAAAGCATGATCACCACATCGGGTAAGTTTTTCTGATTGTTTTTAAGCTCGCGTACCAGTTGTATTCCGCTCATTCCCGGCATGTGATTGTCGAGCAGCATAATTTGAAAGGGCTTCCCACGCTCGATAGCTTGATTGTATTTAGCCAAGGCATCGGAAGCGGAATGAGCGACCACGACATCACAGCCCCACGATGCAGTCATATCGAGCAGCCATCGTCGGTTAACTTCATTGTCGTCAACAACTAAACAACGCGCACCGCTTAACGCTTCAAATGAATCCTTCCAGGGAACTTCTTTGACATCGACGTCTACCATTTCACCCATTTTTAATGGCAGTGTCACCACAAACTTACTTCCAATGTTGGGTTCACTTTTAACTTCAATATGACCATTCATGAGCTTGAGCAGTTGCTTTACAATGGTTAACCCCAACCCTGTTCCACCATATTGGCGAGTAGTCGAGGTGTCCGC
>JBFHVL010000007.1:0-31081 GCA_041589565.1 Kangiellaceae bacterium | reverse complement strand
TTCGATTCATCTGACTAACGACAATGTGGCTGAGTTTGTCGAGCAAACTGACAAAACTTTGCCTGTGGTGGTGGTTTGTTATCATGGCAACTCGAGTCAGTCTGCGGCGCAATTTTTAGCAGAGCAAGGATTTGAGCAAGTGTTTAGCATGGACGGCGGTGTAGAAGCCTGGAAGCACCAGTACCCGGTTAGTCAGTAGTTTTGTTAAGTAATTAGGCTGTTATTGATAGATAAACTTAGTAAAGAGCACGTCATCGATTACCTCCTTACCCGTCTCTTCTTTTAGGACAGCACTAAGCTTAGTCTTAATTTCATTCCTGATAATATCGCGCTGTGTGATATCCGTTATCACTTCTTCCGACTGCGAATTGATCACATCGATGATGGCGTCTTCAATAAGTGGTTTATGGTAATCCAGAATATCGAGTCCTTCTTCACCCGTTACTTGGAACTGGACATCGATAGTGACGAAACCCAGGCGTCTTGCCGGTGGCTTTTGATAATTAGTGATGATATTGGGATCCAGATCGTAATATCGAATATCCGGCTTTGGCGCTTCTTCACCGTTTGCCGCCAAGGCGAGGGTGGCGAATAAGCCAATGATGGCTGCTTTAACAGGCGTTTTCCGTATGTTCATCATAATTTTGGAGCTTTGAGTGCTTAAAATGGAGACCAATTTGCCTATTAGTATAGTCCGAGACGACAAAATGGGTTAACCCTTTGAAAAGAAAGGATATGGATTAGTCATTGCGATTTTGGTCTGAAACGGTTTCGGGATACAATCGGTGGCCAAATATTTAGGTAAATTGTGAAGTTATCTTGCGTATGTTGGATAAAAGCTGGCTAACCTTTCGTGGTTCGCTCACCGAAAAAATGGAGGAAGCCAGCGGGCGCCCGATTAAAGTTCGAGTGACCTCGCAAGGCATGGGGCCCGTTTCTGAAGAAGAGCGGCGGTGTCTGGGCTTGTTACAGCGAGAATGGGCCTGGATTCGAGAAGTGGAGCTTTCCATTGATTCTGTGCCATGGTTGCTCGCCAGAACCATAGTTCCGCGCCAGTCTCTGGAGGGCGAGCTGCGGCGATTGAAGCTGCTTGGGGAGCGTCCATTGGGGCCCTTATTGTTTAATCGGTTGAGTGCCGAACGTTGCGATATTGATTTTACCGAAGTCGAGCAGGTGCCCTGGTTAAATCGCCGTTTTGATCAAACACTTTGGTGTCGGCGTTCGTTGTTTTATGTTCAAGATCGTCCTTTGTTATTGAAAGAGCTGTTTTTGCCGGATCACCCACTGTATGGACAATCGAAAAAATAATAAGAAAAAAATAAATACTCAAATGCGGCCGGATAGGTTCACTCGCGTTTCGCGGTGGCTTCATCGCAATGCGCCCTGGTTGTTTAAAGATATTAGAACCCTGTACTTTGAGTGGCTGCCGACAAAGGTGGCTGAGCGGATCATTCAATACGGATTATTGATGCGAGTGCATCGACCGATTGGCACATGGCTACTACTTTGGCCTACCTTGTGGGCATTATGGTTATCCTCACACGGTGCTCCACCATTATCCGTTCTAATTATTTTTGTGGTGGGAACTTTTCTGATGCGTTCTGCCGGGTGCGTGATTAATGATTACGCTGACCGAAACTTTGATAGTCATGTTAAGCGCACGCAGGACAGACCATTAGCTCAAGGAAAGGTGAAAGAGAGAGAAGCTTTAACTTTATTTTGTGGACTGGTGCTGTTGGCATTTCTATTGGTTCTCTTACTCAATCCTTTTACCGTAATGCTCTCAGTTGGCGCGCTGATAATTGCTTCAGTTTATCCGTTTATGAAGCGATATACTTACTTTCCTCAATTGGTGTTGGGTGCTGCGTTCGCCTGGTCGATTCCCATGGCCTATGCCGCTGTGAAAAGTACCATCGATATTGAAGCTTGGGTTTTGTATATTTCTACGCTTATGTGGGTGCTCGCTTACGATACTTTTTACGGGATGGTCGATCGAAAGTACGATATAAAAATTGGCGTAAAGTCGACTGCAATATTATTTGGAGAGGCAGACCTGTCAATTATAGGCATCATCCAAAGTTTCTTTATGTTAGGAATGTTGCTGGTAGCATCTCGTTACGAGCTTAACTGGCCATTTTATGTTGCGTGGTTTATCGCTGCAGGTTTCATTGGTTATCAGTTCTGGATCGCTCGCAAGCGTAAACCCGAACAATGTTTCGCTGCGTTTTTAAACAACAATTATGTAGGAATGGTTTTATTTTTAGGAATAGCAATTAGCTATATTGTGTAAGGAGTTAACATGAGAGCATTAATCATCAGCTTGTTGTTTTCGGCGGCTGTTGTAAAAGCCGATTTCAACACCGCATTAGATGCTTACGAACAAGAAAATTACCAGGCCGCTTATGAAGAGTTTTATGAGTTGGCAACTCTGGGCGAAAAGCGCTCTCAATTTAATTTGGGCGTTATGTACTACCAGGGGCAGTTTGTCGAGCGAGACTTAAATAAAGCCTATGCCTGGATTAAATTATCGTTAGACGGCGAGTTAGCAAACGAGCAACAGCAGCGCATTTACAATATTGTGTCTGAAAAGGCCGATCTGTCTCAAGCGGAAAGTGAGTATGAAAAATTAGCTCAGCAATACAGTACTCCGGTGATACTCAAACGATTTTTTCCGGTACTGCGTCCTGATAGAAATGGTAAGCAAGCTGAAGTGCTTAAGATAGTTGAGCCCAAATATCCTCGTGAAGCAGCCATGAAAGGCATTGGTGGCTATACCCGATTTCGTTTTGATCTTGATAAAAAAGGAATGCCAAGAAATATCAGTGTGATCGAGTCTTTTCCTGAAGGAGTTTTCGAAAAAGAGTCTCTTAAAGCCATTAAAAAATGGAAGTTTAAGCCATCACTCGACGCAGCAGGCAATCCGGTTCCGCAAAAAAATTTACGCTACACATTGGAATTTAAACTAGTGACCAATGACAGTGAGAAGTATGACGTTTTTGCAACGCTTACTGATCCTTCGATAGAGTGGCAAAACAAAATACTACCCGATATACCAAAGCGGCAATTACGTAAAGATGGAAATGTCGAACTTAATGTAGTGTTCGATATCGATAAAAGTGGTAAAGCTACCCGTATACGACTGCCTCAGTCGGATAAGAAAGATTATACTGATGAAATAATGGATGTGATCGATGAATGGAAGTTTAAAGTGATTGAACCGATAAAGGATGTATCAGCAACAATAACCTTTACTTACGAGAGTATTTCAACTCTGAGACCTAAGCCAGAATATCTGGAGCAATTTCACACTGCTGCACTTGAGGGGGATGCACACGGCGAGTTTATGTATGGACTTCTCCTTGAAAAGTACCCCGTTTTGGAAGATAGCAAAGAACCCAATGAGTGGTATTTTAGCTCTGCGATCAAGGGACATCCAAGTGCGCAATATTTATTGGGGAAAAATCTCATTACTGGAAAAGGTTGTGAGTCGGATAAAACCAAGGGGATAGAATGGTTGGTTAGAGCCGCCGCTAATGGTCAACTAAACGCAAAGCTTGAGTTAGGTCTTATATACGCGAATAACTCTGACTTAGAAAGTCACAAAGCTGCTAAGTCGTTTTTGGCGACTGCAGTGGAACGTAATTTGAGTGAATTAGCTAAGTTAAAGCTTGCCTGGTTATTGATCGAGTCACCTTATGATGAAGTAAGAGACACCAAAAAGGGATTGGCCTTAGCACAAGAAATTAATTGGAATGACATAGGAGATTCGATTACCAAGTATGAGCTCCAGGCTGCAGCAATCGCAGCAACAGGGAATTACAAGAAGGCTCTTGAGTTTCAGGAAGAGGCACTGGAGCAAGCCGAAGATGGTGGTTTTGATACTTCTGTCATTCTTGAACGGTTAGCCACTTATCAAGGCCAGTTAAATAAACGGTAAATTATCAACTATAAAAAAGGAGAGCTGGACTCTCCTTTTTTATGTGACTCAATCTGATTATTCGAGTCGCCATTGGTTGACTGCCCAGCGTGTGGTTTTAAGTAAGCTCTGTTGTGTTGAATGACTCAACAAGGACATTATCAGGAGTTGCAAATCAGGAACGCTCGCACTGATGGTTAAATCTCCGCCTTCGCCAGAAATAAATCCCATGCGTCGTAAAGATCCCACAATTTGCTGAAATAGTGCCTTGTCGAAAGATTCCGGTGCATAAATGTTATACAGAGCGGCAATGCGTTGAGCCAGTTTCTGACTTTGCGTTTCCAGTTGTGCTCGACTAATCGCTTTTTGTCCCGCATGTGCAGCTAACAAAGTCAGTGTAATTCCATAACGTTCCAGCGTCTCTTTCAAGGTATCTGCCAATAGAATCAACTGTGAGAACTCATCGCTATTAATACTCGGCCGTATAATTTCATCGCCAGCGACCGAGAGTAAGTTCTGTTGTGTAAACTGCTCTATGTAATGCTCAATGGGGTCGGCAAGTTTTTCTACATCGAATGGTAAAAACAGTTCTCGTTTTAGAAGTGGGTAGACTGCTTTGCAGTTTGCGATTAATTCTGCTCGCTTTAAACTGCTATTCTGACGGAAGCAACTGGCAATTAATGATGGGATAGCCAGTAGATGAATAATGTTATTGCGATAATAAGTCAGCAGTACCGCTGAAGATTCGGGTATGTGGCATAGGTTACCCAATGGGTTACTGAACTCGCTGATGGCTCCTAGCTTTTTAGCTTCTTCTATTAACTCGTTGGCAGTCATTTCAGGAACTGGATTTTCTTTATTCCAGTCGGCTTTTTTAATCAGTTCAAGGTAAAAGTCGATTTGCTTCAACAATTCGTTCTTACCCATGGTGTGGCGCTGAGTAGATAGTAGAATCAGGCTCACCAGGTTGACGCAATTGACGGCTGCGCTCTGATTAATTCGAGTCATGGCGTCTTCGCCGAGTGATAACACGAAATCTGATAACCATTCGGGTTTATCCGAGGTTTTATGTTCGCGCCATTGGGGTTGCTGCTGATCAAGACGTTGGTTCAACAAAATTGGTTCAGCAAAGTTTACGTACACTTTTCCGTAACGCTGTTTTAGTTGGCTACGGACTTTAAGCAATTGTCCCATAGACTCTTTCTTTTTCTTCGCGCCTTGCATTTCTTTTATGTAACTTTTGCCTTCCATCATTCTTTCATAGCCCACATAAACAGGGATAATGGCTATGGGTTTATGGCAACCTCGCATATAATTTTGCACCATCATGGCAAGCATTCCAGTTTTAGGATGCAGTAACCGTCCTGTTCGGCTACGTCCACCTTCCGGGAAAAACTCAACCGGAATGCCTTTGTTGAGTAGTGAATGAAAGTAGGCATTAAAAACTGCAGTATAAAGTTTATTTCCACTAAAACTGCGACGGATAAAAAACGCACCACCTCGACGAAGAACTCCGCCAATCGGCCAAAAATTTAAATTAATTCCTGCTGCTATATGAGGAGGAACCAGTCCTTCGTAATATAGAACGTAGGACAAGAGCAGGTAGTCCATATGACTACGATGACAAGGCAGGTAAACGATCTCATGATCTCTTGCCAGTTCGCGTACCCGATCGGCATTCGTGACCGAAATTCCACCATACATTTTATTCCAGAGCCAGGACAAGACACTGCTCATGGTACGAACGGTGCTGTAGGCATAATTAGCAGCAATTTCATCGGCGTATTTGTAAGCGGTTTTACGGGCTTTTTTATAACTGTTTTTTTTCTTTTTCTGTTCGCGTCGAATTGCTTCAATCACTTCATCTCGAGCGAGTAAACCAGTAATCACCTGTTTACGATTCGCAACCAGAGGACCCATAGCTGCACGCCATTGGTTATGAAAATAAACACGTAATGTTCTTATGATTTTTCTAACCAAGGCTTCGGTGCAGGACGCCTTTTTGATTCGGTTCATTTGCAAAGGTTTACCAAATTGCATAAAGCTATTGCGACCTTGAAACAAAATTATCATCAATTTGCGTAATGGATTGGCGCTTTCGGTATCAGTTAACAACAAACGCAGTAGCGATTTTTCTTTTCCGGGATTGCGGCCCCAGTAGATGGATACGGGAACCAGCTGAGCTTGCTCTAAATCGTCTTCGTGTTGCTTGGCTAGTTTTTTCAATAGCTCGGTATATTTTTTTATGGTGGAAGGGCGTTGGCCAAAAATCTGTTTGTGTTGAATAAAGAATACGCCACCATTCGGAATCGTTTCCGTGTTGGTCGCCATATGCTCAGGTTTGGGTAATCCGAGTTTTTCGCACTGCTGTTCCAGCATGGTAAAACTGCTGGCTGACCGTGTTCGGAGCACATAATAGATTGGCTTTTCTGGATCAAGACCCAGCGATTGGGCGGGATCTTCGGGTAACGTTTTAATGCGTACTAGTGTATCCAGAGGCAATTTAACCAAACTGAAATAAAGCTTACTCAGTCCTAACATAGTATTCTCTTATTTTATTAGCAGCTATCAGTTACTGCTTATTGTTAATACTTTTTTCGTGTAACTAGACCAAAACTTCTACCGGTGCAGGATGACTTAAAAAGTCTCGTGGACTTGCGGTGTATCCATAAGCACCCGATTGGTAAACCACAATTAAATCATTCACTTCAATTTGAGGTAATTCAACTTTATTACCCAATAAATCGAGTGGTGTACACAATGGTCCGACAATGTTGACCGTATTTTCAGGTTTACAATCCACTTTGTTAGCAACAGCCAGTGGATAGTTCTTACGGATCACCTGCCCAAAATTACCCGATGCAGCCAGGTGATGATGTAACCCGCCATCGACTACGACAAAGGTTTCACCACGAGACTCTTTAATATCGAGCACGCTTGAAATAAAAACTCCCGCATTGCCTACAAGGTACCGGCCTAACTCTAAAACAATTTCAGTGTTTTCAAAGTCATACTGATACTGCGCTTGCAGTTGTTTTAAGTTTTCAGCGATGGGGGCCAGCTCGATAGGTGTTTCACCAGGGAAATAAGGAATGCCTAAGCCTCCACCAATATTTAAACGCGCAATTTCGACGTCACATTGTTTTTTCAATTCGCTGGCCAGTTGGTAAATATTATTGTGGGCTTCGCAAATTGCATTAGCGTTTAAATTTTGTGAGCCGGTGAAAATATGAAAACCCTGAAAATTCATTCCTGCTGCAAGAATTTTTTGCACCACAGCTGGAACACGATCGGCATCGATCCCAAACTGTTGGGCGCCTCCGCCCATTTTCATTCCCGAGGTTTTAAGTTCAAAATCAGGGTTAACACGAACAGCGACATTGCCAAGATAACCTTGCTGCTGGCTTAGGTCGATAATTCGTTCAAGTTCACGCTCTGACTCGATATTAATTGTGATGCCAGAGGCGAGTGCCATTAATAGTTCGGTTTCATTCTTTCCGGGACCTGCAAAACTGATTTGATGCGTCGGTGCTCCGCTATTAAGAGCTACCGTTAATTCGCGGCCAGAAGCAACGTCGAGCCCATCCACAAGAGGTGCGATAAAGTCGACCAACGCAGGCATCGGGTTTGCTTTAATGGCGTAATGCAAATGTGCCAAGTCACCAAAGTGCTGACGCAGCTGCTCGATATTTTGTCGAATCACCGAGCGATCGTAAGCGTAAAACGGTGTTTGTCCCACCCGCTGTGCGAGCTGAGTAATGGCCACGCCGTTGATCATGAGTTGATGCTCATGGTGGTTAAATTGCGACATGGGGTAATGTTGCGGACGTGGTTTATTCATAGACTCGGATTATTTGTCGTTTTGAAACAGGTGCTGATGTTCGGCCACAAGCTTTGGCCGGTCAATTTTACCATTGGCATTTCTTGGCAACTCGTTATAAAACTTTATGTGCTTTGGTTGCATGAAATTGGGTAACTCCTGTTTACAGTAGCGTATGATCGATTCATTGGTCGCCTCTTCATGGGCCGGCTTAATTGCCAGAACAATGGCTTGTCCCAACTGAGGGTGAGGAATACCCAGTGCCGCGACTTCGGCGACTTCAGGAAGCGCAAACAAGACGTCTTCGAGTTCAGCAGGGCTAATTCGGTAGCCAGAGCTCTTAATCATATCGTCTTTACGGCCGACAAAATAGAGAAAGCCTTCTTCATCCTGCTTCACTGTATCGCCCGACCAGACCGCAATTTCGCCCGGATGCCCCTGATGCTGTAACGGCAAGGGACGAAAGCGCTCGCGGGTTTTATCGGGCGCGTTCCAGTAACCGAGGCCAACATGAACGCCGCGATGTACCAACTCACCAGGTTCGTGAGGGGCACAAGGTGTTCCGTCCTCACGGAGTACCAGAACTTCTGCATTCGGGATCGCCTTGCCAATAGAGTAGGGTCGTCTATCCAGCTCAGATGGCTCAAGGTAGGTGCTACGGAAAGCTTCGGTTAGTCCATACATAAGATAGGGCTTGGCTTCCGGTAGCTTTTCCCGAAGCTTCTGAAGTGTTGGTTGGGGCATCACGCCGCCACTGTTGGTAATGTAGCGAAGAGACGATGCACCCTGAGGCCATTCCAGTTCAGCGAGTTGTACCCACAGCGGCGGAACTGCGGCCAGTCCGGTAATCTGATACCTATCGACTGCTTTAATAACGTCTCGCGGCAATAGATATTCCAGCAGCACAACGCTGGCGCCGGTCAAAAAGGCGGTGGTCAGCTGACTTAATCCATAGTCAAAACTAAGTGGGAGTACTGCAAGCAATCGGTCATCTTTGTGATTATGTAAGTACTCGCTTACGCTTTTCGCACCGGCCACCAAATTGGCATGGCTGAGTACTACGCCTTTGGGCTTGCCAGTGCTTCCCGAGGTGTAGAGTAGTGCTGCAACATCGCGATCAATTCGTCGGTGTGGGCTTGCTGCAGAGTGGTCGAGTTGCTCCCAGCCGGTGATCTGACCATGGGAACCATTGTCATCAATAAGAATCACCGATTTGAGAGACTGACAGTGCGGCAAAATATCGATTAGCTGCTGATAGCGTTGCTTTGAGGTGATGAGAAACTCTGCCGAACAATCTTTCAGAATATGTTTTACCTGAGCCGATTTTAGCACTGGATTTATCGGCACCATGACGCCTCCTGCGCGACAAGCACCAAACAGCGCAACCACGGTTTCAAATTGCTTCGGCAAATAGACCGCCACACGTGCTCCCGGGGAGAGCGACAAGTTCAGCAAACCATGACTCAACTGGATAATTTGCTCATTGAGTTGACCGTAATTCCAGTGCTGGTCCTTGTGGATCAGGGCGACGCGTCCGCCAGACGTCTTTGCGCTAAGTTCAATTAACTGATGAATGAGTTCGCTCATGGATCGGCCAGTGCTCGTTTAACTTTGGAAATGATCAACTTTCGGTAATTGAGCTGTCATTGAAACCTGGTTGAAGCCCTTCAGCACAGCAGAAAGGATGTACGACTTGGTCTTCAAACTGTCACCCAAAAGTTGAGATTTAGAGTTGCTAACTTATTGAAAAAGCTGTTGTTAGTAGTGCTCATAGTGTAGCATGGTCTGCAGGGAACGTCAGTATCAGGAGTGCTTCATCCGCCATGCGCATAGTGTTTTTTTTGGTTATCGGTTTAATTGCGTATGGCTCCTTGTTTCCATTTCGTTTTGTCGCTTACGATCTCTCTCATATCGACTGGTGGCACTGGTTATTCGACTTTAGCGCTCGAACCACCCGTGGCGATATTCTTGGCAATGTTTTGTTATTTCTTCCAGTGGGCTTTTTTGGTGCTCTCGCCATAGAGCAAATATCGACAAGTAGGTCCGTTTCGCGTGGGTTAAGTTATGGTGCGCTAGTGGTTTTAGGGCTTGTTTATGCTTTTGTTCTTCAAGTCGCTCAGCTTTACTTACCTTCTCGAATTGCCAGTGCCAGTGACGCTTTCAGTAATTTCGCCGGACTTTTAATGGGAATTCTGGCATCGCGTTTGGCTTTTAGTCGCTGGTGGGCCAGTTGGCTACAGTCAGAAGAGCGTGCTTCGCAGGTGATTATTCCGCTCATTCTGTGTTTTTGTTGGCTGGGCTACTTGTGGTTTCCTTTTCTGCCGTCTTTGGCATGGAAAAACCTTGCCGCCAGTGTCGAAAGCCTAAGCTTGTGGCAGCAAGTGACCTGGTATGGTGTGCTTGATAAGTTGGTTGCCTGGACCCTGTTTTGGGGATTCTTCAGCAAAGTCGTGCCGTGGCAGGAGCAGTGGTGGCATCGACTGACAATACTTAGCTTTATATTACTGGGCCAAATTCTGGTCGTGCGCAATCATCTGTCTTTAATTAACTGTAGCGGTGCGATTTTGTCGCTACTGCTGTTTACTCATCTACGGCGATTGCCGGCAAGATGGCTCGCCTTTGGGCTTTTGGGCTGGCTGGTGGTCCGCGGTTTATTTCCATTTCAAATAGCCGAACAAGCGCAGCCATTTTACTGGTTGCCCTTTGCCGGTTTTCTGCAAGGCCCATTATGGCTGTACAGCTTTATTCTGTTTGAAAAGCTATTCTTTTTTGGTGCCTGCTTTTATTGGTTGCAGCGCGCGGTTACCAATAAGGTTCTTGCCTGTGCCTTGCTTAGTGGCACCTTGTTACTGCTGGAGTTGTTACAACTGGGGCTGTTGCACCATTCCGCGGAAGTCACCGATCCTTTGATTGCCTTGCTGTTGGCCATAGGGCTGATACATTTACAAAAGATTTCCGCTGCTCAATCACACAACACATTTGAAAAAAGAGGTTATCAAGCCAGAACCACATTGTCATAAGTGTGTAAACTTTAATCGATAAGCTGACTCTCGTTAACAACTGAACCATCAAGTTTTCGAGGTGTTGTCATGATTGCATTGCATGAATCTTCTTTTCTTTGTCCTGCCATGAATGCTACGCATCATAAGCGAGCTTATCAGGCACTTTGGCAATCTTTGGCAAAGCTGTTTGATTCTTTAGAAAGACGTCAGCAACTGGATCTTTGGCTTATGCAACATGGTCATCCTCTGGCCGATGGCGAGTTGTGGGAGCAAGAGTTTTCTCAGTCGACCTACGGTTGGGCTTTTGACTGGCGCAAAGAGTATCTGGCAGTGATTCGATTCGCTTTACGTGGCGGTTACTTTTATTCTGATGCTTTTCAAAAGCAGTTGTATCATGCCTATATTGAAACCGAACGACTGTCATTGGCCGAGCAGGAGCTGTTACATCACAAGGCATTAACTACCGAGTCACTACACCAGCCAGTAAAACAACCTATGACTCGATCAGTATGGCAATGGCTAGGATGTCTGTTCGTAACCGTTCCATTTGTGAAATACTTTTGGGGATAACAACTTATTCTGGATAACTCAATCATTGACGCTGATGTTGAGCTGTGGTTAATCTGGTTGCCCGTTTAGTCGCTGGTGTTCTGCAGAAATAATCGAGTGTGATGAAAGTGAGCTTGGTGCAATGGCCAAAAGATTTTCAACAGGCAAAGCAGCAACAATTGCAGCTGGCGACTCAGGTATCATTAACGGATGATTTTGACGAGCCCAAAGTGGTTGCCGGAGTTGACGTTGGATTCGTCAATGACGGTAAAACAGCGCGAGCCGCAGTAGTCTATTGCGATGCTCAAAGTGCTGCTCTATTAAATTATCACGTCGCATGTGAGCCAGTGAACTTTCCTTATGTACCAGGTTACCTTTCCTTTCGAGAATTGCCCTCCATTCTAAAAGCGTTCTCGCTATTTTCGTATTCGCCCGATTTGATTCTATGCGATGGACAGGGGATCGCACATCCAAGACAATTTGGTATCGCATGTCACCTTGGCGTTTTGCTGGATAAACCAACCATTGGGGTGGCCAAATCTCGTTTGGTTGGAACTGGAGAGTCGCCTCCGTTAAAGCGTGGTTGTTACACTTTGCTCAAGCATCAAAACGAAGTTGTGGCAGCTGAGCTGTGCACTCGTAGTCAGGTAAAGCCGGTTTTTGTCTCGCCAGGACATAAAGTCTCATTAGCCTCGGCTATACACTGGACACTTGCTATGACACGCGGGTTTAAACTGCCAGAGCCAACACGCTGGGCTGACAAGATCGCGTCAGATAAAACCAATAAATACCACCCTCAGTACAGCCCTTGAATTGAAGTACCTTTATGGTTAAAACTCTTCTAAACTGGGTACAGAGTAGTAAACCGGGTACCGCAAACTTAATCTGCAAATCGGGATGGAGCATGTTATGACTGGAAAAATAGGGTGGGTCGATTTGACCGTCGAGAATGCCGAGAGTTTAAAAGACTTTTATCAACAGGTGGTTGGCTGGCATCCTGCTCCGGTATCTATGGGTGAATACAATGACTTTAATATGTTGCCGAACGAGAATGACGAACCTGATGCGGGGGTCTGTCATGCCCGTGGCAGCAATAGCGATATTCCTCCGGTATGGATGATTTATATTACGGTGGATGATTTGGAGTCTTCATTAGAAAAATGCGTTGAACTGGGTGGAAAGATTTTAAAACCCCATGCGGACAATCGTCCATTTGCGGTAATTGAAGATCCAGCGGGAGCAATATGCACTTTATATCAAAACAAATCGGATTGATGCGTCTTCTCATTTTTCCGATAGGACTAGTCTTTTTATTATCTTCCTGCGTTAGTTGGTTTACGCCAAAGGTAGAGCTCAGTATTGCTCAACTGGAGCCGGGAAACTATCGGCTCGATCCTTCACACAGCAGTGTATTATTTAAAGCACAACATTTGGGATTATCTACTTATGTTGGGCGTTTTAATCGTATGGAGGCTGAACTGGTTTTCGATCCCGAGCAACCATTACAAACTCAACTAACAGCACGTGTATTTACTGAAAGTGTGGATGTCAATAATCCGGATTTGGAAGAGACCTTACGCGATTCGTCCTGGTTTAATGCTGAAGAATTTCCAGTCGCGACATTAACCACGCTTTCGGTTGAACCTGCAGAGAAAAGTAATCAATTTGTATTTAATGCAGAGCTTGAGTTAAAGGGTGTTAAACGGCCGGTTAAATTACTGGCGATTTTTCACGGTGGTGCAGACAATTGGCTAACTGGCTATTACACCATGGGTTTTTCAGCGCAAACGACCATTACACGCTCAGACTTTGGAATTGATAACCTGATCCCAATGGTAGGCGATCAGGTCGATATTGAAATTTACGCCGAGTTTCAAAAGCGCAGCAATTAGGTAGTATGCTGATTTTCGCGATACCATTGCTCCATTTTAACGCACAATTCGGTCACTTCATGGTCGCTTATAAAATTGTCAATTGACGGGTAGAGTATTTGTTCTTCTTTGTGATTGTGAGCTGACAGTATATGTTCCAGCTCCTGGCAGCTTTTTTCAACGGATTCACCTTTTGAAAGTCGCAGTTCAATAGAATTTAGTAATTGCATAATTTGACCATGTTCGCTGCGCATAACAAAGGTTGGCCCACCTTGAGTTAAGCCCGATTTATTTTCAAAGATTGGAAACAGCAGTTCTTCTTCCCATTCAATATGTTTTAACAATCCTTGTTGGAATAGATGGAACAACCACACGGCTTTAGTTTTATTTCTCATTAAATTTCGTTTGAAGTCTCGGTAAATGATATCGAGACGATCATGATCGGCTTCAAAGAATCGAAGTACGAACTGTTCAGGCATAAATGCTCCCTCAGTTTTTTAAACGTATTGTTGCAAGATTAAAATCGATTTTTTTATTGGTAATGAAAAATTTTCAAATTCAAGCTGCTCGAACAGTGCTTTGACTTCCAGTCCAATTTCAGTGTCCCCACTTATGCTTAACTTGCGCTGAAAAAAAAGTGTGTCAGGATCAGTGGATTGTGTTAGTAATTTTATGAAGCTGGAGAACTGGCCTTTAAAGGTGACGTCAGCCGCTTCTGATTCAGGTAAAAGCTCGATGTTATTTGACCTTAAACCAAAAAGCTGACGGAGTTTTAGATCAATGATTTCAATGCAAATAACTTTTCCCTCTAAGAATGAGAGATCCGCATTGTTAAATCCTACGTTTTGAAGATAGAGAAGTGCAGGGTGGCTTAGCAATTTTTGCGCGACAAATGGCGATTTCTGAAAAATGTAGCTACCCATTTTTATCGATCGATTTACTACCTTTGATATAGACACCGAGTTATTTTGCATAGCTTGCTTGAGTCTCGTGGTTTTTCCGCACATTATGCCGATAGGTGTTTTAGTAAAAATTGTCTTAGATCAACCCGAGCAATTATTTTTCAAGAAAGTGCACGCAATTACTGGGAGATACTCATGGAATTACTGTGTCCGGCTGGAAGTTTTTCAGCGTTAAAAGCAGCTTTGGAAGAAGGCGCTGATGCAGTTTATATTGGATTTAAAGACGACACCAATGCGCGACACTTTGCTGGCATGAATTTTATCGATCAAGACTTTCTGCGCGCGAGTCAGCTAGTTAAGCAATATCGGAAAAAACTTCATGTGGCAATTAACACGTTTGCTCATCCTGTAGGTTTTGAACGATGGTCAAAGGCGATTGATCGTGCAGTCGAACTGGGAGCTGACGTTCTTATTTTATCCGATATGGCGTTGTTGCAATATGCTAATCGAAACTACCCTGATCTAGAAATTCATTTGTCGGTACAGGCCTCGGCTACCAATACTGCGGCAATCGATTTTTATCGTAAACAATATTGTGTAAAGCGAGTTGTATTACCTCGCGTCTTATCGTTAAAGCAAGTGTTGCAATTGTCACAGTCCACCGACCTGGAGCTAGAAGTATTTGCTTTTGGAAGTCTGTGTATTATGTCGGAAGGACGCTGCTATTTATCGTCCTATCTAACGGGAGAGTCACCCAATACCAAAGGTGCATGCTCTCCGGCAAAATTTGTCGAATGGCGAGAGTCAGATAGTTATTTGGAAACGCACTTGAATGGATTCTTGATCGATCGCTATGAGCCTGATGAAGCGGCAGGTTATCCCACTCTTTGCAAAGGAAGATTTAAAGTTGATGAGCGCCTTTATCACGCACTGGAAGAGCCGACTAGCCTAAATACCTTAGAAATATTACCGCAGCTTAAATCTGCAAATATTTCAGCCGTTAAGATCGAAGGACGACAAAGAAGTCCGGCCTATGTGCGCAGCATTACCAAAGTTTGGCGACAAGCTATTGACGCCTGTCTAGCAGGTGACTTTTCAGTACAAAAGGATTGGATGACAAAGTTGTCGGAGCTTTCAGAAGGTCGTCAAACAACTCTCGGCGCGTACGAAAGAAGTTGGCAATAACTCCTAATCGAAAACTCAATTCACCGGGGTAACTATGTTAGATAGCGATACAAGCTTAGTTTCGAAAACAACACGATTTGCATTGGGACCGATCCTCTATTTCTGGGACCGCACAACAGTCGCCAATTTTTACAGTGATGTACAAAGCCATGATTTTGATATTGTTTATTTAGGTGAAACGGTTTGTTCTAAACGTCGGCAAGTGAGTTATTCCGAGTGGTTGGATTTGGCATTTTTGATAACTGCTTCAGGCAAGCAGGCAGTGCTGTCATCTCTGGTCCTCATTGAAGCGAAATCGGAATTAATGGCGCTAAAGCGACTGTGTGAAAACAATCAGTTTTGGGTTGAAGCCAATGATATAGCTGCGATTCACTTTCTCGCCGAGCAAAAACTGCCATTTGTAGCAGGGCCTGCAATCAATATATACAACCATCATTCTCTAAAGCAATTAAGAGATCTGGGTATGCAACGTTGGGTAATGCCGGTTGAGCTCTCTCAACAATGGCTTAAAGATATTAAGCAGCAGTACCGGAGTGCTTACGGCGATATTGACTTTGAAATTGAGGTTTTTGCTTACGGCCATTTGCCACTCGCTTATTCTGCACGATGCTTCACTGCTCGTTCAGAGAGTCGACCTAAGGACGATTGTGCGTTTTGTTGCCTTAATTATCCGAAAGGCCGCGTTATTCGGTCACAGGATAATCAAGACTTGTTTGTGATGAATGGAATTCAGACGCTCTCTGGCAAATGTTATAATCTTATCAAAGACTTACATGATGTTCAGGCCGAGGCTCAAGTGATTCGGCTCAGTCCTGAGCAGCTCGACATGGCTCAAATTTTAAAGCAGTTTAAAGAGTCGGATACGCTTGCAAAACAGAATTATTACCAGCAGGAGTTTCATAGCAATGGATACTGGCGGGCGATTGCGGGAATAAATACCGTCAGTTGATGAGGTAATTTATCCTCCAAGTTTTTACAACTCTGCTAATCTTATCTATGTCGTCAATAAATGAGAATTCAGCTTGTCAGAGAAGTTAAGATTATTAACGGCGTCAGACGTAGGGGATATCACTGAAAATTACAAGTCGCGTCGCCTGGTTCAGGTATTCTGGGCTGTCGAGGCCGCCCTGTTTCTGTTGTCGTTGCATCAATACTGGGATGGTGCTGCCGATAGAGCCGCGTATCTATTAACTACTGCGGTGTTTCTTTATCCAGTTGTTGTGTTTGCTCGAAGACGTCAGTCGAGCATATCTGCCTGGATATTGATGCTGGTGCTATTTGCTTTAGTGAGTTTTTTTGTTGTTTCCTACGGTGGACTCAATGATGAAGCTTTACTGGGGTATCCTTCTATACTGATTTTCGCGGCAATTCTGGGTAGTCGTCGATTATTTCAAGTTCTTCTGGTCGGCATACTTGCCGTGGTCTTTTCATTGGGTGTTCTTGAAGAGCTGGGAATTTATCAGAGTGTAGTGAATACTGGAGGTCTTAACTCCGCAGTCATCATTAGTTTAATTATCAGTGTCGTAGGGTTTTCGGTTTGGCTTATGGCTGCTGATTTACGAAAAATTACTAACCGCCTTATAGAGGAAAACCAAAAAGCTCACCGCTCTGAAGAAAAAGTTAAACAACTTATTTCCTACGATGCATTAACTGGTTTACCTAATCGACTGCTGGCAAAAGACCGCTTTGAACATGCAATTATTAAAGCAGAGCGAGAAGGAAAAAAGGTAGCTTGTTTATTCATAGACTTAGATAACTTCAAACCTATCAATGATACCTTAGGTCATTCAGTAGGCGATCAATTTTTAATTGGTGTCAGTAATCGTTTGCTCAAATGTATTCGTCAGTCAGATACTTTGGCAAGATTGGGCGGTGATGAGTTCCTGATTATTCTTGAAAACATTGAAAGTGAAAATCAGGTGTCATTGATATGCAGTAAGTTACTTCGAAGCATGGGAGAGACGCTGGCCATTAATGAAAACTTATTAAGTTCGACCTGTTCGATTGGTGTCTCCATGGCTCCCAGTGATGGAACGGACTTTGAAGAAGTAATAAAAAAAGCTGATACTGCTATGTACTACTCTAAAGATCAGGGGAAAAATGGCTTTCACTTTTTTAATCAAGCAATGAACACCCATGCCCAGGAATATTTGTCGTTATTATCGGAGCTTAAACTTGCATTGGAGCAAGAGCAGTTTGAACTTTTTTATCAACCGCAAATTGATTTGCAATCACAAAAAATTGTTGGAGCAGAAGCATTAATTCGTTGGAATCATCCGGAAAGAGGCATGATTCCACCATTGGAGTTTATTGGATTAAGTGAAAAATCCGGGTTTATTGTTGAACTCAGTGAGTGGATTATTAAAAAGGCGTGTAGCCAATGTAAAGAATGGAATCAATCTTTGAAAGTCAATATTCCAGTCGCAGTGAACATTTCGCCTTTACACTTTAAACGCGCTAACTTTGAAGAGGTTGTAAAAGAGGCGATTGTAGAAGCGCAAATTGATCCGAGCGACCTTGAACTTGAGCTCACCGAAAACCTTCTTGTTGAAGATTCAGTGCGTCTACGTACGGTGCTTGCAAGTTTGAAGCAAATGGGAGTCCGTTTTTCAATTGATGATTTTGGTACCGGTTATTCAAACCTTGGTTATTTGCGACGCATGAAAGTTGAAGTACTAAAAATCGATCAATCGTTCATTCGGCGTCTTATTAATAATCCTGAAGATCGAGCTATAGTGATTGCCATTATCAACATGGCTAAAGGGCTTCATTTAAAAACCGTTGCTGAAGGTATAGAAACTGATAATGTGGTAGAGGAGCTTCTCGGTCTGAATTGTGATATAGGACAGGGCTACTATTGGTCAAAGCCATTGGCGTTCAACGATTTTATCGAATTTGTAAAACAGTATCCAAACCGTAATGCTGCTTGATTTATCAAGCAATATCGCCCTCTACTAATTCAACAGATATTTTCTAGGAAAATAGGGCCCATAATAGTAGAAACGTAACCAGCCAAAATCCGGATAGAAGTTGCCAGAATAGTGTTTTACTCTTGTCCTTTTCAAATACAGGGTCATCGTATAAATATTCGGGATTAGGCTCATGCAAATCCCTGACAAATTCATTAAGTGTGCGATAACGCTTTTCCAAGTCAAATGCGACTCCTCGCTCTAATGCCCGATCGAACCAAATAGGAATGACTGGGTTGAACTGATTGGCATTACGATAGCGAAGCCGATCATAGTCCATCATAGATTGGCATTCTTCTATTTTCTCACCGTAAGGAAGTTCGCCAGTAAATAGTTCATAAGCGATAGTGGCTAAAGAATATAGGTCACCCTGTACACCAGAGTTTCGTCCCAGCAGGTATTGAGGATCGGAATAGGAAGCAGTACCTAATGCATTTTCGTGAATGATAGGTCGAAAGACTTCGGCAATACCAGCAACATACACAGAGCCAAAGTCGACAATTTTCACTTTTCCCTCTGGTGTAATCATAATGTTGCCCGGCTTTAAGTCTTGATGAATGGTTTCCTGGTTATGGAAAGCAGATAAACCTTCGGCGACTTGATCCACAATACTAATGGCCAGTTTGGGTCTAGGAAATCTATTCTGAGTCATCCAATGGTCCAATGTTTGTCCTTCGACATATTCCATCAGGTAGTAGAGAAATTTTCTGGGTGTTTTTTGCGATAATATATTAACCACATGGGGGCTGTTAATTCTTTTGCCGACCCATTCTTCTTGAATGAAACGATCAATGTAGGATGTATCGTCTTCATAATTAATAGACGGTGTTTTCATGACCATTGTTTGCCCAGTAGAGGCTTCTTCGACCAGATAAAGTTGGCTTCGGCTGCTGGCAAAAATTTCCCGTTTAATTTGGAAACCATCAATCTTCATTCCGGGTTCCAACGGCGGTGGAAAAGGTAAACGAGTCAATTTGGTATTGAAATCGTCAAGACTTTCATCAGGTAGCTTTTTAACCTCCAAAACAGCACAACTGGTATTGTCATCACTTTTATTTTCTTCGGCCAAGGTTAGCAGTTGTTGAGCTTTATGCTGTGAAGAGGCAGTGCCTTGCAACACTTGCTTAATCTGTTGTAGGGAAACAAAGTCATGTATACCGTCGCTGGTGAGTAAAAATATGTCTCCGGCCTCAAGTGGGTATTTGGCATAGTCGATTTGTAAACTGCTATCCATGCCGACTGCGCGAGCGAGAATACTGCGGCCTTTTCCTAAGTTGGCTACATGATCGCGCGTTAATTGAGTCAGTTCATTGTTCCTTAATCGATAAACTCGACTATCTCCGGCATGAAATAAATGTGCAATGCGTGACTTTAACACCATGCCACTGAACGTGCACAGGTAGCCTTTTTCTTCTTGTGCAAACTCATGACTACGACGAAATAATTTGAGATTGATGGCGGTAAGAATTTTTTGCCCAGCATGGCTTACCGACCAAGTGTCAGGTGTTTGATAATAGTCTTCAATAAAATTATTTACTGCGGTTTCGCTGGCTTCTCGACCAGCTTCTGCACTGCTCACGCCATCGGCGACAGCAATTGCAACTCCTTTTTGATTAAGCTGAAGCGGATCAGTAGGAACGTTAAAGCCTACAAAGTCTTCATTTTGACTTTTAATGCCCGGAGTTGAGCAGGCGCCAGCGTCTACGGTTAATCGCTCAGTAGTAGTATTGAGTGAGTCGTCAGTATTTATAGGTGTTGGAGGCTGTTGGTTCATCGCCTTACCTTAGAACAGTACAGCAGGAATTAATAGTCGCAAAGATAAAAAGTCATCGACGGGTTACGAAGATGACTTTTTTAACCTCACCCAATTGGTTTAGCCTACGTCAATTAAGTGTACGCTACCATCGGGCATTGTTTCAGCAATATGGCCTTTAGGCTCATCGATAAACCAACAAGCAAGAAAAATAACTAATGCAGAGGCGGATATCACGTAGAAGAAAGTGCTGTAGTCGACAAAGCTCAACACCGTCAAATAGGTGACTGCTCCAACATTTCCATAGGCGCCTGCCATACCGGCAATTTGTCCTGTCATGCGTCGCTTAACCAATGGAACAATGGCAAATACTGCACCTTCACCGGCTTGTACAAAGAAAGAGCAGCACATAGTGGCTATGACGGCTACTGGTATCCACCAATTACTATCAATATTGCCAAGCACAAAGTAACCGATAGCAAGTCCACCGATCAGGAACATGAGTGATTTACGGCGACCGAATCGATCACTGAAGAATCCTCCTGTTGGACGGGCAACCAGATTCATAAATGCAAAACCCGAGGCAAGTAGCCCCGCTGTAACTGGACTTAAACCTTCAAAAGTTTCTAGGAAAAATAACGGTAGCATAGAGACTACCGCCAGTTCAGAGCCGAAGGTTACGAAGTAGGCTACATCGAGAATGGCGACCTGTTTAAACTTGTACTTCTCAAGATCTGGAACTCCATGAGCCAGGTTTTCTTTATTAACTTTGTAGATAGCACTGGTTTGAAACGCAAATAAAGCAATCAGCGCAATCCAAAGGATGTACATGGTGTCCTGAGTGAGTAAGCCAACGCCAGTCGGGCTTAGTTTCCATGCAAGTACCCCTAACGCCGCATACATGGGAATATTCATTAGCAGGTAAAAGTAAAAGTCGCCTTTGCTGGTAACTTCCAGTCCACCGGATTTTTTAGGTTTAAAGTAGGTGGAGCCTTTAGGGGTATTTCGCGCAGCGGTGTAGTAAAACATACCGTAGAGTCCTGCAAGAACACCTGTTAGTCCCAAGGCATAACGCCAGCCATCTTCGCCGCCAAACATCAAGGCAATGGTTGGTAGTGACATGGCACCGGCAGCAGAACCAAAATTACCCCAGCCTCCATATATGCCTTCGGCGACACCTACTTGTTTTGCCGGAAACCATTCACCGACCATGCGAATACCTATGACAAATCCGGCACCAACAAAACCAAGCAAGAAGCGGAACAATGCAAGTTGTTGATAGCTGTCTGCCATGGCAAAGCCAATACAGATAAAACTGGAGACAATGAGCAATCCGCTATAAACAATTCGTGGTCCAAACTTGTCCACTAATATGCCAATCACAATTCGTGCAGGAATTGTCAGAGCGACATTGAGAATCAACAAAGCCTTCACTTGAGCGGTTGTCAGATCAAATGCTTCTTTAATAAATACCATTAATGGTGCGTGAGAAAACCAAACCACAAAACTCAAGAAAAACGCAAACCAGGTTATGTGTAATGTTTTTATCTTAGGATCTTTAAAGTTGAGTAGATTTAGTGTGCCTTCATTTGACATTGTGTATCCCCTTACATGATGTTTCATGTATCAATCAGTTGGGTTAAGCCTTAAAGCTTTTCGACAGCATGATGGTCTACCAATAAAGGCTTAAAAAAATTGACCTGTATCAATGACCGAGATGAGAGCTCTTTGAGATATTTGGTTGGATTAAGCCAAAGGGAGTATCGCTACTGGCGCGTCCGCAGGCGCAGAATCGGAGCTATTACCTATAATGGGGTAGTTGGGAAGATGATTTTTTGCTGGCTAGGATTATATGTGAGTAGACTGCATTTATAAGTTTCAATTTTCGATAAACTGAATTCATTCATATTAAGTGAGTAGGCTATGGAGTTTCACGAAACACAGGCGCGGCGAGTGTTACTGATGGCAACGTTGGCATTTTCGGCTAACTTTTCTGTCTGGACACTGTATGCCGTGATGGGCATCAACATCAAAGAAAGTCTGGCTTTGAGTTCGACCGAGTTTGGACTGTTACTCGCATCACCTATGTTGACTGGGGCGCTTCTTCGTTTTCCAGTGGGCCTTCTATGCGAAATTTACTCTTGCCGTAAGTTATTTTTGACACAGATGCTAATCATTATTCCAGCAATTTTTGGTTTACGTTGGGTGGATACTTATGCGGGTTATTTGTTTATTGGACTCGTTATAGGAATATCGGGCGTTTCGTTTACCATAGGTATTCGCTATGTCACTGCATGGTTTGAGCGACGTCAGCAAGGATATGCAATGGGAATTTTTGGCGCGGGTAACGCCGGAGCAGCCATAACTTTGGCGTTGGCACCGCTCGTAATTCGATATTGGGGGTGGGAATCCATAGGTGTATTTTACGCAGTTGGTATGTTGGTCATGGTTTTGTTATTCGCGATGATAGCGCCAGAAGAAACCCCGTATATGAAAAAGCGACGAGATCGTAATTTAAACCATCACCTCGCACCATTGAAGGAGATTCAGGTATGGCGGTTTGGACTTTATTACTATTTTGTTTTTGGTAGTTTTTTAGCGCTTATATTATGGTTACCCCAGTATTATATGCGTGCTTATCAACTGGACTTGCAGTCTGCAATGGGGCTGACTCTGTTATTCGTAACTTCGTCATCAATGGTCAGAGCATTGGGAGGGTGGTTTTCCGATCGTTACGGCGGACGCGCTGTCAACTGGAGTGTATTTTGGGTTTGCTTGGTTTGCCTGTTCTTTTTAAGTTATCCGCCGACAACTATGACCATTCATGGTGTTGAAAAAGATGTCAATCTCTCAATAGAAATAAATGTTTGGGTGTTCACCTTCTTAATTTTTGTTATTGGAATCGCTCAGGGATTTGGGCGGGCGAGCGTATATAAAGTGATATACGATTATTATCCAAATCATAT
This sequence comes from Kangiellaceae bacterium, assembly GCA_041589565.1. Taxonomy (GTDB): domain Bacteria; phylum Pseudomonadota; class Gammaproteobacteria; order Enterobacterales; family Kangiellaceae; genus Pleionea. The sequence goes on along the minus strand of JBFHVL010000007.1, from coordinate 8,148 downwards.
GGGAAGTGTTGGTGGTGCTGTAGCGACAATAGGAGCAATGGGTGGCTTTTCATTACCTGTGATGTTCGGTGTAGCGGTTGATTTAGTCGGAATTCACACTGCATGCTTTATGTTGCTGTATGGAATACTGGCAATCTGTATGTTGGTAATGTATATGTCCATCAAATCAGAGAAGCATAAAAAGTTACTGCGAGAAGCGATTGCTAATAATTTCTTGAAACAATAATCAAACTAACCTCCCGTCCAATCATGAGCGCTTAGATTATGAGTGAAACTTTTGAAAATAGTCATCCATTTGCCGTTGCACAGCCTCGCCTCGCTGTTCTTGGATTGGCTTTTCGGCCTCTATTTTTACTTGGTGCATTATTTTCAGCATGCGCTGCTGTTATTTGGGCATTAGTTATATCGGGAATAATGTTTGTACCTTTCTATGGAGGCGGATTATTTTGGCATGTACATGAAATGATTTTTGGGTTTGTGACCGCTATTGTAGTTGGTTTTTTGCTTACAGCGGTACAAAACTGGACGGGTGTAAAAAGTGTTAACGGTTGGCCATTATCTTTATTGGTGGGTATCTGGCTATTAGCCCGAATTGGATTCTTATGGGGGGAGTTGTTCTCTCCGATAATACTGGCGGCTATTGACATTAGTTTTTTACTTTTAGCAGTAATCTTTCTTGCTTATCCAATTATAAAGGTTAGGCAGTTGAGAAACTTATTTTTTATACCATTGTTGTTGATACTCGCGATACTCAATGGAGTCATGCACCTCAGCCAGATTAATGGCAATCACTCACTCATGCTGCAGGTAACTTATAGTGCGCTTATTTTAATTGCTCTTTTAATGACGGTGATTGGCGGTAGGATTATACCTATGTTCACCGCCAATGGGACTAAGACTCAGAAGGTTCAGGGGCTTCCCTTATTAGATAATTTAGCGCTGACCAGCAGCTGGATATTATTGTTATTTTATCTGGCGGGTGTTAACCAGTGGGTATCTGACCATATCACTTCTGCTATCTTTGCTATAAGTGCCGTGTTGCATTTTATTCGGTGGGCACGTTGGCGTTTTTGGATAACGATTAAACATCCTTTGCTTTGGACACTGCACCTTTCTTATGTATTTATTCCAGTGGCATGGTCGATGATGGCATTGAGTCTAATGAATTCATGGCTCTCTACCAGCATTGCCTGGCATTTACTCACCGTAGGTGCTATTGGCACTATGATCCTCTCTATGATTTGCCGAGTATCACTAGGACACACTGGACGTACTATTGAAAGTCCCAGGTGGATGTTGCCTGCATTTATTTTAGTATTGGTTGCCGCACTGAGCCGCACGATTTTGCTATCGTTGTTGCCTGGGCATTATCTAGTGTTGATTCAACTGAGTGCGGTCAGTTGGTTTTTCGCTTACCTTATTTTTGTTATTGGCTACTTCTCTATATTAACTCGACCTCGCATTGATCTTAAGCCAGGCTAACTCAATTAAACTTTTCCTTATATGTTGCAACTATGAAAGCTTGTATATAAAGGCGCTTTGCAAATGTTATATTGATATGCAGCTTTGAAAAATGCTAAAAAGTTAGAGTAGGCCGCTATGATTTTCGGGTCAGCGTACATCAAATCTTTTCTAACTATTACCTTTGGGGTAGCAGGCACAGTTATTGAATTTCTATTGATGTATATCAAGGTATGGCAGCAGTGTAGGAGTAATCTTTATTCCAGCAAGAATATCTGCTATCGCTATATTTAATTTCCAGATTAAAGGTGTGAATAATGAACCGCTTACAAAAATTATCTCAAGTCGCTCTTGCTGTATCTGTCGCTTTAGTTAGTCAAGCTCATGCAGAAGAGTTTTCATTCGCTGAAGCGATAAAAAAAGGTGAAGCAAAATTATCGTTTCGAGCGCGTTATGAAAATGTAAGTCAGGATAATGCGCTTGAAAATGCCGATGCATTAACAAACAGAACACGTTTAACTTTTAATAGCGCCAAATTCGGCAATTGGCAGTTTAATGTTGAGATGGACAATGTTGCGGCACCGGTTGACGATTACAACAGTAAGGTTAATGGACTAGCGCAATATTCTGTTGTGGCTGATCCTGACGGTACCGACCTCAATCTTGCTAACCTAAGCTACTCGAATAATGGGACCACTTTTGTTGCTGGCCGTCAGCGTATTAATCTAGATGGGCAACGCTTTGTGGGTGGCGTTGGTTGGCGCCAAAATGAACAAACTTATGATGCACTGATGCTAAGCCAAAAGGTGACTGACGACTTTACTGTGGCGTATGCCTATGTTCACAATGTAAATAATATTCTCGGTGGCAATGTGTTTGGTGATCATCATGTGATTCACGGAGGCTATTCATTAAGTGCTGATCATAAGCTGGGATTTACTGGTATTTTTCTTGATCCCGACAATGTTGAAGAAATTGGTAGCACTACCGTGGGTATCGACTACAAAGGCAAAGCCGGCATTGCTAAATGGAATCTTGCCTGGGCTACGCAAAGTGATGACGGCGATGCTCCTGTTGATTTTCAAGCCGATTATATGCTGGCTGAAATTGGCTTCGACTTTAAACCGGTATCATTAACTGTGGGTTATGAAGTTCTCGGCAGTGATGATGGCATCAAGGGTTTTGCAACGCCGCTGGCAACATTACATAAATTTCAGGGCTTTGCCGATATGTTTCTGTCCACTCCCGATGCAGGCGTACAAGATACTTACTTAAAAGTTTCTGGTAAAGCCGGACCTGCAAAACTCGCTTTGATTTACCACGACTTTTCTGCAGATCAAGGTAGTGCCAGTTACGGTGATGAAATTGACTTGGTGGCCAATTTCGGCATCAGTAAAAACTACTCCTTTCTGGTTAAGTATGCCAGTTACAGTGCTGATACTTACGGCGTAGATACCGACAAAGTCTGGTTAATGTTCACAGCAAACTATTAGGTATAACAGAAGGTTACGTAAGAGCTTGCCTCTGCATCAGGTAAGCTCTTGTAACAAATCACACCTCTTTAGAGGTATTTAGTTCACCTTCCAATCAGAGTATAGTGAACTAATATTGACACCGAGCTGTTAGAGCTAAGTGATGGGAATGCCAGTGAACACTACTGTAAGTTCTCGCCATAAGGTCTATCAGCCGTAACTCCATAATCGAAGCATTGGGTTTTGAGTATGAGTTACCAGGGTTAAGAGAGAAATCGCTTGGCCTCCCGTATTTGGAAAGGCGTAATATGTTACAAGACGAATTTGGCCGCAGATTTTATTATCTGCGTTTGTCAGTCACCGACATCTGCAACTTTAAATGCAATTATTGTTTACCCGATGGCTATCAGAAGCCAGAAGGCGAGCAATGTGCGACACAACTCACGTTGCCTGAAATTAAACGTCTGGCAAGCGCCTTTGCCAATCTAGGCACTCAAAAGATTCGTATAACCGGCGGTGAACCCGCGGTTCGTAAAGATATTCCACAGATCATTGAAGCCTGCAAAACCACTCCTGGTATTCAGTCGGTAGGCATAACGACTAACGGCTATCAATTGCCTAAACGAATTAAAAGTTGGGTTGATGCCGGTCTTGATCGCATTAACGTCAGCATTGACAGTCTTGATCCTCGTATGTTTCACGCCATTACGGGTCATAACCGACTGGATGAAGTCCTAGAAGGCTTAACAAGAGCTGCAGAACTAGGCATGTCGAAAATAAAAATTAATGCGGTACTGTTGCGTCAATATAATTTTAATGAGTTCGACGATTATTTAGATTGGATTAAAGATAAACCAATTACCTTACGATTTATTGAATTAATGCAAACAGGCGATAACGCCACTTTTTTTAAACAAAATCATGTTGCCGGCGAAGGCATAAAGCAACAATTGCTGGAGCAAGGTTGGACTCGAGTAATTCGTAGCCAAAGTGCTGGTCCCGCACAGGAGTTTCAGCATCCGGACTTTGTTGGTCGTATTGGTTTAATTATGCCATACAGTAAAGATTTTTGTGATAGCTGCAATCGTTTACGGGTGTCTTCAAAAGGCAAGCTGCACTTGTGTCTGTTTGGCGAACAAGGATTACCGCTCCGCGACTTGTGCCAACAAGATGATGTAAGTGCTTTGCAGCAGCAAGTTATTGAATATGTTACTCAGAAAAAAGCGTCGCATTTTTTGCATCAGGGCAATACCGGCTCAACACGACACCTGGCGATGTTGGGAGGCTAGCTAGTTCGATGATCGGAATTGTTCTTGCAGGTGGTCTTTCCAGACGGATGAAACAAGATAAGGCTGCGCTACCTCATCCTCTAAATCCACAGCAAAGTTTGTTGGATTTTGCCTTAGAGCAACTGCTCAAAGCTGGTTGCGATAAAGTGATGGTGAGTGGTGACAAGTTCGGAGGTCTCGCCGACCGTTTTATCGAGAAAGGTCCTTTGGCGGGGATTTTCAGTGCGATTGAGCATATGCCTGACAAACGCTTCCTTGTGATCCCGGTGGATATGCCTTTGTTAGATCATGCTTTACTTCAGGAACTCATTGACTACGCAAAGCTAGATCACCATGTCTATTTTAGCGAATCGCAGTTTCCTATGGTAATCACAGCTGATGACTCAATCAGGCACTATTTGGAGCAGGTGCTGCAAAATGATAATGCCGACCGCTCCATTAAACAGTTTTTTGAGGTTATTGGTGCTCGAGCTGTTAACTGCTCAGAGCCTGATAAATTGTTGAATACCAATACGCCGCAAGAACTGGCGGCTATTGGTTAATTGTTATAGTTAAGCAAACAAAATGACAGGTGATGTATGGGCCATTTGTCCAATAAAGAGTTTACTCCACTGACTATTGCGGTGTTAACCGTATCTGATACACGCACCGAAGAAAACGATACTTCTGGTCAATTGCTGGCTGAACGTGCTCGTGAATCCGGGCATAACGTCGAAGAACATTTAATTGTGAAAGATGATATTTATCAAATCCGCGCGGTAGTGTCGCGCTGGATTGCATCGAGCAGTGTGCAAGCGATACTCATTACTGGTGGCACCGGTTTTACTCTGCGAGACTCCACTCCCGAAGCGGTATCGGTATTATTCGATAAAGAGGTGGAAGGCTTTGGCGAACTGTTTCGGCAAATTTCTTTTCAACAAATTGGCACCTCTACAATTCAGTCACGTGCTATAGCGGGTATGGCGAACGGTACAGTGATCTTTTGTATGCCAGGTTCTACCAATGCCTGTCGCACAGGATGGGACGATATTATTAAAGAGCAGCTCGATTCTACTCATAAACCGTGTAACTTTGTTCCGCATTTAAAACTGGCTCAGGCCTCACTCTGTGAGACTCGGGGGTAACGATGTCGCAGCAATTAACCCATATTAATGCTAAAGGCGAAGCTGCTATGGTGGATGTGTCGGACAAAGACGCTACTACACGGGTCGCAGTAGCCGAAGGCTTTATTACTATGCTCCCAGAAACACTGACGTTAATTGAAACTGGCGGGCATGCCAAAGGTGATGTATTGGCGGTAGCGCGTATTGCTGGAATTCAGGGTGCTAAACAATGCAGTCAACTTATCCCTTTGTGTCATCCTTTGGCTTTATCGAAAGTACAGGTCGATTTTGAAGTTGATCGGGCGAATAACCGAGTGCGCATCGAAAGTATGTGCAAGCTCAAAGGCCAGACTGGTGTTGAAATGGAAGCCCTAACAGCCACCAGCGTAGCAGCATTAACTTTATTTGATATGTGTAAAGCTGTGGATAAATCTATGGTGATTGAAGGGATTAAAGTATTAGAAAAGTCTGGTGGAAAAAGCGGAGACTGGAAACGTGATTAATGTTTTATTTTTTGCGTCACTGCGAGAGCGCTTAGGCTGTGAGTCACTAACCTTAGATTATCAGCCTGAAATGAAACTCGATGACATCAAGAATCAACTTATGGCGAAGGGTGATAACTGGCAGAATGTGCTTAGTGGTAATGTACTAGCGGCTATTGATCAGGAAATGGTGCAAGGCGATGCGGAGATACATGACAATGCCGAGATAGCCTTTTTCCCACCTGTGACCGGCGGCTAGTGATGGACCACAATCAAGAATTAGCTATGATTAAAGTGACCGAGAATGATTTTAATGTTGCCGAAGAGTACCAGGCGCTTATTAACAATAATTCGCAAGACGGAGCGGTCGTTTTTTTTGTTGGTTTGGTGCGAGACTTTAATCAAGGACACTCTATTAAAGGATTACATCTGGAGTATTACCCGGCGATGACAGAGAATGCGTTAAAGGTAATAGTAGAAAAAGCTAAAGAACGTTGGCCGATAGGTCGAGTGCGACTAATACATCGAGTCGGCTCATTGAATATCAATGATCAAATCGTTTTTGTAGGTGTCTCTTCTCAACATCGAGAAGCCAGTTTTGAAGCGGCGCAATTTATCATGGATTTCCTAAAAACAGAGGCTCCATTTTGGAAGAAAGAAGTGACAGCCGATGAAGGTGAGCGCTGGGTCGAAGCCAACCAAAAAGATCAGTTGGCTCGAAAACGTTGGTAATTGAATTGCGTCTAACTTTTTACCGACTTAAACGATTGGATTAGCATGACTTTCATCAAAATAAGTCCAGTTAAAGCCAGAATGGAAGAAATTCCGAGTATAGGTCCAATGATTGATTCTTTCAGTGTGCCTGAATAAAGCAAATAAAGCCCAATCACGATACCCAGTGTTCCTACTTGATGCGTTAGCAACTGTAACTTGGATAGCGAAGAACCTGACGAGTTAAGCCAAAGGCGATAACAAACAGCATAGATAAAGGAAACAACAAAACCCAGTAACATAATATGAGCATGTGTTACGTGTTGAATATGGTTTTGTGTTGCCGCCATATATATGCCTAATAACAAACCAACAATAGCGTAGCCAAATGCTGTCATCACAAAATGTCTTTCCATGATTGATTCCCTATTTTATTTAATGAGGCTACCACTCTAGCTGGCAACGCCTAAAGATGCAAACTCGTTACCGAACTTACCTGATGACTAATGTATGGGTGACTCCAAAAGTGCCTTACCTGAACTAATTAAATGCTGCACTGCGGGGTGCCTTACTTTACGTTCTGGCGAGATTAAATAATAGCGTTCTGTGATTTCTTCCGTTCTACCAATTGCCGAAACTGAAAATTGTTTCATCGTATTTTTTTCCACAATCGTGGGTGAGCAAAACACACCATAGCCTGCCTGACTGAAATACTTAGCCAAGGCCGAATCGTCAAACTCTCCAATGATGATTGGATTAATATCAAGTTGCTCAAACCAGGCCAGCAGATTGGCCTTTTGCTCAGTGCCTTCGCCTGCCATCAACAAGTATTGACCATCGAGACTATATGGGAAATTTTTCCTAAGCTTTCGAGCGGAGGCTTTGCAGCTAAAAAATGTATAGCCACTCTCTCCAAGAAAGTGATTGAACGCTTTAACCGATGTGTTGTATGGCAAAGGTGTATCCGTGAGAATGGCGTCAATTTTATTGACTGCAAGGTCCGACAATAAAACGTCTAGGCTGGTTTCTTTACAAACGAGTTTAATAGATTCATCCATTGAGTAAACTTCTTTTAAAAAGTTAAAAGAAAAAACCTTGTCGATGACATCGGTAACGCCAATGGTAAATCGATGATAGATACCACTGGACTGATTTTTTATCGAATTAATCAGCTCGTCACCTAATGAAAAGATCTCATCAGCATAACTATAAGTCATTTTACCCAGGTCGTTTAATACCAGCTTCTTTCCTATTCTGTCGAAAAGCTGATAACCCAGCTGATCTTCGAGCGCACTTAACTGTGCACTCAATGTTTGCGGAGTAATGTGAAGTGTTTCAGAGGCTCGTGCGATTGAGCCCGTTTTAGCGATACAGTAAAAGTATTGCAAGTGGTGGTAATTAAGCCGAGCCATGATGCCCTCCGAAGCGAGATTTTTCTATATCAACAAAAATCGAATGATGTGTCAATTATAAACGATTTTATAAGATAGCGATTTTTGCATATAACTATACCTTAAATTTTTTCAGGGTAATTTATGTCACTGTTAGATATTCGTACATTGTGGGCAAAGTTTACGGCTAATGAAGCCTCAGGTGGCATTTTACTAGTTATTGCCGCAGCTTTAGCCAT